>JALWAP010000075.1 GCA_027016315.1 Anaerolineae bacterium | reverse complement strand
CCTGCCCCGATCTCGGACTTCTCGACGACCGTGACCGAAGCGCCTTTCTTGCTCAGGTAGTAGGCGATGGAAAGCCCGATCACGCCTCCGCCGATTACCAGAATGTCTACTCCGTCTGCCATGCTGCCTCCGAGTGTTGGCCGTGCGCTTACTTGGCGCACGAATGAAGCTGCTCAATGCAAATTGTACCATATCGATCTAACCGACTCGGAGTGCCCGAGAAGGTGATGGCGCGGTTACGATGTAGGTGATTAGGCGATTTGCCTTTTGGCAGTCTCAGTTCTATAATTCAGATGGTAGTGTTAACAATCGAACATACGTGCTGGGGGAGCTGGGGGATGGCCCGGCTGAGAGGAAGGTCCTGAGGCGCAGCCTCACCACCTTCGACCCTTAGAACCTGACCTGGGTAATGCCGGCGTAGGGAATGCTTACGACGACACGAAAAGGCCATTGCCTCAGGGCAGCGGCCTTTTTTCTTTCCCCAAACGCAGCTCCAGGTTACGAAAGTGGTGTAAGATGAAAGCTTTGGTCGTTCTTAGCCAGTCGATACACGATTCGCCTTTCCTGCGAAGCTTCCTGGAAGGCGCCCATATGGTGGTAGCTGCCGATGGCGGCGGCGATGCGTCGGCGGTCATCGGCCTGAAGCCTGACGTGCTGATAGGGGATTTCGATTCCATCTCAGAGAACCGGCTCGAGGAACTGGAAGCCGAGGGTATCCCGGTGATCCGGTACCCGAGAGAGAAGGACGAAACCGATGGAGAGCTTGCCGTCCTGTACGCCCTGGAGAATGGAGCGGATTCTTTGGTGGTGCTCGGAGCGTTTGGGGGAAGGATCGACCACGAACTCGCAAATTTGATGCTTCTAACACGTCCCGAACTCGAGGGCAAGGAAGTGGTAGTCGTGGACGGCAACCAGGCGGTTCGGCTCCTGCGTAGTGGCGAGACCTTGGTTGTTCGCGGCAAGGTTGGCGACACGCTTTCCTTGATCCCCGTCGGCGGGGATGCGAGGGGGGTGACCACCGGCGGTCTGCTCTACCGGCTGCAGGATGGAGATTTGCTGATGGGGCCTGCCAGGGGGATGAGCAACGAGTTCGTCGATTCCGAAGCGACGGTTTCGCTCCGGGAAGGGATGTTGTTCGTGGTGCATGTAAGCGGTCGGGGGTAGCAAGTGATTTTCCCTCGCAACGACTGTCGGAAATTCCCGACGCAGGTTTTGGTTGGCTCTGCGTCGTTGTGATGGAGGACAGGAGATGAGCAAATCGGTCAGAACTCTGGTTTATGCGGTCCTCGTTGGGGCTGTGACTTTGCTGAGTTACTACGTGGCGGCAGTGATCAGAGGTCCCAAAGTGGAGTACGTGAGCTGGAATCCGGTGGTGGCCGTGGTGCTCACGGTCATGGGGCTGGCGTCCGGCGCTGCATGGGGCATCGGCGGGGAGTTGAAGAGCTGGAAGACCCGAGACGCGATACTCGTGGCCAATCTGGCGTTGGTGTTTGGGCTTCTGTTCCTCGGATGGGGCATGATCTGGGATCTGGTAAAGCCCATCAACGCCATAATCCCCGGCTCCAGAGACCTGGTGTACGGGTTCTGGTTCCTGGCCGGGCTCGTGGCCCCTTACATCATCAGGAAACCAGGCGCTGCCGTGGTTGCAGAAACGCTGGCCGCCCTGGCCGAATGGCTCGCCGGAAGCCAATGGGGGTTCACACTGCTCATCAGTGGCCTGATTCAGGGGGGCATGGCGGAGATCGTGTTCGCTGCGTATGGCTACAGGCGCTACAAGCTCGATACGTTGATGCTGGCGGGGGCGGCCGCGGGCGTGGGTAGCCTGGTGGTCGATTATTTCTTCTGGTATTCCAAGCTCCAGCCCGGAGTGCTGTTGATAATGCTCGTCGCAAGGCTGATAAGCGGTACCGTCCTCGGCGGATGGCTCGCTAAGGTGATCGCCGATGGCCTGGTGCGATCCGGCGCTCTTGGGAACTTCCCGGTGGCAAGGGAAGGGAAAGAGGAAATTTGAACCGCCCTGCAATCGAGGTCAGGGATCTGAGCGTTAAGTATCCCCTGCGCCGCAGGCCGGCGCTGAAAGGCGTCAGCTTCGATGTGGCGCAGGGGGAAACTCTGCTGATCCTTGGCCCCAGCGGGGGCGGCAAGAGCACCCTTGCGCTTACCCTGAACGGGCTCATCCCACACAACATCGAAGCGGACGTCTCCGGCAGCGTGCGGGTGCTGGGGATGGAGGCTTTTTCCACACCGCCGGGCATGCTCAGCAAGCACGTCGGGGTGGTCTTCCAGGACCCGGAAGCCCAGTTCTGTACTCTGACCGTCGCCGACGAAGTCGCTTTCGGCCTGGAGAACCTGGGCGTGCCTCGATCGGAGATGGACGGGCGGATACGCCGAGCCCTTTCCATGGTTGGCATGGAGGGAATGGAGCGAAGGCACGTGGGGGATTTGTCCGGCGGAGAGAAACAGCGGCTCGCCCTTGCGTCCGTCCTCGTCATGGAGCCGGAAATCATCGTGCTGGACGAACCCACCGCCAACCTGGATCCTCTTTCCACGGTAGAATTCTTCCGCATCGTGGAACCGCTCCGCAGAGAACACACGATCTTGATCGTGGAGCACAAGCTGGACGAATGCATCCATCTGGTCGACAGGGTGCTGGTGCTTTCCCACGAAGGCACCGTCGTGGCGGAAGGCCCGCCGAGGGAGATCTTCTCCCGGCGATCGTCGGATCTGTTGCGATACGGGATATGGATTCCACAGGTCACAGAGTGGGCGTTGGGGCTCAGGAGCCGGGGATTTGCGGTGCCGACCCTGCCGCTCACAGTGGAGGAAGCGGTAGCGCTGGCACGTGAGCTCCGCATCGGGCGTGAGGAGATCGCACCTGCGGCCAGAAAGCGTTGGAGCATTCGGGGTAGACCTGCGGCCGTCGAAGTGCGTGGGCTGAGCTACACCTACCCAAGGGCGGAAGTTCCGGCCCTGAATTCGGCGAGCCTGGAGGTGCCGGAGGGTTCGCTCTTCGCCCTCCTCGGGCCAAACGGCTCCGGCAAGAGCACGCTGGCAGCTCACCTCATTTCGATTCGGACTCCGCCGCCCAGGAAGGTTTTCGTGTTCGGCGCTGATGTCGCCGAGACTCCATTGGAGCGGCTCACGGAGATGGTGGGGTATGTCTTTCAGAACCCGGAGCATCAGTTCGTGACCGATTCCGTCTACGACGAACTGGCCTACAGCCTTCGGGTGAGGGGGTGGCGTGAGTCGGAGATCGCGCCGAAAGTGGAGTCGGTGTTGCGAGATTTCCACCTCGAGCACCTGGCGAAGGCGAATCCTTTTACCTTGAGCCAGGGGCAAAAGCGAAGGCTCAGCGTGGCTACCATGCTCGTCGTCGGTCAGCGGCTTTTGGTTCTGGACGAGCCCTCGTTCGGGCAGGACAGGCTGACGACCGAGCGGATGATCGCCAGGTGGAAAGCATTGCAAGCGAAAGGGGTCACCGTTTTGTTCATCACTCATGACATGAGGTTGGTGTTGGAAGTGGCCGAGCAGGTGGCCGTGCTTTCCAACGGGAGCACAATCTACCAGGGAGCGGTCGAGCGGCTTTACTCGGAAGAAAGCCTGCTCCGGGAGGCGCACATCGTGCCTCCGCCGCTTTACCGGGTGGCAATGGCCTTGGGCAGGTCTTGGCGCTCTTTCGGTGGAAGGCGGAGCCTGTGAGGGGGATGGGTGGTAGAGTCTGTAGGAGGACCGAACAAGGATGGAGGTCTATTTGTACGGGTCGCGGATCGTCATGGATGCCTCGTTTGACAACGGAGTTCCGAGGTGTTAGCTTAAATTCGATCTCCCATCGAGTCGCACAGGAGGATGCATGGAGAAGATAGCGGAAAGGCTCGAATCGGTGAAAGCGAGGCTCGCCAGGGCTGCCGAGCGGGCCGGAGGGGCCCCGGACGAGATAACCCTGGTGGCTGTCACGAAGACCCATCCGGTTGAGGTCATCAGGAAAGCCTACGACCTCGGAGTGCGGCATTTCGGTGAAAACCGCCCGGAAGAAGCGCTGCCGAAGATCGAGGCGCTGAACGCCCAGCTCGATTCCGAAGGGCTGCCGAAGCCCACGTGGCACATGATCGGCCACGTCCAGCATCGGAAAGTGAAAATGGTGATCGGCAGGTACGCGCTGATCCATTCCGTGGACACCGTAAAACTGGCGCGCAGGCTCGACACCCGCATCCGGGAAGCAGGGCTCGACGTGCAGCCGGTTTTGCTGGAAGTCAACGTCTCCGGCGAGCCCACGAAATACGGCTTCAAGCAAGACGAACTCCCCGGCGCGGTGGAGGAGATACTGAAGCTGGACCGGCTACAAGTGCAGGGACTGATGACAGTTGCCCCCATAGTCAAAGACCCGGAAGAGGTGCGGCCTGTTTTCAGACGACTGCGCGAGTTGATGGATGAACTGAAAGAGCGGTTTCCCGAAGCTCCATGGCGTCACCTTTCCATGGGCATGACCGACGATTTCGAGGTGGCCGTGGAGGAAGGCTCGACCATCGTCAGGATCGGCAGGGCGATCTTTGGGCCGAGAGAATACTGAACAGGCAAAGTGTGAGGGATTTCCGACCGTTGGACGAAAAGACACTGACCACCCTCGAATTTGACAAGATTCTCGAAAGGCTCGCGCGACACACCACGTTCTCCGTCGGCAGGGAGCTGGCGCTGTCCGTTCGTCCTGTAGCCAACCTGGAAGAGGCGGAACGGCTGCAGGCGGAAACGGAAGAAGCTCGACTGCTGTTCGACTTGCGAGGCGACCTTCCGCTGGGCGGCGCCCACGACGTCAGGCTGCTGGTGGAGAACGCGCTGAAAGGCGTGCCGCTAACGCCGGAGGAGATGCTGGACGTGCGCTCGACGCTGCTGCGCGCAGGCGAGGTACGGCGGGTTCTCACGCGCCTGGGGCCGGAGTTCCCAAACCTGACCCACTTGGGCAGGCAGATCGACCCGTGCTCCCACGTGAGCGAGGAAATCGGGAGGTGCATCGACGACCGGGGAGAGGTGCGGGACAGCGCCAGCGCCGAACTCGCCCGGATTCGCCGCGAGGAGCGAATTGCCCACGGCAGACTGATGAACGCCCTGCAGAAAATCGTTTCCTCCACCGAAAACCAGAAATACCTCCAGGAGCCGATCATCACCCAGAGGCACGGAAGGTACGTCGTGCCGCTGAAGGCGGAGTTCAAAGGCAGGATACCGGGGCTGGTTCACGATCAATCCTCCAGCGGTGCCACTTTGTTCATCGAGCCGCTGGCGACCGTGGAACTCAACAATCGGTGGCGGGAGCTCCAACTGGACGAAGCCCGTGAGGTCCGAAAAATCCTGAACGACCTGACCACCCTCATCGCCGAGGAGGCCGTCTACATAGACCAGGCCGTGAGCCTCCTGGGCGAACTCGATCTGATCCTCGCCAGGGCGAGGTATGCCGAGGAACTGAACGCGGTCCGGCCTAAGCTCCTCCGATTCCGCCCACCCCATCCGGTCAGGGATCGCGAAGGGAAGGTGTCGGAGGTGCGGCACCCCGGCTCCGTGCTGAACTTCCCCAAGGCAAGGCACCCGCTTCTGCCCCCGGAGACGGTGGTACCGATCGACGTGCACATCGGCAGGGATTTCTTCATCCTGGTGATCACAGGGCCGAACACCGGCGGCAAGACGGTTTCGCTCAAGACCACCGGCCTGCTGGCGCTAATGGCGCAATCCGGGATGCAAATCCCGACGGCAGAAGGCGCGGAGATGACCGTTTGGGACGGCGTCTACGCCGACATCGGCGACGAGCAATCCATCGAGCAGAACCTCTCCACCTTCTCCTCCCACATGGGGCAGATAATCCGAATCCTCGATCGCGCCGACAGCCGATCGCTGGTCATCTTGGACGAACTTGGTGCTGGCACCGACCCGGAGGAAGGCTCTGCGCTGGCTCGGGCGATCCTGAGCCACCTGCTGGCCAGGAGCATTACGACCCTTGCCACGACCCACTACTCCGAACTGAAAGTGTACGCCCACGTAACCCCGGGCATAGAAAACGCCAGTGTGGAATTCGACCCGGAAACCCTATCCCCCACGTTCGAGCTGACAATCGGCCTGCCGGGGCGCTCCAACGCCCTCTACATCGCCGGGAAGCTGGGGCTGGACCCGGAGATAATCGCAGCGGCGCGTGCGATGGTTCGGCCAGAGAGCAGGGAGACGGAAAGCCTGCTCCTTGACTTGAAAGAAGCGAGGGTCGCCGCCCAAACCGCCCGGATGGAACTGGAGCGGGAGCGCGCCGAAGTGGAGAAACTCAGAAAAGAACTGGTGGAAAAGCTCGCCCGGATCGAAGAAGCTCGAAGGCTGGTGCTCATGGAAGCTCGAGAGGAAGCCAACGCCGAACTCGAAGAGGTCCGACGGGAGATCAGGAAACTTCGCCAGCGGTTCAAGAGCGTACAGCCTGGCCTCCACCAGCAGATGCTGAAAGAAGCGGAGGAGGCGCTGGAAAAGCTCGAGAAGGAGGAGATACCCGAAGCTCCGACCAAGCCTCTCGATGAAAAGGAGGCCCTTACCCTCGTTTCCGGACCTCTGAAAGCCGGGGACAGGGTTTTCGTGACCACTTTGCAGGCGGACGGCGAGGTCGTCAGCGCCGGAGAAGAGGACGCGCTGGTGCAGGTTGGCGCGTTCAGGATCCGGGTGCCGCTGGACAGACTGGAGCGGAAAGGCCGCCCCGTGGCGGTTCGGGAGGAGCGGGAACCGGAAATCCGGGAGCCGGTGGTGGAGCGCCCGCCGATGGAGCTCGACATCCGGGGGCACACCGTGGACGAAGCCCTCCCGAAAGTGGAGAAATACCTGGACCAGGCCTACCTGGCAAGGCTACCGTGGGTTCGGATAATCCACGGGAAAGGGACAGGCGCTCTCCGACAGGCAGTGCGGAGCTACCTTTCGGGGCATCCCTTGGTAGCCACGTTTCGCAGCGGCGAGGATTCGGAAGGGGGGAACGGCGTCACCGTCGTCAAATTCGTCGAAGAAGAATGAGCTGCGACGCCCCGACTCCTCGAAAACCTAAAACTCCATGATGTCGGCCAGCACGCCGGATGCGGTTGCATCGACCCCCGCGCCTCTCCCCTGGATCACCAGCGGGGTCTGATCGTAGTAGGAGGTGTAGAACCCCACCAGGTTGTCGTTCCCCTGCAGCCTGCCCAGCGGCGAGCTTTCCGGAACCGATTGCAGCCCGACACTCACCCCCTCAGGGGTTATGGAAGCGGCGAACCTCAGCACCTGACCTCTGGAACGTGCTTCTCGAACCCGTTCCTCGAACATCCCGTCGCTGGCTTGAATCGCCTCCAGGAAGTCCGGGATGGAGAGTTCGTCGAGGTGCTTTGGGTACAGCGGCTCCAGGGCTATGTCGGACATGGAAAGGGGATACCCGAGGTCCCTTGCCAGTATCAGCGCCTTCCGGGCTACATCTACCCCGCCCAAATCGTCCCTGGGATCAGGCTCTGTGTATCCAAGGGTGTACGCTTCCCGAACGGCGGCGGAAAAAGGCACGCCCTGTTGAATCTGGGTCATCAGGTATCCAAGCGTCCCGCTTAGCGCGCCCTCGATCTGGGAAACCTTGTCCCCGCTGCGGAGCAGGCGATGCAGGGTGGCTATCACCGGAAGTCCGGAACCAACGGTCGATTCGTATCGCAAGAATTCCGCGGACTTGAGCTTCCGGTAGCTTTCGAGGTCGTCCGTCAGCGGCTTCTTGTTCGCCGTAACGATGCCATAGCCGAGCCTGGCGGCAAGCAAGAGCGCCGGAAGGGTCTCTTTCGATGCGCTCACATCCACCACCACGGTTTCGTCGGTGCCCGCCACGTCCACGACAGCGGATACATCCGATTGGGCGTAGCCGAATGGCATCTGCTTGAGCTTTTCGCCGGATTTTTTCCGGTCGATGGCTTCCAGAATCACCTCGTCCGGCAACCCCTTCGTGTCCACGATTGCGCCGTCGCTATCGCACAGAGCGATGTATCGAAGCCTGACGTTGTATCGGGTCTTGTGCCACTCCCGAAGGCTCACGATCTGCTTCGCCAAAGCCCTTCCCACGCCGCCGAAGCCGAGCTGGATGATGGAAATCGTGCGCATCTGTCACCTCTCACTTCCGTATTCGGGCGAATTATACAGGATCGGAACCTTTCCTCAAAGAACTTTCATACGCAACGAGCACCGCCCGCTTACGATCTAACTAATCTCGTTTGAGACAGTGGGGTTAACAGGGAGCACCCTCGGTGGGAGGCGGCGGAGATGTGGACGAGACGGTATTAGGACACGGTGGGCATGCGGGTTATGGCCTTTTTCGTACAGCGGTGTTTTGATGCGAAAACACACGATGAGAAAAATACCCCGCGCCGGTGCGTTTTCGTTTGCCACACCGGCGCCGGAGGATACTCGACTTGCTCCATCGCCTCGACCACTGGCCGCTACCGTCGATCGGTCGTTGGAGGCGAAGCCCGGTCAGCCGAACAGCGGCATGACCGGTTTCGATTCTTCCTTTGCACCTTCGCCTTGCTCCGGATCGAAGCGGCGGATGACCTCGAACACCAGTCCGTCCTCTCCTTTGTCCACTTTGATCACGGACCCGGCCTGGTATTCGCCGGCGAGGAGTTTTTCAGAGAGCACGTCCTCGACCTCGGACTGGATGAGCCGCCTCAATGGCCTTGCGCCGTATTCCTTGCTATAGCCTTTCTCCGCCAGGTAAGCTTTGGCCTCGTCGGTGATTTCCAGCTTCATCCCTTGCTCTTCCAGCCGCTCTTGCACTTTGCCCAGTTCGATTTCCACGATCTTGATGATTTGCTCTCTGGTCAGTGGATGGAACACCATGATCCCATCGACGCGGTTCAGGAACTCAGGGCGGAATGTCCCTTTCAGCGCCTCGAGCATCTTCTCCTTCATTTTCTCGTACTGGGCCTTCGATTCGGCGCTTTCGTCACGTACCGGGAAGCCCAGCGGCCCAGAATCCTTGACGGAAGACGCCCCCAGGTTGGATGTCATGATCAAGATCGTGTTTCTGAAATCCACCCTGCGCCCCTGCCCGTCGGTGATGTACCCGTCTTCCATGATCTGGAGCAAGGTGTTGAACACGTCCGGGTGCGCTTTTTCGATTTCGTCCATCAGGATGACGGAATACGGTCTGCGGCGAACGGCTTCTGTTAGCTGCCCGCCTTCTTCGTATCCGACGTATCCCGGAGGAGCGCCTATGAGCCTGGAAACGTTGTGCCGCTCCATGAACTCGGACATGTCGATTTTTATCAGCGCTTCCTCGCTGCCGAACATGAACTCGGCCAGCGTTTTCGCAAGCAGCGTCTTTCCGACGCCGGTAGGCCCGAGGAAGATGAAGGTCCCGATGGGGCGTTTCGGGTCTTTCAGCCCAGCGCGTGCCCTGCGCACCGCTTTGGAGATGGCCTTGATTGCTTCTTCCTGCCCCACCACTTTGCCGCTCAAGGCTTCTTCCATGTGCAGGAGCCTCTTGCTTTCCTCGGTGGCAAGCTTGGTCACCGGAACCCCGGTCCACATGGATACCACCTCGGCCACATCTTCCGCCGTGACCTTGGGCTTTTCCTTCACGTTCGACCAGCCTTCCCGTAGTTTGGAGATATGCCTCTTGAGCTCCTGCTCCCGAACTCTCAAGTCGAAGGCGTCTTCGTATAGTTGCTTGCTTATGGCGTCTTCCCGCTGCCGTTGCACCTTCTTCAAGGTGGCGAAAGTGTCCCGCAGATCGGACGCGTACGGATGTTTGTACATTCTCACCCTGGACGCAGCTTCGTCGATCAGGTCGATCGCTTTGTCCGGCATGCTTCGGTCCGGGACGTAGCGGGATGCCATGTAAGCCGCTGCCCTGATCGCCTCGTCGGTGATTTCCAGCTTGTGATGCTCTTCGTATTTGGATTTTATCCCCTGCAAAATCTCTATGGTTTCTTCCAGTGACGGCTCGTCGACGTACACCGGCTGGAATCTCCGCTCCAGTGCGGAGTCACTTTCGATGTACTTTCGGTATTCGTCCAAAGTGGTTGCACCGATGCACTGAAGCTCGCCTCTGGAAAGGGCCGGTTTCAGGATGTTGGCCGCGTCCACCGCGCTGCCTGCAGCCCCCGCTCCGACGAGCATGTGCAGTTCGTCGATGAAGAGGATGGCTTTGCTCTCGATGATCTCCTTGATCACCTTTTTCATCCTCTCCTCGAACTGCCCGCGGTACATCGTTCCGGCCACGAGGGAGCCGACATCGAGCATGAGCAGCCGTTTGTTCAACAGTGGCTCTGGCACGTTGCCTTCGACGATCCTCTGCGCCAGGCCTTCCACGATCGCCGTCTTGCCGACGCCGGGCTCGCCGATCAGGGCGGGGTTGTTCTTGGTCCTTCTGGCCAGTATCTGGATCACCCGCTCGATCTCGGTTTCCCGTCCCACCACCGGGTCGAGCTTCCCGGCCTCGGCTTCGGCGGTGAGGTCTACGGCAAGCTGATCCAGAAGCGGAGTCTTGCTCTTGCCCGATTGCTGTTTTTCGGGCTTCTTTGTTTCCGGTGCAGGCTGGTCCATCAGGCTTCGGACCACCTCGGCGCGGACTTTGTCTGGGCTGATTCCAAGCTCTTGAAGGATCGTGATAGCGACCCCTTCTCCTTCCTGCACAAGCCCGAGGAGCAGGTGTTCCGGTGCAATAGAAGGGCTTCCTATCAGTTTTGCTTCTTCCAAAGCAAGCTGAAGGACCCGTTTGGTCCTGGGGGAAAGCACCGGTTGCCTGTTGCCCAGCTCCGGAGAACCAACCCCGACGAGATGCTCTATGGCCCTCAGAACCCTCTCGCGGGTAGCTCCAAGCTTCTCGAGCACCGCCCAGGCCGTGGTGTTTTCGACTTCCACCAGAGCCAGCAGCAGGTGCTCAGTCCCTATGTAATGATGTCTCAGATTCCTCGATTCTCTCTGCGCCAACGTCAGTACCGATTTGGCTTCTTTCGTGAAACGTTTGTAGTATTCCTCGCTCATTATGCTAACCTCGTAGGGGTAGTTGTCTCAAGCTTCGTTGCTCAGGTACGGCTTCTTGAAGACAGCCGTTTCTGTAGACGGCATCAATGTAGGCTTCGTTTCTTTCGCTTCAATTATACCACAGCGAAAGCCGCAAAACAAGCAGGTTCATCGGATGTGCTAAGGGGCTGTGTATGGAGGTATTTGCGATCAGGTTCAGTACAGTTGTTCTTTGTGCGGGAAGCGGAGACGAGAAAGGCGCAAAGAGCATGAACATCTCCTTGCACCTCCTGTTTCTTTGCCTGTTCCGGACTGAGAGGCCGTGAGCGCTAAAGCCTCGGCCACAGTTTCCCGCTCAAGGCGTCGGTGTAGGGAGCGGTGGGAGCATTGCTGGGGTCCAGAATTTCTTTATCTTTGCCTTTTTCTTGTATTCTTCGAACCACTTCTGGAACGCCTCCTGCCTTTTCTGCTGCAAAATTGCCTTGTCCAGCGGATGGTGAGGGTCTTTCGCCAGTACCTGGATGATGTGATACCCGTATTGGGTCTTGACCGGATCGCTTATCTGCCCCGGCTTGAGGCTGAAAGCGGCGTCCTCGAACTCTTTGACCATGACTCCGCGCGGGAACCACCCAAGATCCCCACCTTTGTCCTTGCTCCCAGGATCGTCGGAGTACTTCTTCGCGAGCTCGGCAAAATCCGCTCCTTTCTTGAGCTGCATCGTAATGCTTATCGCCTTGGTGAGCGCCATTGCCGGGGTCACCGTCTCCGTGACAGTGCCGGATGATTTTGGTCCAAATGCGATCAGGATGTGCCGCGCATGTACCTCCTCCGCCGTAGGAGGCACTTTCTCCTCCCCGATCTTCTTCTGGAGCTTTTCCCTGAGAAGCTGAATTCGGACCATCTTGCGGATGTCTTTATCGGTGATGCCAGAAGTCTTGGCGAAGGTCTCCAGCCGCTTCTTGTACAGCTCCTCGAACTTCTCCTTGGTCATCGGAGGAGTGGGGGTAGCGCCTGCGGTTTCGGTGATCGTCTTCGTGGAAGTGATCGGGGAAGATGTGGCGTCACGATCGTAGCCAAAAGCTTTCTCCAGCGCTCTCTGCACCTCGTCCGAAGTCACGGTTATCCCGTTCTCCCTGGCCGCCTGCTCGATCAAGACATCTTCGATCATCTTGTCCAGGGTCTGCTGGCCGAGTTGTTTGGGGTCCTGGAGAAGCTGGGAAAGCTGCAGTATCTGGGCCTGGAACAGTTGGGATTCTCCCTTGGGATCGTATTTCTGGCGCACTTGCAGGTACTGATCGAGGTTTTCTTTCGTAACCTGATAATCGTAGAGCACCATCTTCTGGTATTCGCTCAGCGTTATCTTTTCCCCGTTGACCTCCGCCACCGGTTTGTGGGGCTTGAGGTACTTTTCATTCACGAGAGCGTATACGATCACCGCCAGGATGAGCAAAGCAGCGATCGCCAGGCCGATCATGACCTTTCGCTGCTGTTCCTTCTCCCGCACGCTCCTCGCAATCTGCTTCTTGGTCGGCCCTTTTTC
>JALWAP010000074.1 GCA_027016315.1 Anaerolineae bacterium | reverse complement strand
TCGCAGAGGATTCGGTCTTCGCCAGGAAGAACTACATGTATCCTGACCTCCCGAAGGGTTATCAGATCAGCCAGTACGAGCTTCCGCTGACGAAAAACGGCTGGGTGGAGATCGAAGGGGACGACGGAAAGCCGAAGACGATCCGCATCCAGAGGGCTCACCTGGAGGAAGATACCGGCAAGCTGGTGCACGTGGCAGGCGCGAGCCTGGTGGACTACAACCGCGCCGGCATCCCACTCCTGGAGATCGTGACGGAGCCGGACATGCGTTCCGCCGAGGAAGCCTACCGATACCTGCTGAAACTCCGGACTTTGCTCCGGTACCTTGGCGTCAGCACCGCCGACATGGAAAAAGGCGCAATGCGATGTGAGGCGAACGTCTCCGTGCGCCCTGTCGGCAGCGAGAAGCTCGGAACCAAAGTCGAAGTCAAGAACCTGAATTCTTTTCGGTCTGTCCGTCAGGCGTTGGAGTACGAGATCAAGCGACAGATAGAAACGCTCGAAAGCGGCGGCCGGGTCGTCCAGGTGACGATGGGGTGGGATGCAGCCAGGAACCGCACCGTGGTTCAGCGGAGCAAGGAGCAAGCACACGACTATCGCTATTTCCCGGAACCGGACCTGCCGCCTTTGCACGTGAGCCGGGAATGGGTGGAGGAGATTTCCAAACGGCTTCCGGAACTTCTGGATGCCAAGCGGGAGCGGTTCGTCCGGGAGTACGGTCTGGATGCCAAGAGTGCGGGCGTGTTGGTGGAGGACAGGTCGGTCGCCGATTATTTCGAGGCGGTCGTGGCTGCTGCTGAGAAGGTGCAGCCTTCCCAGGTTGCGAACTGGGTCTCCGGTGAGCTCTTCCACCTGCTCAACGAGAGCGGCAAATCCATCGACGACCAGCCTGTGACGCCGCAGGCGCTTGCGGAGTTGCTATCGCTGATCGATTCCGGCACGATCAACCTGAACACCGGCAAGTCCGTGTTGAAGAAGATGTTCGAAACCGGCCAGTCGGCGAAGGAGATCGTGGAGCGGGAGGGGCTTGCCCAGGTCAGGGACGAAGCCGCTCTCCTTTCCATCGTCCGAAAGGTGATCGCCGAGAATCCGAAAGAGGTGCAGAAATATCGGGAAGGCAAGCAGAGCCTCATCGGTTGGTTCGTTGGACAGGTGATGAGGGAAACCCGCGGCAAGGCCGATCCAAAGCTCCTGCGGGAACTGTTCCAGCGGGAACTGCAACAGGACTAGTGGCTTGTCAAGCGAGAGATTGTGAGCAATGTCTCTTGTGCATAGGGGCACTATGAGTCATTCTGAGCCAAGGCAGTGGAGTTCAGGGGTAAGCGAAGGCACTGCCTTCGCTTATCCATTACTAACTGATGACAATCCACCAGTCCGGCGGTTTGGTATCCTGTAGTGGCTGGCGTGAGCCTTTCGATACGCGTGGAAGGTCTACTCGAGAGGCAGCACGAACCGCACCACGGCTCCCCCGTCTTCGTCGTTCATCGCCTCGATATACCCGCCCACTTGTTCGGCGAGGCGGTGCATGTTCCGCATTCCAAAATGTAGCGGGCTGGGTTCTGCGGAATTCATCCCTGCCGGGAAGCCGCGCCCGTTATCCTGAACCGAAACGATCATCCTGTCGTTCATGTGCGACACGCTTACAATGACTTCGGTGGCGTGGGCATGTTTTTGCACGTTCACCAACGCTTCCCGGACGACGCGATAGATAGCCCTTTGCGCTTCTGGCGATATTTCGGGCCATTGCGAGGGAGACACGAGCGTGACGTGTATTCCGGAGATTTTCTCCCATTCTTCCACGACCTCCTGCAGGAGTTCGAGCAGGGAAGTGTCCCCCGTCGAGGGTTTCAGGGACATGGCTCCGATGGCGGATCGCAGCTCCATTGCGGCACGGGAAGCGAGCTTGCGTATCCTGGAGATCGACTCGAACACCTCCGGGCGGTCGGAACAACAGCGCATCAGCGATTCGGCCTCCATACCCATGACGAACAGTAGCTGGATGACCGTATCGTGCAGGTCCTGTGCAATGCGCTGGCGTTCTTGAAGCCGCTCGAGCTCCCGCACTTGTACCTGCAACATCCGGTTTTGGAGCGCGAAGTACACTTGCCTAGAGAATGCTCTGAGCATGTCCACGTCACCCGCGTCGATCTTCCTTTTCTCGTCGTATCCCACAAGGATCACCCCGGTGAGGCTGCCCGATGCTCCCATAGGGACGCTGACGGCCGAGCCGATGGGCACGTGCCACGGGGGCATGTGACGTGCTTCGGGGAGCGCTTTTACGTCCTCCATGAGCAATGGTTCGCCTGTGTGCGCGGGTTCCAGGAGGCAGCGTGCTCGTTCCGGGAATCTGTCCAGTTTCTCTGCCACGCCGCACACACCGACCAATTCTTTCCCTTCTTTTTCCACCACGACGGCCATGGCGACCGTGCCGGACACGAGCCTGCAAGCCACTTCTGCAGCCCGCTTCAGGAGTTCGTCTTCTTCCATGGGAACGAGCAAAGTGCATCCTTCGTTGATCAAGAGTAGGGCCTGGCTTAGCCTCCGCTTGAGCTCGCAGGGGTCGTCTACAACCGCCACATTCTGCAAGACGCCCAATCCCTGAATTCCAGGCGCGGGCGTGAAATCGTGGGAAAGAGGGTGCACCTTTTTGGAAAGGCACTCGCAGATAGACCAGAGAAGTTCTTCGGCGTCGACCCCTTCCTCCAGCATTTCCCTGATTCTCAGCAGTTCGTCCACGTCGGTCATCAGGTTCAGGCACGCCGCCACGTTTTCCACGACTTCCCCTGGAGCATCGATCTTTTCTCGGACGGCCTTCAGGATCTCGTAGCGGATGAGCACAAGCTTTTCCGATCGACCGGTGGAAGTATCGTATAGTGAGCTCATTTTGTACTCCGTTCGATTTCATGTGGTACCCGTGAAAGGCACCGAAGCCCCGCGGCGATCTGCTCTCATATGAGCCCAAGGCGAACGGCCTTGGTCACCGCCTCGACCCGGTTTCTCGCCCCCAGTTTGTCCGTGATATTCCGCACGTAGTCCTTGACCGTGGCCGGGCTCAGGAACAGGATATCCGCGATCTCTGGGTTCGTCATCCCCTGGGCCATGAGCCGCAATATCTCCAGTTCCCTTTTGGAAAGGAGCACATCGTCTTCCTTTGGAGGGTGCTTGATGGCGTAATCCGCCAGCGAACTGGTCACGCGTGGGTCGAAAACCAGTTCGCCGCTGAGGGCTTTTCGCAGGCGGTTGACCAGGTCCATTTGCTCTGCGTCTTTCAGGAGATAGCCTTTTGCACCTGCCTGGAGGGCTTGATGGATGAGGTTGCTGTCGAGGTATGCGGTCAGCAAGATTACCCTGGTATCCGGGCTGAGTTCCACTGCACGGCGGCATACGTCTATCCCGCTCATTTCGTTCAGGCGTATGTCCACCAGCGCGATATCCGGCTTTAGCTGGGAGATCAGAAGCACTGCCTGGGGGCCATCGTTTGCTTCGCCGACGACCTCGAACCCTCCATCTTGCTCCAGGATCAGCCTGATGCCCCGCCTGACGATCTTGTGGTCGTCCACGATGACGATGCTGGTCTTTCTCACCACCTCTCACCTCCGCAAGACCTTTGCAGAGAGCAGCGGAGGAAGCCGCTCCGCACCGATCGAACGAAACCCCTCAACCAGCTTTATACCTGCGCCATCGGCTCGGACATGGGCTACGGTGTTGAAACCGAGCCGGTAGCGGCTCGTGAGACGTGTGAGAGCCGATGGATTTCGACGGTTCCCTCGGCTCTGCCGAGCTATGGCGATTTTCCGATGGAAATGGCGTTCAGGCGGGCGGCGTACATCCGCCCGCCGGATTCATCCAATCGGTTCACGAACGACCGGCCGTCCGGGCACCTCGGTGGTTCAATCCACGAACTGCTTCGGGACTATCGTAACCCTCCGGCGTTCCCCTTCTCCAATGCTTTGGGTGACCACGTCAGGGTCGTCTTTGAGTGCAAGGTGGATTATCCGGCGCTCTCTAGCGGGCATCGGCTCCAGAGGCACGCCGCGGCCGGTTTCTCGCACCTGGGCGGCAATCCTGTGGGCGAGCTTGACCAGCGATTCTTCCCGGTGAGCCCGGTAGCCGTTGACATCCACGGCGAAGTTCACCCATCTCTTGAGCCTATGGCTGACCATCAGCCGCAGGAGGTTCTGAATGGCGTTAATAACCTCTCCCCGCCTGCCGATCAGCCTGGCGGTGCTTTCGTCATTCGTGTTGGTTATGTTGAAGACGAGCCGCTTGCTGCCTTCCGATGCAAGGTCGTCTTCGTACACGGCTTCTACGGAGGCATCGAAGCCCATCTTCTGCAGCAGTTCCTTCAATATCTCTTCGCCGACTTCTATCACTTCCTGGTCGGCTTCACGTGGAGCTTTGACGGGGGCTGCCTCGGCTCGCTTTTCGGGAGTTTCTTCTTTCGGAAGCTCTACGGGTTGAGGCGAAGTCTTCCGTTCTTTCCAGACGATTCTGACCCGTGCATCCGTTGCGCCTATCCCGAGGACGCCCCTGCTCCCCCTCGAAATCACTTCGATCTCTGCTTCATCTCGGCTGAGGCCAAGTTCGGCCAGCCCTTTCTCTATCGCCTCTTCGACGCTTTTACCGGTGAATTCCCTTTCCATTGCTCACTTCCTTTTCTTGCCGGATTTCTTCTTTGGGCGGGACGATGGCTTTCCCTTAGGTTCCGGCTCCGGTTTTGGCTTGAGAGATCCCCAACCGGTGATGTAGTATTGCTGGATTATTCCCAGGATGTTGGACGTGACCCAGTAGAGGTCCAGCCCGGTCGGGACCTGGATGGCGAAGAACCCAAACAGCAGTGGCATGAGCATGTTCATCTGGTTCATCATCTGCTGGCCCGAATCCTGTTCGGTGCCGGGCATTGTGCTCATTTTCTGCATCACGTACTGGCTTACCACCAGGAGCACAGGGAGCACCAGGTACGCTGCCGCAGGCCCCCAGCCTATGAACTTGTCGGAGTTGGGAAGAAGCCAGCTTATCCCGCTCCCTCTCGGTGGGAAAGCCAGGTTGGGAATCCAGAAGAATCTTGCGTTGGTCAGATGTCCCAGGTCGGCAAGCTTGTAGATGGCGCTGTAGAACCCGATCAATATCGGGAACTGGATGAGCATCGGCAGACATCCACCCAGCGGGTTCACGCCTGCTTCTTTGTAGAGCTCCATCTGTGCCTGAGCCAGCTTTTCCTTGTCGCCTTTGTACTTCTTTTGGAGTTCCTTCAGCTTGGGCTGCAGTTCCTGTGTGGCTTTCATGGACTGCAGTTGTTTCAACGTTAGTGGTAGTGTCAAAAGCTTGATGATGATCGTCAGTAAGATTATCGCAAAACCGAAACTGTACGGTACGCCGAGGTTGACGAGCACCTTGTTCAGAAATACGAGCGCGTCCACGATCGGCATGACCACAAGGGTGTTCCACAATGCACCAATTCCGCCCATGTTATGTCACCTGTTTTCGTCTTTTTTGATAGGCAGCCAGTCCGGGACGATCGGCACTGGATCGTAGCCGCCGGGGTTCCATGGATGGCACCTGCTTATCCTCTTTATCCCAAGCCACCCGCCCCGGAGCACGCCGTATCGGTCGATTGCTTCATAGGTGTAATGGGAACAGGTAGGGGTGAACCTGCAGCTCGGCGGAAAGGCAGGGGATATGAACTTCTGATAGAATTTTATCAACCACAAAACGATGGTCTTCATTTTCGAACTTCCTTCGGGCTGTTGCTCCGCAGTATGCCCGCTTGCGAGAGAAGCGAAACGACCTCTCTTTCGACCTGGTGGAAATTGGCTCCGACGATCGGGTGCCTGGCGATGAGGATCAAGTCCCATCCAGGCTCGATTTGCTCAAAATGCAGCCGCACGCTCTCCCGCATCAATCTCTTGGCCCGGTTACGCCTGGTCGCTTTTCCGACTCTCTTGCTGGCGGTAAAGCCTGCCCTGGAAAAATCCAGGCCGTTTGGGAGCGTCACCAGCACGCAATATTCCCCAATGTAGGATTTTCCCTGATCCCTTACCTGCCGGAAGCGCTCTTTGTCCCGGAGCCGAAAACGTTTTTTCACGACCTCAGACGGCCAGCCGGTGGCGCCCCTTCAAACGTCGGGCTTTGAGCACCCGCCGTCCGCCGGTGGTGCGCATCCTTGCCCTGAATCCGTGAACCCTCTGGCGTCGCCTGACCTTAGGTTGCCAAGTTCGCTTAGGCATCTTTAAATCCTCCTATTGCTGTTCTGGTATTTGCACCTGTAAGAACAGGATTTGCATCGAGTGTTCGCAATAAAAAGCGGTGGACGTTCCATGCAGGCCACCGCCAGACACAACATTATACCTTGCAGATTCCGCGCTTTGCAAATCCGATGTCCTGAGGTGCAGACGTGAATTCGAGCCTTATAGAATTCGGCTTCTTGTGCAGGAAATTTGAAAGAGCTATTCCCTGGGTCAGGTAGCCATGCTGCTTTCTACATGCTTTTGTCGCTCTGAGGAGCGCCAGCGACGGAGGATCCTAAGCCTCAATCTCACAGGAATAACCACAAACCAGGGCATGTCCAATGGCCAGCTTCAGGTACTTGACGGAATTTGTTAGGTGATGTATCATCGGTCGAAACATTATCGAGACATTGCTGACTTCCTGGAAAGTCCCGTAGGTGGTGATACCGAGAGAACATGATGGTGAAGCGTTTCCATCCAGGCTCAGAGGAAGCACAGGATTTGTTGTCTATCGGTAAGCATTTCATTCGCTGCTATCTGGAAGCGCGAAGTGGGCTGAAGCAACTGGGCATTCTCCGTTCCGATCGGCTTCTTCAGGGCGATTATGCCGAGTGGGTAGTAGCTCAGCTCATGGGCCTGGAACTGGCCAGTTCGACCGTAGAGAAAGCGATAGACGCTCGCGATAGCGAGGGCCGCACTTACCAGATCAAGTCACGCGTCGTAGAGAACCTGCATCAGAGCACTTCTTTCGACATCCGTGACATTGCGGAGCGGTTCGACTTTCTGATGCTCGTGTTCCTGAGTCCATCGCTTGAAGTCCTCGCGATACTGAAAGTCCCTCACGAGGTGGTCAAAGATCTGGGGTCGCAAACGGCCAGCACGTTTCGCTTCCGCTGGAATCGCTCCGTGGCATCGGATCCGAGGGTAGAACGAATCATCTGGCCGGATGACGAAGTTGCCTGACTGTCAGGTTCGGACTCCTACCGGTGCCCCTCCGTTTGCAAAGAAGCCCTCACCAAACCTCGTTCCCAACCGCTCCGCCGGTGTTTACCTCACCATGGGTGTTTTCTTCCGTTATCCCCTTCAACAACCACTTCAGCGACCATCGGGGGACAGGAAGCGACTCGATGCGAAGCCGCCCGCTCTTCGCTTGCCGTCCGGAGGCTTTCTGGAGGTGAGAGATGCTCCCGCCGGAAAGTTCCCGGTATACATCCATCAGGTTCTCTTCCAGTTCCTCTATCGTCCTGCCCTGAGTCCAGTAATCGGGGTACTCTTCCAGATACCCGATCCACATATCTTCGTCCCGCCAATAGACATACTTCACCGCATCCATTTTTCGCCCTTCACCTCTCACCGGAGTCTTCGGTTCATCGTCGGAGGCGGCCTTGCTGCGCCAGTATAGCACAACGCGAACAAGTGCCAAAGCCACACGACCGACGCTCCATGAAATCGCTGTCCTGCCGCCTTACCGGCGCCAAAAAGGTTTCCTTCCAGAGAGAAATCCACCTTCTAGGGAGGTGGTTGGATCGGCTCCGTGGAGGGCGCACTCCTTACTTGAATGTGAATATGAATGGCATAGCCCGCGTGGTGGTTTGAGCTTTTGCTTCTGATGCACTTTCTCCTTCAGTTTGACATCGTTCACCTCTGGATGTTATCATTTTATTCGGTTTTTTACCAGCTTAGGGCTTTCTGAGTGAATTTGTGCCAGATGCTCCCCTAAGGGTCGGGATTTATGGATAGGAAGGGACAGGAAAAGACCACTCATATTCCACATGTTGGAGGATGCCTTAAATGAGCAAAGATTTTCTTCATAGTAACTCAGTTGGGCGGTTATATTTGCTTTTGAATGAGGTAAGGACCATCAAGGTGCCCAAGGGCACTAAGATGAGAGAGGTATGGGCCCAAATCTTTGGTGTCGCCCCGAACGACGTGGAGGAAGTCTTCTTGTTGTACGTGGAAATGTTGCGCTTGCTAAGGGACGCACAGGCGGATTTAGCGCAGGTGCCCGATATAGAACAGTCACTCTATTTATCCCCATTCCCGCATTTGGAACGTGCCTTTACTGCTAGTAGCCTTGAACACCCAGTTGAGCACTTTAGACAATATTTGGACGAAAAAACAATGACATCTCTAATGTTCGGAGCTCATACTCTGGACAAGTTCTCCGCGGAAAATGTGGTGGAAGAGGAAATTCTGAAAAACATCAAGACGGAAGTGGAAGCTTTAATTGACGATATCCTAAAGGCTGACGATATAGCGCATGAATTACGTTCATTCCTCATTGACCGACTCGAAGATATTCGTCGTGCTATTATGTACTATCGGCTAAACGGCACAAAGGGGTTACGCAGAGCACTAGAAACCACCATAGGGGCGTCTTTTCTACTGAAATACTTGGAGCTTCCGGATACCGATGGCCGAAACCGTCTGAAAAGTTTTGGACAGCGGTTTACAAAAATCGTTGCAAAGGTTGCGGAGATTGCTTTCTCAGTAGCCGTGAAACAGGCATTAGAAGGCGCTGGGTTACCTATGCTACCAGGTAAGTAGTCTTCCTTACAGTGTACGTGCTGCATCTGTTTTTGATGTACTCGTGTTCTCCAGTTCAAAACCTACGTTTGCCGACGTCCTCCTCATACCAAAGAAGCCTTATCCAAGTTCTTTCCCCTCTTCAGTACTTTAACGGATTAACCTCTTTGCCTCCTCTTTTCCCAACCCCAAATAGGGTACGCAACCCATAGACTTCGGCCCCTGCCGCGCCTACAATTGTTCTCCGGACGCAACGATTCGGAGGCTGCATGGCGCTCTATCCGATATTTCTGGAGCTTTCATGGAAGAAATGCGTGGCCGTCGGTGGCGGGAAGGTGGCTTCCCGCAAAGTTGCGCGCCTGCTGGAAGCGGGCGCGGACGTGACCGTCGTCGCTCCGGAGGTCTCCCCCGAGATCGCCGACCTGGCTTCCCAGGGGAGGCTTCGATGGCTGAAGCGTGAGTACTCCCCCGACGTGCTCGCAGACGCGTTCCTCGTTTTCGCCGCAACCGATTCCCCGGAGACGAATCGTCGCGTGGCGCAAGACGCCCACGACGCCGGCGCGCTGGTGAACGTCGCGTCCGGCTCCGGCGGCGACTTCCTGGTGCCGTCCGTCATCCGCCGCGGCGATCTGACCATCGCCATCGGCACCGGAGGCGCAAGCCCGGAGGTCGCACGCAGGCTCCGGCTCATGCTGGAGGAGGAAATCGGGCCGGAGTACGCCCAGTGGCTGGAGATGATGGCGGAGCTTCGGGAGGAACTGAAACCCCTGGGCCTGGATGACAATACGTGGCGGGCGCTCTGGCGGCACTTGGCGGAGATAGACGTCATCCAGTACTTGAAGCGGGCGCAGTACCGTAGAGCAAGAAATGTCCTCTGGAACGAGGCGGCGAGATTCATTGATGCGGTGGAAAGAGGAGAGGGCGAAGGGGTTAGGGACAAGGGATTAGGGGACGAAGAACAAGGATCGGAAGAAGGCGTTGCTATCGTGATCGCGGCCCACGGCAGCACTTCCGACAAAGCGCGTGAGGAAATCGAGCGGCTGGGGGAAGCGGTTCAGCTCGCCACGGGGCATCGAACTGTGGTCGGATATCTCTCCGGCGAGCCGGGCGTGATGGATGCTGCGGAATCGTGCATCGGGGCCGGGGCTTCCACGCTGCTAATCGTGCCGTATCTTCTGTTCCACGGCGTCCACGCGCACAAAGACCTGCCGGGAATCGTTGCGAAGCTTGGTGAGGCACATCCGGACGTGAAACTGCTCGTCGCCAAGCCCCTCGGCGACCACCCTCTCCTGAAGGACATCGTGGTCGACCGCGTTTCGGAGCTTTCCAACGCAAAGCCGCGAAGAGGCAAAGACGCAAAGTGAATCTTAAATTTTTCAAACCCTTTGCGCCTTTCGCATCTTTGCGCCTTGGCGTTTGATTTACCGGCTTATTCGGAGATAGCGAACTTGAGACACCTGATCGTTGGTTCGAGGAGATCGAAGCTGGCGCTGGCGCAGACGATGGAGGTCGTCAGTGCGCTCCGGCGCGCGTGGCCCGGACTCATGGTCTCCGTGCGGAAGTTCACCACCACCGGAGACCGAGTGCTGGACAGGCCGCTGCCGCAGATCGGCGGCAAAGGGCTTTTCACGGCGGAGCTGGAACGGGCGCTGCTGGAAGGCGAAATCGACTTTGCTGTCCACAGCCTGAAGGACATGCCCACCGAATTTCCGCCCGGCCTCGGCCTGGGCGCAATCCCGAAGCGCCTGGACGTGCGGGATGCCGTCGTTTCGAGGCTCGGCCTGGGGCTGATGGAACTGCCGCCCGGAGCGACGGTTGGCACAAGCAGCCTTCGGCGTGCGGCGCAGGTGAAGCTCGCCCGCCCTGACCTCTACGTCGAGCCGATCCGCGGCAACGTGGACACCCGCATCCGGAAAGCGATGTCGCCAGACGGGCCTTACGACGCCGTGATTCTGGCTGCCGCCGGGCTGATTCGGCTGGGGCTCACGGGCTACGTCACCGAGTGGCTCGACCCGATGGAGTTCCTGCCTGCGCCCGGCCAGGGCGCGCTGGGGCTGGAAGTGCGGGAGGAAAGCGGCCTTGGGCCGATTCTCGGTGCGCTTCGGCATCCGCCGTCGGAAGCAACGGCGCTGGCGGAGCGGGCGTTCCAGATGGGGCTCGGCAGCAATTGCCGCGTGCCGATTGCAGCCCATGCGTGGCTGGATGGCGATCGGGTTCGCATGAAGGGACTGGTGGCCTCGCCAGACGCGGCAGAGGTGATCCGCGTCGAGGGAGACGCCGACGTGCGGGATGCCGTCGGCCTTGGACGCCGCCTGGCCGAACGAGCCATGCGCCTTGGTGCGGATGAAATACTGAAATCCGTGGAGCAGCAGGTCGCGGAGGTAGTAGGATGATTTCAACGCAAAGCCGCAAAGGTACGTAAGACGCAAAGAAAAATATAGAAATCCTTTGCGTCTCTGCTTCTTTGCGTCCTCGCGTTGCGAATAGCCTTGAAATCGCGTAGATCAGGGCTGAGTTTAACGCAGAGCCGCAAAGATACGCGAGACGCAAGGAGAAAATTTCTATAAATCCTTTGCGCCTTTGCTTCTTAGCGTCTTTGCGTTGCGATGGCCTTGAAATCGCGTAGATCGGGGCCGAGTTTAACGCAGAGCCGCAAAGGTGCATAAGACGCAAGAAAGCAGTTTTTATAAATCCTTTGCGCCTTTGCTTCTTTGCGTCTCTGCGTTGTAAAAAAACGCCCTTTTGCAGGAGGTGAGGGGTTGGAAGCGACGTTGGACATGCAGGCAGTCAAGAAAATCTGGTTTCCGAAGGAACACGGCGCCTGGGCGATGACCTTCTCGCCGATCGTCAGCGGCTTCTTGGTGGCCGGAGCCGTCGGGTGGACGGGGGCATGGCTGTTCGTTTCGGTATTCATGTTCTTTTTGCTCCGCCAGCCCGCGCTGACCATCGTCCGGGGGGTCAGAAACCGGAAGAGCGTTGCGACTTCCGTCAAGCTCCTTTTTGCCGCCGAGTTCCTGGCGCTGGTGGCGGCAGGGTTGGTCATGCTATGGCGGATGCCCAGGGTGGAATGGCTGGGATTCGGCGCGCTGGCGGCGGCTTCCCTGCTGGCGCACCTTTTCTTCGCCAGCAAGCGGAAGGAGATGACCGCTCCGGCGGAGGTGGCGACTGTTTCCGGCGTGTGTGTCGGCGCTCCGGCGGGGTATTTCGCCGCCACTGGCAGGCTGGACGGCATGGCACTGGCGCTTCTCCTGCTGAACTTAGCCTATTTCGTGACGAACATCTTCTACATCCGGCTGAAAGCCAGGGTGCAGGCCCGGCAGGCTCCGCCCGATTCGTGGAGCGGATACCTGAAAGCTGGGCTGCCGCTGCTGACGTACAACGCTCTGGGCTGGCTGGTGAACATCGCCGGGGTGCTGGCCGGGGCGATGCAGCCGCTGGCGTTGCTGGCGCTGGTTCCCAATGCCCTGAAGGACGTTTGGGCCGTGGCGAAATGGCACACCCGGAACGAACTCAACATCCGCCAGCGCGGGTGGATGGAAGTCGGGCACCTGCTCCTCTTCCTGGCGCTGGTGAAATTGCTGGTGGAATGAATTCGGCGAGTGTGCAAATCATCGGGATCGTCTTTCGCTGATTCGCTCATTCGCCCATTCGCTGATTCCGAAGGAGGCTCTATGCGATACATTTCGGTGCTCTCGACGCTGGTAACGTTCGCTTTCGCTGCGTCGGTCTTCAGCCGATACCTGCGGAAGCGCGGCACTCATCTGCTCCTCTGGTCGGTGGGGCTGGCGCTCTACGGCCTCGGCACCCTGACGGAAGC
>JALWAP010000073.1 GCA_027016315.1 Anaerolineae bacterium | reverse complement strand
TCGCCGTCCCACTTGATGTCGAGCGCCTCCAGCGGGCGATCTTGCTCGAATTGCTCGATGGCGTACTGCCACAGCCGTTTGGCCGAGGATTTGGTGACGTTGTTCACCATGTTGCCGTTCCGAAGGTCTTTGACGGTGTAGTAGAGCCTGCCTTTCCGCTCTTCCCGCAGCACGATCTCGACCCCATCCGATGGCGGGTTCGTGTCGAGCCCTGGCGCAGCCTCCGTTTCGCTCTCGTGATGGTTTGTTTTTGAATCTGCTGGCCTGTGGTGGACTTCCTCCTGCTTACCCAGCACCTCTTTCACGAACCCGATGATTTCGTCTCTCCCGGCGAGCCTCGTTTCCTTGCCCTTGCGCAGGAAGATATGTCCGCCGTCCAGGGTGTACGGCTTTTCGTCCCCGGCCGGAACTTTTATCGAAACGATGTCGTATCCCTGGCTCTGTAGCGCGTTCAGTTCGACTCTCAAAGACGGGGAGATTCGGTTTTTGATCTCCCCCTTGAGGGTGGATAGCATTGTCTCTGGTTTCTGGACGCCGGTGGGCGGCACGTGTGGATCGCCGCTCACGCCGATGTAGATCGTGCCGCCGCGGGCATTGGCGAACGCCACCACGTCGGCCAGCACGGAGTGCATGCTTCCGCCGTAGAACGTGGCGGTTTCGTGGAAAGACGTGGTCGAATTCGGCCCGTTGAGCCTGGCCGTCCAGACTTTGTCTCCGGGCTTACGGCGCTTGCGGCTGGGGCGCGTCCGGGAAAAATCGTCACCTTCCAGCAGTTCTTTGATCGCCTCGAACGTCGGCTCCGGCAAGAGCATGTCTGTGGCCCTGTCCCCGATGCCAAGGCGATCTTTGCGGTTCGGTTTCTTCTGGAGCCTGTGTGCATCGGAACCCTGAATGCAATGCATCCGCCGCGGGTACTGGGATTTGCTTCCGTCGAAGAACTTAGCCGTGGCTCTGGAGCTTTTGCTTTCGAGGTCGGTGACCTCCAGGGCGTGCAGGTTCGGGTCCTGGGTGTAGGCTATTTTGGTCTGCCCGCCGAACGACATGCCAGCCAATGCCACTCCGTGGGTGGAATTGGCGTGGGCGGCGATCACCAGCCCCCCGGCTTCTCTGATCTTCCTGTAGGCCGTCAACACGTCGGTGGTGGCGCCAACCTCTGTCGATCCCTTGTCCAGCATTTCCATCGGGATGTTCAGAGAGAGGAGCAGAAATTCCAGTTCTCGCACCGAGGTCTCCGGCGGAAATATCCCCAGGATGTGAAATCCCAGCGTCGCCGTGAACTCGAAGCCGGGGAGCACCAAAATCTTGTTCCCGAGCCGCCGGTATTCGTCCAGAAGGCGCTTCTCCGACGGTCTTATCCGGTTGTGCTTCTCCAGCCACTCCAACCTCTTGATCTCGTCCCGCAAATGTGCGACTCCGGCCACGGTGTTGTGATCCGTTATCGCTACGATGTCCAGGCCCTTCGCCTCGGCGGCGTAGAGCCAATCCAAAAATGTCGTGCCTGGCTCCTCCCAATCGGAGCTTGCAGGCGTGTGAAGATGCAGGTCCACTTTGTACCATTGCATCTTCGGCTTTTTGCCTTTCCTTTTAGTCACCACAAAATAAAATCTCCTTCCCCATTTCTGGAGCGTGTGATCGGGGCCCGTACCGGGTACGAACTATCATGCGCACTGCGCAGTCCCGACCTGCATGGCGCAGGGTCCTGCCCACGGATCAGGGCCCCGTTTCTCACGAATTTTCGCTCGATGCTTCTTTCCCGTCAGCGTCCTTTTTACTCCGGGATTTCTTCGTCGTCTTCTTCTTTGGCTGGGGCGGCTCCAGCGCCGCGTCCAATACCTCGCTGACCCACTCGACGAAAATGAAATTCATCCGCTGGCGGACTTCCTCTGGCACGTCTTCCAGGTCGGCTTCGTTCTTCTTTGGGAGGATGACCGTCTTGATCCCGGCGCGGTCCGCCGCCAGCACTTTCTCCTTGATCCCACCAACCGGCAGAACCCTCCCCCTGAGCGTGATCTCGCCGGTCATGGCTACGTCCGGTTTCACCCTTCGCCCGGTGAAGAGGGACGCCAGCGCCGTTGCCATCGTAACTCCGGCGGATGGGCCGTCTTTCGGGATTGCGCCTGCAGGGATGTGCAGGTGGATGTCGTTTTTCTTGAACTCCTCCGGAGGTATGCCCAGTTCTTTGGCGTGGGACCTGACGTAGCTGAGCGCCGCCTGCGCCGACTCCTTCATCACGTCGCCGAGCTGCCCGGTCACCAGGAAGCCTTTGTTCCCCGGCATCTTGGTAGCTTCGATGAAAAGGATGTCGCCGCCGGACGCAGTCCACGCAAGCCCCGTGGCCACGCCGGGTATGTTGACCCGCTCGGCCACGTCCGAGAAGTATTTCGGCTTGCCGAGGTACTTCGGCACGTCTTCGGCATCGATCACGTATTTCTTCTTCTCGCCGGAAGCTATCTTGATCGCCACCTTGCGGCACACACTGCCGATCTGGCGCTCCAGGTTCCTGACGCCTGCCTCCCTGGTGTATTCCCGGATGATCCGGTGGATCGCTTCGTCTGTGAACTCGATTTCGTCGGGCAGCAGACCGTTTTCCCGGATCTGGCGCGGGATCAGGTATCCTTTGGCGATGTGCAGTTTTTCGCCGTCGGTGTACCCGGAAAGCTGGATGATCTCCATCCTGTCCCGCAGGGGCGCTGGAATCGGGTCGAGCCAGTTCGCCGTCGTGATGAACAGCACCTGGGACAGGTCGAACGGCACGTCCAGGTAGTGATCGCGAAATTCGTAGTTTTGCTCCGGATCGAGCACCTCCAGCAGCGCGGACGAAGGGTCGCCGCGGAAGTCCCTGCCCAGCTTATCCACTTCGTCCAGCATGAACACGGGGTTCTTCGTGCCGACACGCCGGATCCCCTGGATTATCCGGCCGGGCATCGCTCCGACGTAAGTCCTGCGGAATCCGCGGATTTCCGCTTCGTCCCGCACTCCGCCGAGCGACATGCGGATGAACTTCCGCCCCATGGCCCTGGCGATAGACCGCCCAAGGGAGGTCTTCCCCACGCCGGGAGGTCCGACGAAGCAGAGGATGACGCCTTCGCGCTCCCTTCGGATCAGGTCGTGGTGTTCCTCGCTTTCCCGCTCCAGCAATTCCTTCCTCTCCTGCCGGAGTTTCCTCACGGCGAGGAACTCCAGTATCCTCTCCTTGATCTTTTCCAGGTCGTAATGATCTTCGTCCAGCACCTTGCGGGCGTGGTCGATATCCAGGTTGTCCTCGGTGCTCTTGTTCCACGGCAGGCTCGTCATCCATTCCAAATAGGTTCTGATGACGGAATACTCCGCGGACTGCGGGGGCATTTTCTTCATCCGCTCCAGCTCCCGCAGGGCTTCTTTCTTCGCTTCCTCCGGCATTCCCGATTCGGCGATCTTCTTTTCGTATTCCTTGATCTCGATCGCTTGTTCGTCTTCCTCGCCCAGTTCCCGCCGTATGGCCTTGAGCTGCTCCCGGAGGAAGAACTCTTTCTGCATTTTCTCCATCTCGCTCTGGGCTTCGTTCTGGATCTTCCGCCCCAGCTCGAGCACCTCGATCTCCTTGTTCAAGATAGCGGTGAGCTTTTTCATCTTTTCCTTGGTGCTGTCGAGCTCCAGGATCTCCTGCGAATCCTTCAGATCCATCTTTATGGAAGCCGCTATCAAATAGACCAGATGGAGCGGGCTTTCAGTGTTGATGGCGGCCATTTCCATCTCCTCCGGGATGTTGGGGGAGAGGGAGATCAGTTTCCGGAAGAGCTCGAGCAGGTTCCTGTGCAGCGCCTCGGCCTCGATGTCGTCTTCGACTGTTTCGGGCGCGGGCGTGACCCTGGCCTTGAGGAACGGCTCAGTCTGTGTGTAAGGGCCGATCTTGATCCGCCGGATGCCTTGCACGATTATCCTGATCGTGCCGTCGGGTGCTTTCAGCAGCTTGTGCACCATGACC
>JALWAP010000072.1 GCA_027016315.1 Anaerolineae bacterium | reverse complement strand
GGAGGGTGCCCCAGGTCATGGGCGAGGCAGATGGCTTCCGTGAGGTCTTCGTTCGCCCTGAGGGCGCGGGCGATGGTTCGCCCGATCTGAGCCACCTCAATGGAATGGGTGAGGCGCGTGCGGTAGTGATCCCCTTCGTAGTAGACGAACACCTGGGTCTTGTAGGCCAGCCGCCTGAATGCGGTCGTGTGGATCACCCTATCCCTGTCCCGCTGAAACGCCGTACGGTACGCCGGTTCGTCCTCAGGGTACTCACGCCCCCTGGAATCGCCGCTTTTCATCGCGTACGGCGCCAGGGTCTTCCTTTCGAGCTCTTCGAGATATTGCCTCGTGATCATCGTGCCACCTCGTTTGATTGGTCGCGCTTCCCGGCAAGCCGGACGAGCTCTTCCGCCAGTTTGCCAACCGAAATCGGCCTGCTTTCGGCCACGTCCCCTTCCGACAGCATCCCGTCGGGCACCCTACATCCGACGGAGCCCAGGAAGAGGAAACGCACGCCTGGGACTGTCTTGCGGGCGAGTTCCAGCATCGCTTCGTCCGGCGCTCCGAGCTTGCAGTCCCAAAGCACCGCCGCAGGCTTCAGCCCTTCGACGACGATCCTGTGCCATGCGATGGGAGCACGCTCCTCGGCAGCCACCTGGACGCCGTGCCCCTGCAACTCTGCCATCAGAAGCGCCCGCTCATTTCGGTCGGGCATTATCAGAAGAACCTTCGCTCCCCGGCTTTGGACAGGCATTGGAAAACGTCACCACCATCACGGCGTCGCCAGCTTCGCCCGCTATGGCGAACGCCTCCTCCAGAGCGTCGAACACCTCGCCCATCTCGCCCCATATCACCGTGCTCATGGCCCCAGGCCGAACCTCCAGCCCGTGCGACTCGAATATCTTCCAGGCGGAGCGAATCGTCGTCCTGAGGTCTTGCTGCCGCAAAGGATACAGGCTAACCTGCGCCGATATCTCCTTCACCGTGCGCCTCCCTGTCGGGCGTCATTTCGGGAGGGCGTCCGGCACCGTCGGGATCACGCAAATGAACCGAAGGACATCGTTCCCTGTGTTCCTGAACTGGTGCTTTTCGTTGGGGGGAACGAACACCGTGGTACCGTGGGAGATCGGGAAAGTGCCATCTTCGCCCACAACCTCACCGCTGCCGGCGAGCACGAACACTTCATGCTCCCACGGGTGCCGGTGATGCGGCGTGGCTGCCCCTGGCTCCACGTCGAACACACGCATCGCGAACGTAGGAGCGCCCTCCGACACGCTTATCACCCATCGGACCTTCACGCCGTCGACCCCTGCGTCCTGGAGCGGTACTTCTCTGTAGTCCCTTACCAGCATGAGAACCTCCTGAAAAGGCCGGATTTCAAAAGACACACGACAAAGCATAAACCACCTTGATGGTCGATGCAAGCTATAACACTTCTCGAGTTTTCTCGTAGTTATTGTGAGAACACTAACTAATTGTCACTATTGATCAACCAAGAATGTTATTCTTAAGCACAAGCAGTCTTAAAAATTTCTGATGAAAATGCTTCTTCAAGTCATTCGTTTGTAACAGATATTGTAGATGCTAAAGGATTCTGTAACGTTATCTTGTGTATTTTGAGTTCCAAAGTTTTATCTTATTGAGGTGAGGTTTTCTGCAATATGTTGATAAATTCGTGCGCCTTCCCCAAGGGGGTATTTTTCGACGAATTAATCAAAGACATTTGAACATTGAATGATACTGTTAGCGTTGAGTTTTCAAAAGGTTATTCACGTATTTTCAACAAGATTTTTAACAAAACAAGTCAGAAAAAAGGATGCCTGTGTCACCAAACCCGCAGCAGCAACCCTTTAAGATAGGCTCCCTGAGGAAAGGTCAGGGCGACGGGATGATCGCACCCTTGGCTCATCTCTTCGATGATTTGGGCGTCTCTTTTGGCATCTATGGATGCCCCGAATACTATTTTCTGGAACAGGTCAGGGCTGACGAGTCCAGAGCACGAGAACGTTGCCAGTAGGCCACCGGGTCTCAGGAGTTTCATTCCAAGCATGTTGATATCCTTGTAGCCCCTGGTGGCGGGTTGCAGGTTTCGCTGATTAGTTGCGAACTTCGGAGGATCGAGAATGACCATATCGAATGTCCGACCTTGCTTCAGGAACTCCCGCAGTACCTCGAAAGCATCACCGCGCACGAGTTCGAAATCGAGTTCTCCGAACCCGTTGAGCTTCAGGTTCTGTGCCGCCATGTCCAACGCGCTCTGGACAGAATCGAGATTCGTCACGAACTCAGCGCCATTCTTCAAGGCATAAACTCCAAATGCTCCGGTGTAGGAGAAAGCGTTCAGAACTCTCATCCCGTGGGCGTAGTTTCCAATCAGCGCTCGGTTCTCTCGCTGATCGAGGTAGAAACCAGTTTTCTGGCCTCCCAGCAGGTCCGCCAGAAATCGGTGCCCGTTTTCCAGGAACTCAAGAGGAGTCGGCGGTGGTTCTCCGACGGCAATTTCTTTCCTCAACCCGAGACCTTCTTTCTTCCTTATCGATACGTCGCTCCTGTCGACGATTCCTTTCATCCCAGGGAACACTTCTTGCAGCGCTTTGAGTATCTCGGTGCGGAACTTTTCGACGCCGAGTGTGAGAAATTGCACCACGAGCCACCTGCCATACACGTCCACCACCAGCCCGGGAAGGTAGTCGCTTTCGGCGTGTACCACGCGGAAGGCTTCCGTATCGTCCGAAACCCATAGCCCCTCGCGTGCAGAAAACGCCCGCTCGATGCGGTCGACCCAGAAATCCAGGCCGATCTTCTCGTCCATGTCCCACGTGAGTATCCTCACCGTGATCTGGGATTTCCTGTTGTAGCTTCCCCGTGCGAGCCATTCCCCTTTGGAAGAGACTACGTCCACCACGTCGCCGTTTTCGCATCCCTCTGCCGACGCAATTGCCCCGGAAAATATCCACGGGTGCCTTTGCAGAACCGATTTCTCCCGCCCAGGCTTCAGTTTCACTGTCCCACTCATCTCGAGCCTCCTGCCCTCGGGTCAGTCATTGTGATACACATGCAGCCAGAGAACCTTTTTAGTTTCTTCCGATACCCTTACGTCGTCCGATGGCCTGTATCCGGGAATCCACAGCACCTCGCCTTTGGAGTCGGAAAGGATTGGCCACCGGTCGCGCCATCTCGCGGGGAGCTTTTCGTTGATCATGAACTCCCCGACCGACATGCGTCCTTTCATCCCCAGCGGCCGGAATCTATCCCCCGGTTTTCTTGGCCTGATGTAGAGCGGCATTTTCAGTTTGTCCAGATCGAGCCACGCCTGCCACGGATCCTTCGGCCAAGGTTTCGGTATCCCTTGAGGACCCAGGTATTTTGCATCCAGCGCCCACCCGTTCCCGAGATCCGTGGATCCGGGTACCGCGACTTTTACCTCCGCTGCGACCTGGGGCACCGGGGCTTTGGCGAGCGCTGTTTCCTCTCCAATGATGATCTTCCCGTATTCCACCAGCAGGGCGAGTCCTTCTGGGAGCGGCGCTCGGGAGCCGGTTTCCCCTTTCAGGCCCACTTTTCGCGCTGTTTCCACGTGCGCCCAGTTGATATTTCGCAAAGATCGACGGAGCCTGTGGATCGCTTCTCGTAGTACGCTTCGCTGAAGCGATGGATGCAGTTCCTTCCATGCCTGCAAGGATAGGACGATTTCCGTTTCGCTTTCCGCCATCACGACTTTTTCCCAGGCCTCAAGCATCAGGAGGTGGAGAAGATCGTAATCGTCGGCGAATATTTGTGAACTCCGAAAGATGATCTCTTTGATTTTGGGATTGTAAGTCTCGAGCACGGGGATCAGTTCGTGTCGTAAGCGGTTTCGATAGTAGGTGGTGTCCAGGTTAGATCGGTCGAACCGGGGCTCCAACCCTCTGGATTCGCAGTAGGCAACCAGCTCTTCGTGCGGGATGGAGAGCATCGGGCGGACCAGGAACAGCCCGGTGGTGTCGGGCGGCTGGCCCGGGATCGAATCGAGCC
>JALWAP010000071.1 GCA_027016315.1 Anaerolineae bacterium | reverse complement strand
GATGAAGCGCCTGGGGGTGGAGACGATAAAGGACCTGCTTTTCCTCTACCCGCGCAGGTACATCGACTACAGCAAGATCACCACGATTTCCAGGCTGCATCCCGGCGATGAGGTGAGCGTGATCGGGAAGATCGTGAGCGCAGCTTCCAGAAAGAGCCGCCGAGGCCAGGACATGTATCACGTGATACTCTCCGATGGCACGGGCAACATCCAGGCCACATGGTTCAACCAGCCTTTCCTCGCCAGAACGCTCAAAGTGGGCTCTCGGGTCGTCCTGAGCGGGAAAGTGGAGCTTTACATGGGAAGGCTGGTGATGAACTCCCCGGAATGGGAGTTCATGTCGGAGGATCTGGTGCACACGGGAAGGCTCGTGCCGGTTTACCCACTAACCGCGGGCCTGACGGCTCGGTGGATGCGCCAGCTCCAGAAGCACGTCGTGGACGCGTGGGCGCCAAAGATCCAGGACTACCTGCCGGAAGATGTGAGGAGCAGAGTCGGGCTCTACCCGCTGCCGGAGGCGATCAAGGAGATACACTTCCCGTCGTCCCAGGCCAGCCTGGAAAAAGCCAGGCAGAGGCTGGCCTTCGACGAGCTTTTCCTGATCCAGCTCGGCATGCAGCAAAAGCGCCGGGAATGGAAGCGGGGCAAAGCCGTGCCCATCGAGCCGTCGAAGCAGGTGCTGGATTTGTTCATCGGGAGGCTGCCTTTCGATCTGACAGGCGCACAGCGCCGCGCCCTTTCCCAGATACTGGCCGATATGGCCAAACCGGTGCCGATGAGCCGGTTGCTGCAAGGAGACGTCGGTTCGGGGAAGACGGTGGTGGCCGCAGCCGCCATGTGGGCGACGGCGGCATCGGGGCTTCAGTCGGCGCTCATGGCACCGACGGAGATCCTGGCCGAACAGCATTTCCGCTCCATCGGCTCGATGTTCGGCGCGGACGTGTCCGCAAGTGACGATGGCAAGACTCCGCCGATCGTGGAAGGAGCGATGGAACTGCCGGTTAGGTCGAGGAATATCCGGATCGCCAGGCTCACGGGGAGCATGACCTCGTCCGAGAAGCGGCGGGTGTACAAAGCCCTCTCCTCCGGGGAGGTGGACATCGTAATAGGAACCCATGCGTTGATCCAAAAGGACGTGGACTTCGCCCGGCTTGGGCTCGTGGTGGTGGACGAGCAGCACCGCTTCGGCGTGGAGCAGCGCGCGATGCTGAGGGGCAAAGGGGAAAGCCCGCACATGCTCGTCATGAGCGCCACTCCAATCCCGAGGACTCTTGCTCTGACGCTCTACGGCGACCTCGATCTGTCGGTGATCGACGAAATGCCTCCGGGCAGAAAGCCGATACGAACCAAGTGGTTGTACCCTCGGGAGCGGGAGAGGGCGTACTCCTTCCTCAGGAAGCAGGTGGAACAGGGACACCAGGCGTTCATCATCTACCCGCTGGTGGAGGAGTCAAAATCCCTCGATCTGAAAGCTGCCACGACCGAGTACCAGCGATTGCAGCAAGAGGTTTTCCCCGACCTGAAACTCGGGCTCGTGCACGGCAAGATGAGGGGGAAGGACAAAGACGCCGTGATGCGTGCCTTCCAGGCCGGGGAGATAGACGTGCTGGTGGCGACGGCGGTGGTAGAGGTGGGCGTGGACGTGCCGAACGCCACAGTGATGATAATCGAAGGGGCCGACAGGTTCGGGCTTGCCCAGTTGCACCAGTTCCGAGGGCGCGTCGGGCGAGGCGGCGACGAGGCATATTGCATCCTGATTTCCAGCAGCGAGACGGACCAAGGGCTGAAGCGGCTCCAGATCATGGAACAAACGCAGAACGGGTTCGTGCTTGCGGAAAAAGACCTGGAGATGCGCGGCCCCGGCGAGTTCTTCGGGACGAGGCAGAGCGGCCTGCCGGACCTGCGGATGGCCCGCCTGAGCGATCGCCGTCTGCTGGAAGTGGCCCGCCAGGAAGCGGCAAGGCTGTTCGCAGAAGACCCAGATCTGACCAGACCGGAACACCAGCTCCTTGCGCTGCGACTGAAGGAATTCTGGAAGCCAGGAAGCGGCGACTTGAGCTGAGCAAACACAAAGGAGCAAACGATGAAAGCACTCTATCCCGGAACTTTCGACCCGATACACTACGGTCACATAGACATCGCCACGCGGGCAGCGGGTATGTTCGAGGAGCTCGTGCTGGGAGTGTACGCCCGACCGAGCAAGCACCTGCTTTTCCCCGTAGAAGAGCGGGTCGAACTGGCCAGAGAAGCTCTCAAGGACGTGAAGAACATCCGGGTGATGCCTTACAGAGAGCTGACCGTGAAATTCGCCAGGGAGATCGGAGCAGAAGTCATCGTCCGTGGTCTCAGGGTCATCTCCGATTTCGAGCTCGAATTTCAGATGGCGCTGACGAACAGGTCTCTGGAAAGCTCCGTGGATACGGTGTGCCTGATCACCAGCCAGCAATACAATTTCGTCAGCTCCAGCATCGTCAAGGAAGTGGCGATGCTCGGTGGCGACATAAGCGAAATGGTTCCGCCAAACGTGGCCGCAGCCCTTGCAAGACGGGCTGAAGAACTATCCGGGCTTTCGCCCGTTTCTCTGAGGGACTGAAAGGATGAACCGCCGCCTGTGGTTTCTCCTGATCTTCGGTGCGCTGGTGCTGGCGATCCTGTCGTCGTGTGGACAGGTGATCACCCTGCCCACGCCCACGCCTACTTCGAGCAAGCCGGTCATGCGGACGCCCACGGGGACACCATCCGGGACGAGAACGGCCACTCCGGCGCCGTACACTCCTGCCCCGACCGACACCCCAACCGTCACGCCGACCCCGATCTTCTACGAAGTCCAGCCCGGCGACACGCTCATCGGCATCGCGCACCGGTACGGCGTCAGTCTGGCATCGCTGCAGGAGGCAAACGGCATCATCGATCCCAGGACGTTGAGCGTCGGGCAACGGCTGGTGATACCCAGGGAAGAGCTGAAGCAAACCAACATGCCAACTCCTACCCCTCTCCCGGCCACCCCGGCCGGAATCCACTTTGCCCGGATGTCCACCGGCGGCCTCTGGTGCATGGGGGAAATCGTCAACGGACAGGGAAATGCCCTGGAAGATGTGCTCGTCTCCGTCCGGCTGCTGGACGAAAGCGGTCGGGTGGTGATGGAGAAAAGCGCCCCGGTGCAGGCCAGGATAGTCGAGCCTGGGAAGAAAGCTCCGTTCGTCGTGGAATTTCCCAATGCCTATCCGAAGTTCAGCTCGTACCAGGTGGTGGTGCTCAGGGCTTTGCCTGCACACCACGGCAGGTACTACTTCGGGCTTCGGGTCGAAGACGTGAGCGGCTCGGAAACGGACAAAGGCGTCTTCAGCATCAACGGGAAAGTGAGGAACGTGGGCGGTGAAGACGCTGTGGATGTGTACGTCATCGCCACGCTTTACGACGCCCTTGGGAACGTGGTCGGCGTCAGGAAAGCCCCGCCTTCGAACAACGTGATCCTGAAAGGGGGCGAAGCCCCATTCCATCTGAACGTCATGGTGGGGGGCGGCCCGGTCGACAGGTTCGAAGTGCAGGCCGATGGGCTGAGGATACCCACGCCAACTCCGGGGGACTGAAGCCGCAATGAATCGATTTGCCGTCGTGCTCCGATGGATTGCGGGAGTGGTGTTGAAGCTCATCGCCCGCATGGAAATCGAAGGGAGGGAGAACTTTCCACAGAAAGGGCCGATCATCGTGGTCGTGAATCACATACACTGGCTCGACGTCCCGATCTCCGTTGTGGTGGTTCCACGGCTTCCCGGCCCCGCCACCCTCATGGCTGCCGAGAAGTGGCATCACGGGTTCCTTGGTTGGCTGCTGGAGAAAGCCGGGGTGGTGTTCGTTCGCAGAGGGAAACCAGACCGGAGAGCGTTGCGCAGGGCGATGGATGTCCTGCGAGCTGGCGGTCTGCTGGGTATCGCTCCGGAGGGCACCAGAAGCAGAACCGGGGAGCTACAGAGGGGGAAAGCTGGCACTGCATACCTGGCGCACAAGACCGGCTCACCGATAATTCCGGTGGGAATCTGGGGACAGGAGAAGGTCCTGCCGGCGCTTCGGAAGCTCCGCCGGGAGACGATCCACGTGAGGTTCGGCCATGTGTTCACGCTCCCGCAAAATGCCGACGTTTCCACGAAAGACTTAGACGCCTACGCCGACATGATCATGGAGAAAATAGCGGAACTCTTGCCGCCGGAATATCGGGGCCAATACGGACGGTCGTGAGAATCCTCCGATACATGGAGATCACGTTATGCCGGGCTCCGCCCAGCATTCGTGCTTGAAACTTCCTACAAAAAACAAGGGAGAGGTTGCCCTCCCCCATTGCATCCGCTACTCCTCTTCTTCCGTCTCGCTTTGCCCCGTGAGGATGTCTTCCCGGAGCTTTTTGACTTTCTCGATGTGTTCCGGGAGCCTGTCTTTGGCCTCTTTGGCAGCCTCTTTCGCCCTTTGAAGGGCTTCTTCCTTGAGTTCCTGTGCCCTGGTCTTGGCCTGATCGGGGATCCTATCCATGATCTCCGACTGCTTCTCGACCACGGTCTGCTTCACTCCCTCGAGAGGCTCGGGAGTGAAAAGATACGCAACCACTGCACCGGTCAGCGCACCAAGTACGAACCCTGTAGTGAACTTTCCCATTTCGCCCTCCTTTGGCTAATTGTCGCCCGGAATTTTCCCCTTGATGACTTTCAGCACACCTCTGGCGGCCGCCAGAGTGCTCGACACTTTGATCGCAGGCGATACGATCTCTTCGCTGAGGAATTCCGTGGTTCCTTTTACTGTTCTCGTCGTGTCGTGCATTTCGTCGATCAAAGGCTTTAGCTCTCTCCTCAGGAATTTTAGCAGCCTGATCACTTCCCACACAAGTACGATGAGGATGAGCCCTATCAGTATGGATTCTATCGCAAGGACTACTATCGCTATATCCCTGATTTCAGCAAGCATCGTTTCTTCCTCCTGAAGCGTTACCCGATAACGCTCTGGTTAAGAAAAGTTTACCACACCACGGGGAGAGATACCAAAATGCGTCAAGAGATGGGAAGCCTGGCCGAGGGGAGCTCATGATGGGGACTTTATTGAGATTTTTGTATCAAAGAGCTCAAACAATTTATGTAGCTCTTTGTGCCTTTGCGTTGGTAGAACGGGCGTGCCTGTGGAGGGAAATCCTTGTTGTCAGAGATACTGCGTTCCGCATTTGTGCCTGCACTTCCTTCGAGATTTTTTCGCCAGGATTTGACATGCAAGGGGTGGAGAGACTATAGTTTGAGCCGAAGTGATTGTGTATCTTTTAGCAATCGCGGGGAACGGACCCCGGTAATCTCACTTTGTATACCGTTCCTCGCCTTAATCCTGATGGTGAGGAGGTAAAATGTATGTCCGGTTCCAATGATCCTCAGATCAGCCGAAGGAATTTCCTCACAGGGGTCATCGTGGCCGTCGGTGCTTTCATCGGTACGGCAATAAGCATTCCTGCACTTGGCACGATCATATCCCCTGTCATAGAGCCGATGGAGAAAGCTGCCGCGAAGTGGTTTGCCCTTGGCTCGGTGAAATCCTTCAAGGTTGGCGAGCCTCAGGCCAAAGAGGTCAAGGTGGTTCGTCAAATCGGATGGAGGAAGCAAACCACTACTGAGAAGATGTTCATCCTGACAGACGACGGGAAGAACTTCATAGCGATGTCGGATGTCTGCACCCACCTTGGGTGCCACGTGAGGTGGCTGCCGGACAAGAACGAGTTCTGGTGCCCGTGCCACAACGGTATTTTCGACAAACACGGTAAGAACATCGCTGGCCCGCCGCCCCGTCCTCTCGATCGGTACAAGGTAAAGATCGAGAAAGGCCAACTCTTTGTGTACGTGGAGGGATAATATGTGGGATGACCTTGTTCAGTGGTTGGACGAAAGAGCAGGGGTGCGGGAATTCTGGAAAGTCACCATGTCCCGCAAGATCCCTGAAGTCAACTGGTTCTACACTTTGGGAAGTACCACGATGGTGGTCGCCATTCTCCAAGCCATTACCGGAATCTTGATGACAGCTTATTACGTCCCAACGCCGGAAGATGCCTACAGCAGTATTCAGTACATCATGCACGACGTTACTTTGGGCGCTTACATCAGGGGAATGCATCACTGGGGCGCTTCCTTCATGGTCGCGCTGGTGTTCCTGCACATGCTCAGGGTGTACTACATGGGAGCGTACAAGTACCCTCGCGAGCTCACGTGGGTGGTCGGCGTGTTCTTGTTCCTCTTCACCCTTGGCTCCGGGTTCACGGGCTATTTGCTCCCCTGGGATCAAAGGGCTTATTGGGCGACTACCGTGGGAACCAATATTGCAGGAGTGACCCCGTTCATCGGGCACTGGCTTAAGATGATGTTGAGGGGAACGCCCGATGTCTCTGGCGTGACACTTGCACGGTTCTACGGCTTCCACGTATGGTTCCTGCCGTCTCTCATCTACCCGTTCATAGGGCTGCATCTGTACCTGATCATCCGGAACGGCATCACCAATCCGCCGTCGCGTGACGAGTGAGAAAGGAGACCCAGATGAACAAGCAGCAAAAAGAAGAGTACATGAAGAAGTACAAGATGCTCAAGGAGCAGGGCGTTCCTTTCTTCCCGGACATCGTCTTCAAGGATGCCGTCGTCTGGCTTGCAGTATTTTTGCTCATGTCTGCTCTGGCAATCTTTGTCGGCGTTCACATGGAGGGGAAGGCAAATCCGAACGACGCCAGCTACATCCCGAGGCCTGAGTGGTACTTCCTCTTCCTGTATCAATACCTGAAGTACTGGCCTGGATCGCTGGAGCCGATTGCGGCTACTGTGATACCGGGAATCGCCATCCTTTTCCTGCTTTTCCTGCCGTTCTACGATACGAATCCTAAGCGGCATCCGCTCAATAGACCTGTGGCGACCACGATCATGACCCTGGTGGTGATTGCCATGGTCGTGCTTACGTACGTCTCGGTGGTTACAGAGGCTAAACCGACGAAGACGGCTGCTGCCGGGCAAACGAAAGCCGAGATCATAAAGACCGGGAAGGCGCTTTTCGAAAAGAACTGTGCCGGATGCCACGGCCCCGATGGGAAAGGCGTCAAAGGGGTGACGCATCTGCCGCTCAACTCCGACGATTTCCTCAACACCCGTACGGACGACGTGATCCATAACATCATCTCGGCCGGGCAGCCGAGCGTTGGAATGCAGGCTTTCGGCGCAGCCAACGGTGGCCCCTTGAGCGACGAGCAAATCGACGCCATAATCGCTTACATGCGTAGCTGGCAGGAGGGTGGAGCAGCGCAGGCAACGCCAACTCCTTCTGCCGCCAAGAAGTTCGATCCAGCGGACTACTACAAGAAGAACTGCGCTGTGTGCCATGGCGCCAATGCGGAAGGCAAAGGGTCGTTCCCTGCGCTCGACAAAGCCGCTACGGAACACGACCTGTACTTCAATACGATCATGAACGGCAAAGGCGCGATGCCTTCGTACAAGAACAAGCTTACCAAAGACCAGATCAACCAGATCATCGACTGGTTGGCTCACAAGTGAGTCCCGACGAAGGCGATCGAACGATTCGGTCGCCTTCGTTCTTTGCTGGAACAGTTTACGACTCCCCATCTGGGGAGTTGGAATGGGCAACAAAGGCGTTGCCCATTTTCTTTTGTCTACTAAGAAAACGCACGTGGGGGCGTTATGTCAATGCAAAGCCGCAAAGATGAGCAAGACGCAAAGACTTTTCGAAATTCTTTGCGCCTTACGCAGCTCTTGCGTCTTAGCGTTCCTTTCAGTCTCTCCCGACAGGTTTTCTTCCTGTTTGAGCAGCACCGCGCGCTGTGGAGTTACTCAAAATCACCCATTTGGGTAATTGAATCCGGTTGGGATTCCAAATAGAATTTAAACGTCCTGTGGCTGCACAGGCCAGACAAGCAGTGAAAGGAGGTATTCGTTCGATGTCCAAGACGATTTCCGACGTCATGAAAATGAAAGAAAAAGTGCAAATAGTCGATCTGCGTTTCACAGACCTTTTGGGAAAGTGGCATCATTTCAGCATTCCCGCCAGGGAGCTGAACGAAGGACTTTTCGAAGAAGGGATCGGCTTCGACGGTTCGTCCATACGGGGATTCCAGAGTATCCAGGAATCGGACATGATCCTGTTCCCAGACCCGGATACCGCTTTCGTCGATCCTTTCCTGGAAGTGCCCACGCTGGTGGTGGTGTGTGACGTCTACGACCCAGTTACATTCCAGCCGTACACCCGTGACCCAAGGCACGTTGCAAAGAAAGCGGAAGCTTATTTGAAGAGAACCGGGATCGCGGACACGAGCTTCTGGGGGCCGGAAGCGGAATTCTTCCTGTTCAACGACGTGCGGTACTCAAGCAACCCTTATTCGTCGTTCTACTCGGTGGATAGTGTGGAAGGGTGGTGGAATAGCGGCAAGGACATGGGGCCGAATTTCGGTGGCCAGATTCCCACCAAGGGGGGGTACTTCCCAGTGCCGCCCACGGATACGCTCCAGGACGTCAGGAGCAAGATCGTCTTGGCGCTGGAGGCGGCTGGGGTTCAGGTAGAGGTGCACCATCACGAAGTCGCGACGGCCGGGCAGGGGGAGATCGATCTGCGGTTCGACACGCTGACCAAGATGGCGGACAAACTGATGGCGTACAAGTACATCGTGAAGAACGTCGCCAGGCAAAACGGCCTCACCGCAACTTTCATGCCGAAGCCGATTTACGGCGACAACGGCAACGGTATGCACACACACCAGAGCCTTTGGAAGGGGGAGACTAACGTCTTTTACGACGAATCGGGGTATGCCCAGATTTCGGAAACGGCGAGGTATTACATTGGCGGCCTCCTGAAGCACGCGGCCGCGGTTCTTGCCATCGCTGCTCCGACCACCAATTCTTACCGCAGGCTGGTGCCAGGCTTCGAGGCTCCGGTGAAGCTGGCGTACTCCCAGCGGAACAGATCGGCGGCTTGCCGCATCCCGCTGTACTCCACGTCGCCGCGTGCGAAGCGTATCGAATTCCGCTCGCCGGATCCGTCCTGCAATCCGTACCTGGCTTTCGCCGCTATGTTGATGGCGGGACTGGATGGAATCCAGAACCGAATCGACCCGGGAAGCCCTGTGGACAAAGACCTGTACGATTTGCCGCCGGAAGAGGCGAGGAAGATCAAGGAAGTGCCTGGATCGCTGGCGGAAGCGTTGGCGGCATTGGAAGCCGACCATGAGTTCCTGTTGAAGGGGGATGTGTTCACTCCTGATTTGATCGAGACGTACCTGTCGCTGAAGTACCAGGAAGTGGACGCTGTCAGGGTGAAGCCTCACCCGGAGGAATTCGTGCTCTACTACGATGTGTGAGGAAGTTTCGGGGTTGCCTGGTGCGATGTGAAAAAGGCGGGGATTTGTTCCCCGCCTTTTCTTTCAACCGAGCTCCTCGCCGCCCAGGGTTTCGTTGTTCTCTCCCTTTATGAAGGCTTCCGTGAGCTCTTTCGCCTCGGCGTCGGTGAACTGCTTCGGCGGGGATTTCATGAAGTACGAGGAAGGCGCAACCAGGGAGCCGCTCAGCCCTCTGTCCAGCGCCAGCTTGGCGCATCGAACGGCGTCGATGATCACGCCAGCGGAGTTCGGCGAATCCCAGACCTCCAGCTTGACTTCCACGTTCAACGGGACGTTGCCGAAGGTGGTGCCTTCCATCCGGATGTAAGCCCATTTTCGATCCTTCAGCCACGGGACGTAGTCGCTTGGGCCCACGTGGATGTCTTCTGGGTTCATCGGCTGATCGAGCTGGCTCAAGACGGCGTTCGTCTTGGAGATCTTCTTGCTCTCCAGCCTTTCCCGCTCCAGCATGTTCAGGAAATCGGTGTTCCCGCCGAAATTGAGCTGATACGTGTGGTCGAGCCTGACGCCACGATCCTGGAAGAGCCTGGTGAGAACCCTGTGGAGGATCGTCGCACCAACCTGGGATTTCACGTCATCGCCGATGATCGGCAAACCACGGTCCTTGAAGCGTTTTTGCCAGTACGGTTCCCTTGCGATGAAAACCGGCATGGCGTTCACCATGGCGACCCCGGCGTCCAGTATCTGTTCGACGTACCATTTCGTCGCCATTTCGCTGCCGACCGGGAGGTAGTTGACTACCACGTCGGTGCCGGTGTCCTGCAAGATCTTGACCACGTCTGCGGTGGAACCGGGGGCTTTCGTGATCACCTGAGACAGGTACTTGCCGAGGCCGTCGTGGGTCATGCCGCGGTGCACTTTCACTCCTAGCTTTGGAACGTCGGCGAACCTGTAAGTGTTGTTCGGTGGAGCGTAGATGGCTTCCGAAAGGTCTTTCCCGACTTTGTTCACGTCGATGTCGAAAGCCGCCGAGAACTCGATGTCGCTAACGTGGTAGCCGCCCAGGTTGACGTGCATCAGTCCAGGGACTTTCGAATCCTCGGGCGCGTTCTTGTAGAACTCGACTCCCTGTACGAAAGACGAAGCGCAGTTCCCGACGCCGATGATTGCAACTCTAACTTTGTTTTTCCCCATCCTTACCTCCTTCTTCGAGATTTGGTACAGAAAGACCCAGAAGGTCTATGTACAACTCCAGGAATCTCTGGAGCTTTTCCCTGTTGAGGCGGCAATAGGTCTCCCGCCCTCGTTTCTCCACGAGCACGAACCCCGAATTCTTCAGGCGTCTCAGGTGCCAGGACACCAGCGGTTGGCTCTTTCTGGCCTCTTTGGCAAGCTCGCCGACGGTGATTTCGTCGTGTTGGGAGATGATGTGGAGCAGGTAGAGCCGTGTGAAGCTTGCGAGGTCGGTGAAATGGAGCCGCAACTGCCAGAGTTGCTCCCTGAATTCCTTTTCCTCCGAGGGCCAAAGCCGACCTGCCATTCTCGCTTCCTCCACGTCGCATAAGTACGAGTTTATATAAGCGTACGCTTATGGATTATAAACAATATCCCCGGAGAGTCAAATTCTGTGTTGCGTTCGCGAAGATGTGGGTTTTTCTGCCTTTATGCGAGCACGCAAGGCGGCGCTTTCTGTGCTCTGGCGTCGTTCGCAGCGATTGAATACTTGTCGTTGGTGGTGGGTAGCGGGTAAACGAAGGCATTGCCGTCGTCTACCTGCTAAAATACGATTGCGACGACTCAGGGGCTTCGCTTGACCTGAGACGAGAAAAGGCGGGGAGCGACTCCCCGCCTTTGTGTCTTTTGAGAAAGCCTCAGGATCGTTTACTTCTTGTTGGCGTCCATGACAGCCTGGGACTTCTTGGCAGCAGCCTCGAGAGCGGTCTTGGGATCGGCGCCCTCGATGACCTGCTTCATCATCTTGGCGATGATGTCACGCACCTCCTGGTATCCGGCGAAGGAAGGCTCCATCCGGCCGTAAGGCAGGAATCCGAGCGCTTTCTTGTACCTCGGGTGCGTCTCTACATACTTCTTGAAGATGTCGGTCTGCATAGCAGACTTGGTGATGGGGAAGTAGTTAGCGTGGGTCGCCCACAGCGCCACGTTGTCCGGCTCAGCCCAGTACTTCAGGAAGAGCCAGGAGGCCAGCTCTTTCTCGGGTGTCGTCTTGAAGATCGCCACGCTCGGGCCGTAGACGTCCACGACCGGCTTCTGGCCTTCCGCATGCGGCGGCATGGCGATGTCCCAGTTGAACGTGCCAGCCTTCGATTTCTCGACCGCAGAGCGGTAGTAGGGCAGGCCGGCCGTCGAACTGAAGGTGAAGAGCGCTTTCTGGTTGGCGAAGTCGGTCTGATCGCCGTAGCGCTGCGCGATCTGGTAAGCGCAGCCGCTGTCAAAGAGGTCTTTCAGCAGTTGCAGCGCTTTCAGCCCTGCGTCGCTGTTGAAAGCGATCTTGGTGCCGTCTTCGCTGACGATGCGGCCGCCGAAGCTCCAGACCAACGTGGCGTACAAGGATGCGCTGCCGACGTAGGCGTAACCGTGCTTGTCGCCTTTCGTGGCCTTGACACACATTTCCTTGAACTCTTTCCACGTTTCAGGCGGCTTGTCGTACCCCATCTGCTTCAGCCAGTCGACGTTGTAGTACATGACCTGCATGGAGCGGCTGTGGGCGAAGCTCATGTACTGGTTGTTGAACTCCGGCCGCTTGTCGCCCTGGAGCAGGTTCCACATGAAGTCTTTCTTCTGCTCTTCGGTGAACCCGTACTTCGGGTCGTTCATGAACGGATCCAGCGGCACGACCGCTCCGGCGTTGGCGTACTCCGCCACCTGATTTGCATACCCGATTGCGAGATCGGGCGGCTCTTTGGCGGCGATGGCAGCGATGATCTTCTTGTAGATGTCGCCGTAGTAGCCCGCGTACTCCGGTTTGACCGTGATGTGCCACTGGTTGGTGCTGTTGAACCCATCGACTATCTTGTTCAGCACCTCGAGGTGCTTCTTGGTCGAAACGTGCCAGAACAAGACGGTCTGGTTGGACGGATCCACATTGGCGAACTTGCTGGTCCCGGAAGCCGAAGGCTTGGTCGGCGTGGCCTTAGGTTTTTCCTTCTTGGGTTTGATGGCCTCTTCCAGGTTGATGCCCATCAGCTTGGCGGTCTTCCGGACAGGGTCGTACATCGCATCGTTCCCGGGCACCAATCCGCCAATCTCGTAGATGTCTTTGAGGACTTTCTTTCCCTCGTCGGTCTTGGAGATAGCCAGGAGGCCGTCGGTGATCTTCTTCTTGAGATCCTCCGGCAGGTCCTTCCGGACGCTGACGGTGTCATTGGGGATCTTGTCGGTGTAGGCGATCACCTTCACCTTCTGCTTCACGTCAGGGAAG
>JALWAP010000070.1 GCA_027016315.1 Anaerolineae bacterium | reverse complement strand
TTGCCGTTTTCGTCCAGAACCACCGTTTTCATCGGCTGGTAGGGGAAGCGCAAGCCGATGGAACCGACCCGCCGCTCGCCGTCCTTCGGGTTCACGGAACTGGCGCACGTGCCTTCGGTCAGCCCGTATCCCTCCAGAATCTTGATCCCGGTCTTCGCCTCGAACGCTTTGAACGTCTCCACGGGCATGGGCGCAGCGCCGCATATGGCGTACTTCAGGGAACTCACGTCCCCTTCGACCGGAATGTGCAGCAACGCTGAATAGACCGTGGGCACGGCACTGAAGAAGGTGCCTTTGTAGTGCTCCACGATCTTGAAGAAGTTCTGGATGACGCCGGCATCTCGGTAGCCGGAGGCGCTCAGGAGCACCACCGAAGCTCCCACGGAGAAAGGCGCCAGGCCAGTGATGATCACTGCGTTGACGTGGAACAGCGGCAGCCCGCACATGAACACGTCCCTGTCCGATGCGTCGGCGACCAGGGTAACCGCCCAGGAGTCGTACACCTCCATGAAGTGCGTGTGGATCGCCAGCTTTGGCGTGCCGGTGGTGCCGCCGGTGTGGAAATACGCCGCCACTTCGTCCGGAGCGATCTGACGACCGCTTTCGAGTTTGGTCGGGTCGTACTTCCCGACCGTCTCGTCGTAGTTGTAGATCCCATCCGCTTCGTTCCCGGGGCCCATCACCTGGAAGATCGCCTCCAGCGTCGGCACTTCCTTCCGAATCGCCTCGACTTTTTCCCAGATGTCGGTGCCTGGCACTGGCCCAAGGGTGAAGAGAACTTTCGACTTTGCTGCGTTCATGATGTTCGCAATGGCCTTGGGCTCCAAGAGCGGGTTGATCGGATTGATGATGCCCGCGGCTTCCGTGCCCCAGATAGCGAAGTGGGCCTGCGGCACGTTGGGTAACAGCATGCTGGCCACGTCGTTCGTGCCGAACCCGAAGTCCCTGAGCATGTTAGCAGTCTGGTGTATCCGCCCGACGAGCTGGCGGTAGGTGACTTTGACCGGGTTGGCGTAATCCTCCCCTTTCAGGAAGAAGTAGAGGGCGACCCTGTCCTCGTGCCCGTGGGCGCCCTGGAGGATCATCTCGTAGGTGTTCCTGACGTGAATTCTTTCCTCCAGTGGTGTCTGCTCTATAGCTTCGATGTCCTGTAGATTTCTGATGAGCATGGAAACACACCTCCAGATTCATGTTTCCGCCAGAATCCCTGGCGAGGTTAGAATATCGATGGTGAGCAGAGTGACTCGCCATTTTTCGCACCGTGACAGGGCTTGTTCCCTGGCCCCTGTAGAGAAGGCATAAGGCGCAAAGAATCTCAAAGAACCTTGCGCCTTTGCCTCCTTGTGGCTCCGCGTCGACCGGGAACTCTCGTCGCCGGAGCGTTCTTCAACATCATCACGGATTCGGAACTATTGGCTTTAAGGGCAAGATCCAGAACGTCGGCGGCTCGCCTCTGTAGATGGAAGCGCTTGCCCACACCGCCCAGTCTTGCGATGGAGAGGAGCCTGCGTCCGCGCGCAGGGTGAAATACGATATCCGCTTGCCGCGCCACGCGGACAACGGCACTTTGATCATCTTCAGCTTGCTGTCATACGTATCCACCACCGAGGCGATGAGCTTTGGCGTGGAGCCGGAAGGAGTGATGTATACCCTGAAAGTAACGTTGCCCGCACTTGCGCCTTTCAGCAACCCCACCCAGGCGTAGAAAAAGTCATCCTTCATGGCGGTGTAGTTCGGAACAGCGTACCGACCCTCGATGTACCCGTAGTTGACCCACTGGGGATGGGTCTCCAGCACCTTTGAATTTGTATATTTGTTGTCGTTTTCCAGCGTAGCGTTGCTCAACCATCTAACAAAGCCGCGGTGGTCCGAAGAGCTGCCGTTGAACGGAAGGGTACCCGCGCCGCTTCGCCAGGATGCAGTGTTGGCCTTAGCAATGAAATCGTACATGACGACCGACGCGAGGTTGATCGTGCCAGCCGGGGTTATCCCTTTGTTTCCTGCTTTGTCGAATGCGGCGGCGGAGTAGGTCACTTTGCTGCTCTCTGGGTACGGTCCTCCTGTGAACGTACAAGGAGATACTGAGCACGAATGAACCACCGAGCCGTTGACGAAAATCTGCACTTCTTTGATTCCGCTGCTGTCGGATGCGATGGCCTTGAACGTCAGGTGATCGTTCCTGGTCGGGGTTTTCGGAGAGACGGTTATGTTGACCGTCGGCGGGGTCTTGTCCTGCGGGTGAAGCGGGTCCGGATCCGCGCCATCCTTCAGCCCGTCTCCATCGGTGTCTGGGTTGTTGGGGTCGGTACCTTTCGCCATCTCCTGAGCGTACGTGAGCCCGTCGCCGTCAGCGTCGCTCTGAGCCGTCGCTTTGGCGATTGCAGTGGCCGTCGCTTTTGCAGACTCACTGGCATGCGCCAGTTCAGTGGCTTTGGCTTGCGCCGTGGCTGTCATGGCTGCAACGCGCTCTTGCGCCTCGGCAGTGGCTCTTTCCTCCGCACGCCTGGTGCCTTCCACGTCCGTGCCTGGCTGAGTCGCAAGCGGGCTAGCCATCGGGGTCTGGACATTGACCACAACGGTGGGGAGGTTGTGTCTCGTCAGCAGCTTGGCTATCGCCACGCCCGCAACGATCAGCACAAGCAGCCCAACCAGCGCCGCCGCCACAAGCGGCAGGATCGATTTCTTGGCCGGAAGCTGCACCCACTCGCCCATGGCTTGCTTTACCAGAGCGGGGATCTCCTGCGCTTTCGCCGTGACCGTGAACCGGTAGCTCTTCTGCTCCTTCCCCGGCTTGCCTTTCGGCACGAGATTCAGGGTGGCGGTGGCTTCGCCGCCCGCCGGAAGCGACACCTTCGCAGGCGTGACTGTGAAAGCACAGCCACCCTCCGTGTCCTCCGCTTCCAGCAGGACCGTAAGGTCGGCGTTGCCGGAGTTGCGCAGCCGAACCGTGTACTGCGCTCCCTCACGCCCGCTCTGTTTCTGCGGCTGGAGCGAGACCTCCAGCCCCGGATGAGCTGTGATCTCCAGGTCCAACGGAGCAGTGCTTCGTTCCGTCGGGTTCTCCTGGGAGATGACCTGAACGCGCACGTCGTAGTGCCCTGCTTTGGCTTCCGCGTCCGCCGGGATCGCAAAGGAGATCTTCACCTGGTCCTGGTCTTTCGGGAAAAGCGAAATCTCTTCTCTCGAAACGGAAACCCAGGAGGGGTCGACCCCGTCCACCGCGATCTTGTATCGATCCACGATCTCGCCGAAATTCTGGACGGTCAGCGTTACCTCGGCCTTTTCACCGGGATTGATTTGAATAGATTTCGTAGAGAGCAAAACCCGTATCAGTGCAGACATGAACTTCCTCCTAACTAAACTAAGCAAGCCAGAACCAAAAAGTCTGACGCGGAGGTGCGGAGACTGTCTAAATCAGCGAATCAGCGAATAGGCGACCTCCCCAGATTCGCTTATTCGCTCCATTCGCCCATTCGCCCATTCGCCTATTCACTCCTTCGCTGATTCGTTTGGTTCGTTGTCCTCTGCGTCTCTTGCGTCTCTGCGTCAAACGTTTGCCCAATGTGTAAGAATTTCGTTGGTAAGCTACTACAAAACTGAACCAGCCTCACTCGATGCGGAGATCGTAGGTCGTGTGGGCAGGCTTCTCCGCATCAATTATACCACGCACCCTCGCTTCGTCCACCGAGCCTTTCCCCTTGACCTTTAGAATGACGGTGAACCGGAACGGCCCACCGTCTGCTGCCGTCAGATGCTCTACGATCTCCGGTTTGACGCCGGCGTAGATTTCGAGATACGTGAGCAGCCCGCGCTTCGTCCCACGCCATTGATAGAGTTCGACTCCGCGGCGGATGAGCTCCCGTCGGCGCTCCTCCGGCCAGTTTTCGTCCAGGATCAGGTCGATCCATGACGCCAGCCATGGCAGAAACGACGGCGGAGTCATGCGCGGGTCGAAATAGTAGTGCGTCTGCTCCAGGATTTCCTCCACCGGAGCGACCACGTCCTCGAATATCCGGAGGAAGCG
>JALWAP010000069.1 GCA_027016315.1 Anaerolineae bacterium | reverse complement strand
GACCGCTTTCAAGCCCTAAATGCTCTGCGTATCAGCATTTCTGCGTCAGGTAAACCGATGTATCTCGCTTCTACCACAAGGAGGTGATTTTATGCCACGAACAAGTCTGTACAACACACACGTAAGCATGGGGGGAAGGATGGTGGAGTTCGCCGGATGGGAGCTTCCGGTCCAATACCCCACCGGGCCTTTGGCCGAGCACAAGGCGGTCAGGGAGGCCGCAGGGCTGTTCGATATCGACCACATGGGACAGGTCAGGGTGACAGGCCCTGACGCGCTGGCTTACCTCCAGCATCTGGTCACGTGGGACGTATCCAGGCTGAACGTCCACGATGCAGGATACTCGCTGCTTCCTTACGCCGATGGCGGTCTGGTGGACGACATCTTCATCTACCACTGCGAAGACCACTGGCTCGTCGTCATCAACGCAGCGAACCGAGACAAGGACATCAAATGGATGCAGCTCCATGTCTCCGGATACAACGTATCCGTGGAGAACATCTCCGACGAGACCTATATGCTGGCGCTCCAGGGTCCTAAGGCTCAGGAGATCCTCCAGAAACTCACCAGCTACGATCTGGATCGGATCGGATTCCATCAGTGCGACTTCATGGAGATCGCAGGGATCCCGGCCATGGCATCCCGCACAGGCTACACCGGGGAAGACGGTTTCGAACTCTTCTTCCCGGACGATAGAGCCGTCGAGATGTGGAACGCGATCCTGGAAGCCGGTAAACCCCTTGGGCTATTGCCTGCCGGGCTCGGTGCACGCGATTCTCTGCGATTCGAAGCGTGCCTGCCGCTGTACGGCCAGGAAATCCACGCCGAAATCGACCCCATCAGCGCCCGGCTGGGCTACTTCGTCCGGTTCGAGAAAGGCGATTTCATCGGGCGGGACGCCATCCTCAAAGTGAAGCTGGAAGGCCCCAAGAAGAAGCTGGTCGGATTCGAGATGGTGGACAAGGGCGTGCCCCGGCACGGGTACGAAATCGCCGACGCGGACGGCAACATCATCGGCGAGGTGACCACCGGCATGTTCGCGCCCACCGTCGGCAAGTTCCTCGGCATGGGCTACGTCCCGGCGGCGTACGCAAAGCGCGGGACCGAGTTCTACATCCTGATTCGGGGCAAAGCGCGCAAGGCGAAAGTCGTCAAGCGCCCGTTCTACAGACCGCGGTACAAAAAATAAAGCGAATCGGCGAATCAACGAATCAGCGAGGCTCGCTCATTCGCTTATTCGCCCGTTCGCTGATTCACTAATCTCTCGAGGAGGAGGTTCGGAAAATGTCTTACAAGTTCGACGAAAACGCCAAGTACACCAAGACCCACGAGTGGGTTCGCATCGAAGGAGACATGGCCGTGATGGGCGTCAGCGATTACGCCCAGGATTCCCTGTCCGACGTGGTGTACGTGGACTTCCCCGGCGTGGGCGAGCACTTCGCCAAGGGTGATGTGATCGCCACGGTGGAGTCCGTGAAAGCCGCGGAGGACGTCTACGCTCCCATCAGCGGCGAGGTGGCGGAACTGAACGAGGCTCTCAACGACAATCCGGAGTGGGTGAACGAAGACCCCTACGGCAAGGGCTGGTTCCTCAAGCTCAAGCCGGACGATCTCTCCGAACTCGATGATCTGATGGATGCCGCCGCGTACGAGGCATTCGTCGCTGAGGAGGCGGAGAAAGGAGGGCACTGATGAGGGTGCCGTACATTCCACACACCGACGCCGATCGGGAGGAGATGCTCCGAACCATCGGCGTCGAGAAAATCGAGGACCTGTTCCAAGTCGTCCCGGAGAAGAGCAAGTTCCCAAAGCTGAACCTGCCGCCGGGACGGTCTGAAACCGAGGTGCTGACCGAGCTGATGGAGATGAGCGAAGCCAACGCCGACGCACCGCACTACCCGATCTTCCTGGGCGCGGGCGCTTACTATCGCTACATCCCGGCGGTGGTGGACATGGTGATCAGCCGGTCGGAGTTCTACACGGCGTACACGCCGTACCAGCCGGAGATCTCCCAGGGCTGGCTCCAGGCGATGTTCGAGTACCAGAGCCTGGTCTGTGACCTGACCGGCATGGAGGCGGCCAACATCTCCCACTACGACGGCGCTACGGCGCTGGCGGAAGCGGTCATCATGGCGATGAACGTCGCCCGATACCGCCGGAAGAAGATCGTCGTCTCCCCGACGGTTCACCCGCAGTACAGGGCGGTCGCCCGGACCTACACCCAGGGCATCGAGGGCGTCGAGTTCGTCGGCGACGACGCTCCGGAGTTCGATCCGGAGGCGCTGAAATCGCTGCTGGACAAGAACACCGCCGCGCTCATCGTGCAGAATCCCGATTTCCTGGGCGAGATTTCGTCGCCGAAAGAGATGCAGGACCTGGCCGACGCAGCCCACGCGGTGGGGGCGCTGTTCGTGGTGGCGGTCGATCCCATCAGCCTGGGGCTCCTGAAGCCGCCCGGCGACTACGGCGCAGACATCGTCACCGCCGAAGGCCAGTCCATGGGCAACCCGATGGGGTTCGGCGGGCCGTACCTGGGCGTCTTCGCGTTCCGGAAGAAATACGTCCACAAGAGCTCCGGGCGCATCGTCGGGCAGACGGTGGACGCCGAAGGCCGACGGGGGTTCGTGCTGACCCTGACCGCCCGTGAGCAACACATCCGGCGTGAGCGGGCTTCGTCCAACATCTGCAGCAACCAGGCGCTCAACGCTCTGGCGACCGCGGCCTATCTGGCGACCATGGGGAAGCAGGGGCTGCGGCAGGTGGCGGAGCTCTCCTACCACAAAGCCCACGAGCTCGCCAGGGCCATAGACGGCCTGAAAGGCTACAGCGTGGTCAACAAGCGACCGTTCTTCGACGAATTCGTGGTGAAGGTGCCCGGCGGCGATGTGAGCGCGCTGAACCGATACCTGCTGGATGAGTACGACATCATCGGCGGGTACGATCTCGGCAGGGATTACGATCACCTGAAAGGGCACATGCTCCTCTGCGCCACGGAGATGACCACCGCCGACGACATGGACGCGCTGCTGGCTGCGCTGGACGATTACACGAGAGAGGAGGTGGCGTGATGAGCGAATGGATCTGGAAGAAACGAGAAGAGCCGCTCCTCTACGAACTGAGCAAGCCCGGCAGGACAGCTTTCACGCTGCCGGAACTGGACGTGGAGCCTTCGGAGATGCTGGACGAGGAGTTCCTGCGGGACGATCTGCCTCTGCCGGAGCTTTCGGAAGTGGATGTGGTGCGGCATTACGTCCACCTGTCCCAGTTGAACTACGGCGTCGACCTGGGGCTCTACCCGCTGGGATCCTGCACCATGAAGTACAACCCGAAGGTGAACGAGGTCGCCGCACGGCTGCCGGGATTCACGCAGATTCACCCGCTCCAGGACCCGGAGACGGTGCAGGGTGCGATGGAGCTGATGTACTACCTGCAACGGTATCTGGCGGAGATCACCGGTTTCGCCGCGGCCACTCTCCAGCCTTCCGCTGGCGCCCACGGCGAGTTCACCGGCGTCCTGATGATGCGGAAATACCAGATCGACCGGGGCGAGACGCAGCGGAATAAGATGCTGATCCCCGATTCCGCCCACGGCACGAACCCGGCTTCCAGTGCCATGAGCGGGCTGGTGGTGGTGGAAATCCCCAGCGACGAGCGCGGAAACGTGGACCTGGAGGCGCTGAAGACGGAGCTGGACGACACGGTGGTCGGGCTGATGCTGACCAACCCCAACACGCTGGGTCTGTTCGACGAGCACCTGGAAGAGCTGGTGGAGATGGTGCACAGCGTCGGCGGGCTGATGTACGGCGACGGCGCCAACCTGAACGCGCTGATGGGCATCTCCAAGCCGGGCGAACTGGGGTTCGACGTGATGCACCTGAACCTGCACAAGACGTTCTCCACGCCGCACGGCGGAGGCGGCCCGGGATCAGGCCCGGTGGTCGCTTCGGAGAAGCTGGCTCCGTTCCTGCCCGGCCCCATCGTGGATCAGACGGACGACGGGTATGTCTGGAAGATGCCGGAGAAGAGCATCGGCCGGGTGAGGAG
>JALWAP010000068.1 GCA_027016315.1 Anaerolineae bacterium | reverse complement strand
TTGATGAGTTGGAACATAAAAGAAGGGAAAGAGCAGTCTTACTTCGAATTCATTGTTCGGGAGTTCGCTCCTGGGTTGATGAGGCTGGGGATTCAGCCGACTGAGGCATGGTACACGGTCTACGGGGAAGGGCCGCACATGCTAACCGGCGGAGTCGCTGACAAGCTGGAAACCATGCTCCAGATACTCGAAAGCGAGGAGTGGAAGAAGCTCCACAGCAAGCTTTTGGAATACGTAACGGATTACAATCACAAAATCGTCAGGGCCAGAAGCAGGTTTCAGCTATGAACATTTTATCGAGGAGGTTTTGAGGATGCTGAACAAGCTCATAGTCAAGCTCTTGGTAAACGCTGCGGCGCTGTGGGTCGCTGCTATGCTGGTATCGGGGATCTCGTACAGCGGGATTGGGGCGCTGATCCTGATGGCCGTCGTGCTCGGCGTGGTCAATACCGTCATCGGATGGCCGTTGAAGATCATCACCTTGCCGCTGGCGGTGATCACGCTCGGGCTTTTCATCCTCGTGTTGAATGCGTTTCTCTTCAAATTCTCCGCCAGCCTCGTTCCCGGATTTGTGGTCTCCGGATGGTGGGCAGCGTTCGTCGGGTCGATAGTTACCAGCGTGGTTAGCTGGATTCTGGGCAAGCTCGTCTGACGTTCGGATAAAGCGATTCCAAGGTGCCGGCGCAGCAGCGCTGGCTTTCTGTTTCTGGAGGTAGGTTCATGTCTCAAATAACGGTCGCCGTGGTGCAGATGGCTCCCGAGTTGATGGAGCAGGAGCAAAACGTTGCAAAGGTTCGGGAAAAGATACGGGAAGTGGCAAGTCGGGAGCCGACCGATTTGATAGTCTTCCCCGAGCTTATCACCACGGGAAAGGAATGTGGAGCGCACTTTCCCAGGCTCGCCGAGCGGCTGGATGGCTCTGTGGTCAGCCTGATTGCGGAGTCGGCGTCTCAGTCGAACGTTGCAGTGGCGTTCGGCATGGTTTTGAAGGAAAAGGTCGAAAGCGTAATTTACAACGCGATGGTGCTGGTCGGGCCGGACGGCGAAATCGTCGGCGATTACCGGAAAGTCCATCTCAAAGGGGAAGAGCGGATGGCTTTTCGTGAAGGCCCCAGGTTCCCGGTGTTCGAAATGCCGTTCGGGACGGTCGGGATGATGATCGGGTGGGACATCATGTTCCCGGAAGCTGCCAGGAGCCTGGTGCTCGATGGAGCTTCTTTGATACTGGTGGGCGCCAACTGGGAGAGTAGCATGAAACCCGCATGGCGGCCGTTGTTGATGGCGCGTGCAATCGAGAACGGCGTGTTCGTGGCGGCTGCCAACAGGATCGGGGAGGAGCCGAGCTACAGTTTCCCGGGAGATAGCATCATCCTGGGTCCCAGTGGTGAGCTTTACTCCGCAGTAGACGAACCTGTGGAAGGGTACTCGGTGGCAAGGCTGGATCTGGGGAAGGTCAGGCGAGTTAGGGAAGAACTCCAACTTCTCCAGAACAGACACCCGGACGTCTACAGGAAGATCGTAAAGAAATACTGAGCTACCGGCAGTGTGGGACAGGGTATGAATCGAAAGAAGGAATTCGGGGTGAGGTCATCCCAGGAGCCAGGGAGGTGTTTCCAGAATCGAGGCGGAGGCACTGTGCAGTGAAAAAGCTCGAGCGGTCGTCGTACCGTCTGCTGGACATCTCCGTTTTGCTGCTGGCGTGGGGAATCAGGCTTTATCGGCTTGGCTTCCAGAGCATTTGGTGGGACGAGGGGAGGAACATCAATGCTGCCATGCAGCCGATTTCCCGAATCCCGCACGCTCCCGCGGTCGACATACATCCGCCGCTCTATTTCTACCTTCTGCATTTCTGGCTGCCGCTCGGCGGGCACTCCGAATTCGCCATCCGATTCCTTTCCGCAGCTTTCGGGTTCCTGACCCTGCCGATTCTCTACCGGCTCGGCGAGGAACTATTCGATCGAGATTCTGCCAGGTTCGTCCTGCTCCTGGCTGGCATCGCTCCTTTCTTCGTCGGAGAAGCCCAAGAGGCGCGGATGTACACCCTGGCTTTCCTCTGGATAACGCTGGCGGGGCTGGCGTTCTGGAAAGCATGGAAAGAGCCGGGTCGGCTTGGGTATTGGGCGCTCTTCGGGGCCGCATCCGCCCTTGCGATGCTGACGCATTATTCGTCGATCTTCGTGCTGGCGGCTTTTTACCTGCTGGGCGGGCTGATCGCCGTGGACGGGCTCATCAAGGGCGATCGACGCCCTCTTGCCGGTCTGGTTGTTGGGGCGGTGGTCGGGACGATTACCTTCCTTCCGCAGGCTTCGACTTTCTGGCACCAGGTGTCCGGGTACTACAACAGGAATCTCGTGCCTCCAGGGCTCGGCGAGTACTTCTACCGATGCTGGCAGGCGTTCACCCTGGGCGAAAACATATCCCCGACCTGGGTTTCCCGATGGGCTCTCCCGTTCTGGATGCTAACGATTCCAGGGATGTTGCTCGCCTTGTGGAAGTACCGCAAGAAGGGCCTCGACCCCTGGGCGTTCCTGGCGACGTGGATCGTGATCCCGCTCGGGCTTTACTACTGGCAGGTGCTGCGCCGTGGGGCTTTTGAGCCAAGGTACATCAGCTTCATCGCCCCAGCATGGTGGCTCGTTCTTGCGGCAGCTCTGGCAGGGTACTTGAAAACCAGGAAATGGGCTGGCGCCGTGGCGCTCGTCTTCTTTCTGGGGGCGATTTTGCCAGCGCTGAGAAGCGACCTGACCAATCCCAAGTACTTTCGGGACAACACCCGTGGCGTGGCAAAGTTCTTGAAAGCGAACACCACTGGCAAAGACGTGATAATCATCGACGCTCCTTTCCCGCTGCAGTTCTACTACACGAGATTCAGCGAAGATCCGATGACCCCACCTCCGGGGAATCCAGACGAAGCACCGGCCTACTACCTCTTCGCCAACGTCCACACCATCTCGGAGGAGATGCGGGCGATGGCTTCCGGCAAGCAGCGGGTATTCCTGGTGCACTGGTACAAGTCGGATGCAGACCCGCGGGGGCTTGCCCGGTTCCTGTTGAGCAAGTACGGCTCGCTGAAAGGGAAGAGGGACTCCCGCGGCTACAGGGTGGAGTGGTACGTCGTTCCGCCAGATGCGCGTTACGAGGTGGCGGATAGATGGAAGAATGCCAGCATCCAGTTCCGGAACGGGCTTGTGCTGGAGTCTTTCGCGTACGGAGGTCATGGGGACGGCGACACCAGCAGCCAGGGAGATGTCGACGGGACGTCGCTTCCAGCAGACAAGCCTGTATGGGTTGCACTTGACTGGAGGGCGGACAAGTCGGTCTCTGCGAATCTCAAGGCATCGGTCTTCCTTGAGGATTTCGACGGGCACAAAGTTGGGCAGGACGATCGGAAGCTCCTGAACGATCGGCACGTGGGCACCAGGTTTTGGAAGCAGGGCGAGGATGCAATAAACGTCCATCTCGTCTTCCCGATTCCGGCTACCGCCCCCGGGAAGTACAGGCTCATGCTGACGCTGTACGATCCGCACACTGGGAAGGATGTGCCTGTGCTCGATCCCAGCGGGGCGCCCAAAGGCGTCGTGGTCGAACTCGGCCAGGTGGTGGTGATCCCCCCCGTTGAAGCCTGGAAAGGCATTGCCCCTCAAAATACAGTCCAGACATCAGGTGCTTCTCCGTTAGGTCTACAGGGATACGATGACGACATTTCGTCGGCGTCTCCAGGAGGTTTCCTCGACCTGCGGCTCTACTGGGTGTGTCATGGGTGCAGCGGAAAACAATTCAGGTACGACCTCGTCCTGGCAAACGGCAAGACCGAGATGGAGCTTGCCAAGGGCAGGCCCGTTTCCGGCCCATCCTACCCGGTAGGCTCGTGGCGTGATGGGGAGACAGTCGCCCCGTGGTACAGGTGGGTCGTCCCGGCCGACGCTCCTACTGGTAGCTACGAAGCACGCATCTGCTGGGGCGACGAACAGCATCCGTGTGCGGCTTCGGCGGTGCTCGGGAAGGTGAGGATTTCCGGGCGCGCCCACAGTTTCCGGGAACCGGGGGTCCAGCACCGGGTCGATGAGGCTTTCGGCGGCGTGGCGAAGCTTGTTGGTTACTCTGTCCGACTCCCTTCCGGAGGTAAAGGGAAGCTGCACGTGACGCTTGTGTGGAAGGCTATCGGACCGACGAAGAGGCGGGAGAAAGTTTTCGTGCACGTTCTGGACAGCCAGGGAAAGTTGATCTCCCAGCAAGATTCCGAACCCTGCGGCGGCAGGTGCCCGGTCACCGGGTGGCTCCCGGGGGAGTTCGTCCAGGACGAGTATGTGCTGCCCGAGCCCGCGGGGGGATGGAATCAGGCGGCTGCGCTGGAAATTGGCATGTACGATCTCGAGACCGAAAAGCGGATCTCCACCGATCCTCCACTTCCGGGCGACGCGATACGACTGCCACTGCGGTGAGGTTCGTTGCGCCAAGAACATCGAATTCTAACTTGCTGATTCCCTGATAAGCGATCTCGAGTCGCAAAGCCTCGAAACTCCTTGCCGCTCAAAACAACAAGAAATCATCTAACTCGGCCGGATGACCTCCTAACTATACCCTTCACAAGGTGGTAACGATCTCCTGGCGCACTTGCTCGAGCCAGTTGCATCCAAAGGAGAGGAAGGTTTAAAATGTAATGATGGTTCGATTCACGAGATCGACGAGGTGCACGAGATGAAGATCGTAGTCGGGCTTGGGAACCCCGGAGCAGAATACGAAAACCACCGACACAACGTCGGGTTCATGGTGCTGGATCGATTTGCTCGAAAACACAGATTCGAATTCGGCCAGAAGAAATTCCGCGCACAGATCGCCGAAGGGTTTTTGGGCAGGGAGAAAGTTTTGCTTGCCAAACCTACGACTTTCATGAACCTGAGCGGGGAGTCGGTGGGGCCTTTGGTTTCTTTCTTCAAGATACCGGTGGATTCGCTGCTGGTCGTTGCCGATGACCTCGACATACCGCTTGGGGAGATCAGGATTCGACCAAAAGGCGGCTCCGGCGGGCACAACGGGCTGAAATCGGTGATAAAGCACCTCGGGACGCAGGACTTCCCACGACTGAGGGTCGGGATCGGGCGTCCGCCAGGCAACATGGATCCGGCGGACTACGTCCTGCGGCCATTCCTTCCCGACGAAATGCCTGTGGTAGAGCAGGTGCTCGAAACGGCCGTTTCCGCAGTCGAAATCTGGCTGCTGGAAGGGATCGAGGCGGCGATGAATCGATTCAACAGGAAGCCCGTGCAGAAGGACGGCTGAAGGATGGATCTGCGGGCATTGCTCGGGGTGGTGCAGCGGGCGGAGCAATTCCGCTCCCTGGTCGAGGAGATCGAAGCGGGCGGCGAGCCGGTGCTCGACGTTCCGCCGGAGGCGCGCGCTTACCTTGCCGCATCCCTCTTGGACAACGTCGAGCGGCCTGCGCTGCTCGTGACCGCTGGCGCCGAGACCGCCCGCGACTGGTTCGAGCAGCTCAAAGCGTGGTTCGGAGAATCGCGGGAAGTCCACCTGTTCCGCGTCCCCGATCCACTCCCGTACGAACGGATACACTGGACTCCGGACACCATTCAGCAACGACTGAAAGCGCTGACGGCGCTGATCCGATCGGAGAAGGCCATAGTCATCGCTCCTGCAAGGGCGCTGGCTTCCCTGACGCTGCCAGCAAGAGAACTGAAACTGGCAACCAGGAAACTGCGAAAGGGTCAGATGGTAGCCCAGGAGGAACTCCTGCGGAAATGGTTCTCCATCGGCTACAGGCTGGTGCCCGTGGTGGAAACGCCTGGAACCGTCGCCAGGCGCGGCGGCATCCTGGACGTGTGGCCGCCAAACCTGGACCTGCCCGTGCGGGTCGAGTTCTTCGGCGACGAAATAGACAGCCTGCGGAGCTTCGACCCAGAAACCCAGCGTACCCTCGAGAAGCTGGAGGAAGTCGTGATCGGCCCGGGAAGCGAGGCGCTACCGAAGTTTGCCGAAAACGCCCTAGCCAGGCTCCGGGAACTTGATTTCTCCTCCTGCCATCCCCCGGCCAAAGCTGAATTCGACCGAGACATGGAAAAACTTGCATCGGGGCAGGGGTTCGAGGGGATCGAATATTACATCCCGTTCCTCTACAAGTCCCCAGGCTCCATTCTGGATGCCCTGCAGCCCTCGGCTTTGGTTCTCCTGGAGGAGCGGGAAAGCGTCTTAAGCGCGCTGAAGACCCTCGAGCATCAGGCAACACAGGTGCAGCGGGAGATGATCCGGGGCGGCGAGCTCCCCGAAGGTTGGCCGAAAGCATTCGGCACGCCGGAAGAGGTGGAAGCGAAGCTCTCCACGAGACAAAAGCTCTGGCTCGGTCGTTCCACGGGGGAAAAAGCATCCCACCCGATCGGCTCCGTTTTCTGGCGGGCGCCTCTGTACAATTCCCAGCTCGACGATTTGATCGCCGACCTGACGGAATGGTGCAGGCAGAACTCCATCGCCGTGCTCATCACCCGTCAGACCCCGAGGATGGCGGAGTTGCTTAAGGGCGAAGGCATCCGGGCGGACGTGTACGAAGATGGAAGGATGGCAGCTTTGCCAGAGCGAGGAAGCATCTCCCTTGTGCAGGGGTCCATCAGCCAGGGGTTCGCGCTCAGGCAGAGCGAAAAACACCCGTTCGACCTGGTCATTCTGACCGACGAAGAGATTTTCGGCTGGAAGCGGCCACGCCGTCGCCGACCGAGGCCCAGAGCGCAGGCACAGATGGAATCGATTTTCGCCGAACTGAAGCCCGGCGATTACGTCGTCCACATGGACCACGGCATCGGCGTGTACAAGGGCCTCGTCCGGCTCGACATCGGAAGAGGCGAACAGGAATACCTGCTGCTGGAATATGCACACGGCGACAAGCTGTACGTGCCTGTTCAGCAGGTCAACAGGTTGAGCAAATACATCGGCCCCACCGACCAGCCGCCCGAACTCCATCGGCTGCACTCCGGCAGGTGGGCGCAGACCAAGAAACAAGTCAAAAAGGCGGTCGCAGACGTGGCCAGGGAGCTCCTGGAGACATACGCCGCTCGGGAGATGGCGGAGGGGTTCCCGTTCTCGCCGGATACCGAATGGCAGGCCGAAATGGAGGCGGCATTCCCGTTCCAGGAGACAGAAGACCAGCTCAGGGCGATACAGGAAGTGAAGCAGGACATGGAGAAGCCGCGTCCGATGGACAGGCTCGTTTGCGGGGATGCCGGGTACGGGAAAACAGAAGTGGCCGTCAGGGCCGCGTTCAAAGCGGTGATGGACGGGAAACAGGTGGCGATCCTCGCCCCGACCACCGTTCTGGCTCAGCAGCATTTCTACACCATCAAGAAGCGTGTAGAGCCCTTCCCGATCAACGTGGCGATGCTCACGCGGCTGCAAACCAGATCTCAGCAGAAGAAAGTGGTAGAGGGGCTGCGGTCCGGAAAGATAGACATCGTCGTTGGCACCCACAGGCTTCTATCGAAAGACGTGGGGTTCAAAGACCTGGGGCTGGTGATAGTAGACGAAGAGCAGCGGTTCGGAGTGATGCACAAGGAGAAGCTCAAAAAGCTGCGGCACCAGGTCGATGTCCTGACGCTGACCGCCACGCCCATCCCCCGCACCCTGTACCTGGCGATGGCCGGAGTTCGGGACATCAGCCTCATCGCCACACCGCCTTCAGACCGATCCTCCATCAAGACCTTCGTGGGCGAGTTCAGCGAGTCACTCATCAGGAAAGCGATCTTGCGGGAACTGGAGCGGGATGGGCAGGTGTATTTCGTGCACAACCGGGTGGAAAGCATCGAGGCAGTGGCGAAGATGGTACAGAGGCTCGTGCCGCAGGCGGTAGTTGCGGTAGCTCACGGGCAGATGCCGGAACGGCAGCTCGCCAACGTCATGCTCGCGTTTGCAAAAGGGGATATAGACGTGCTGGTGTGCACCACCATCATCGAAAACGGGCTCGACGTACCCAACGCCAACACGATAATCGTCAACCATGCCCACCGGTTCGGGCTTTCGCAGCTCTACCAGCTCCGAGGTCGCGTCGGGAGGGGGCCCGCCAGGGGGTATGCCTACCTGCTCTATCCACGCGGCTATCGGCTGCCCAGGAAGGTCGCGGAAAGGCTGGAGATTCTGGAAAGGACAACCCAGCCGGGAACCGGGTTCCAGATAGCGATGAGGGACCTGGAATCCCGGGGCGCTGGCGAAATCCTGGGGACGAAACAGCACGGGCACATGGCGGCGGTCGGGCTCGATATGTACACGAAATTGCTCGCCCAGGCAATAAAGGAACTACGTGAACAGCGTGAGTCCGGACTGAAACTGAATCCGGGAACCATGTCCCTCGCCGATTCCCTCGAATCGAAGCTATCGCCAGACCTGCCGCTGAACGCATCGATCCCGGTGGATTACGTGCCGGAGGAAGACCTCCGCCTGCGGCTCTACAGGCAGCTTTCTTCCTGCACGACGTTCGAGGATTTGGACGAGTTCGAGAAAATGCTCCGAGACAGGTTCGGCAAGCTCCCGGACGGAACGCGAAACCTGCTTTATCTGGTCAGAGTGAAAATCCTGGCCGAGAAAGCGAAAGTGAACTTCATCGGCCAGGAAGGAGAACAGATCGTGGTGAAATCCGATGGAAAAATGCCGGACGAGTTGCCCAAAGGCGTCCAAGCGCGGTTCGGGAAGATTATGATCCCTCTGGACGAGGATGGGAAATGGAAGCACACCCTGATGAAGACTCTGAAAGCGCTCAATCGGCCATACGAAGAAAACTACCATGTAACCATAAGCATGCCGACAACAAATAGCAAGTCATGACGCGACATAACGAAAGAGGCAGAATGGTTTTCAAGGTGATGAGCTTCAACATCCGGTTCGGGCTTGCGGACGACGGTCCAAACGCCTGGGATAACCGAAAGCCTCTCGTGGCGGAGACGATACACAAGGAACATCCAGACCTCATCGGACTGCAGGAGGCTCTGGACTTCCAGCTCGAATTTCTCGAAAAAGCACTCCCAGAGTACACGATCGATGGGAACCATGGAACGGAAGATGGAGTTTGGCGCAATTGCTGTGCGCTACTCTATCTGCCGAACAGATGGAAACTGCTGGAGGCACATACCTTCTGGTTGAGTGAGACACCCGAAGTCTCCAGCAAATCATGGGGGAGCCTGTGGCCTCGGCGATGTACCGCAGGTAGGTACTTAGAGCTCGATTCTGGCAGGGAGTTATGGCACTTCAACACACACCTGGATTTCGGAGAGCTGGCGCAGGTCAATGGGGCGGCAGTAGTGATTCGGAAAGTCGACGAACTGGCGGGATCCGCGCCTGTGGTGCTCACCGGCGATTTCAACACTTTTCCCAAAAGCCACGTGTGGAATCTGCTGACGGGAAAAGCTGAGGTCGGCGGCGTGACTGGCGATTTCAGGGACTCGTGGTACGAACTGAACGGAGACAAGCCCGTCTCTACGTACCACGGCTTCGGGAAGAACCCGATGCCCGATAGAATCGACTGGATCCTTTATCGCGGTGCGCTGCAACCGGTGGAATCGAGGGTGCTGACACCTCCGGAAGGCGGGCCATACCCGTCGGATCACTCCCCGGTGATAACGACGTTCGAGTGGATCTGACCAGGAATCGAATCGGAAACACTTCCCTTGCGAAATTCGACGGGAGAGCATCGATGGTATAAGATCACCGTCGGCCAATTGCGCAACTTTTGAGAGGAAGGTACATGGCGGGAGAAGAGACAAAACTGATACTGGTGAGACACGGTCAGAGCCTGGGCAACGCGCAGCGGTTCTTCCAGGGGCAGATGGACACACCCCTGACCGACCTGGGGAGGGAGCAGGCCAGAGCGCTGGCAAAGCGATTGAAGGGCTACGGCATTTCCACAATCTACACCAGCGACCTCTCCAGGGCTTTCGAGACGGCCAAGATCGTGGGAAAAGAAATCGGGGTAGACCCAATCCCGGACCGAAGGCTTCGGGAAATCGACCTCGGCGGATGGAGCGGGCTCACCAGAGACGAGGTCATCGCCAGGTACCCGGAAGAGTGGAAGCGGTGGAGCGAAGGGAAAGACATCTACCATGCCGGAGGGGAGAGTTTCGGGCAGTTCTGGGAACGCGTGCGCGAGGCCATCAACGAGATCATCGAGAAACACCGAGGGGAAACGGTGCTGATAGTGGCGCACGGAGGCGTCACCAGGATTCTGGTGAGCAAACTCCTCGGGCTTGGTTTCCGTGAGATGTTCACCGACCTCCCTCCGATGGCAAACACCGGCATCACCGAGATCGTGATAAATGGAGACGAAGTGAAGGTGCTCTCTGTGGCCGACGATAGCCACCTGCAGGAGTCGAAGATCGTCGGAAAGACCACAAGCTGGTGGCGCAAGGGCGAGTGAACAATGACAAAAGCGAATGGGCACGCATGCCCAGTTACCGGTCATCCTAGAACAAGGTGGCAAATCAGCACTCCCTATCCAAGCTGATTTCTCCACACCCTGCTTACCCTGGTATCCCTCCGTGCAGGTGCACCAAGGCTTTGGAGGGTCGCTATCGGCATTTGCCTTTGAAGCTCGTCTGTCGTACAATTATAAGTGCTACACGAATTTGTTTTGGATTCACTGCCTTTCGTGGTGCTGGAGGGACACGGTGGAAGAGAAAAAAGACCCGAAGCAAATGTCATTCCTGCTCGGCAGCATCAAGCCGGACGAGGAAAGGAAACCGCGCCAGGAAGTGGCAAGGCTTCCCGAGCTGACGAAAGACTCCACGTTCGCTTCCGCCCTTGCCAATTTCGACGCGTACATGCGCCGGAAGGGGTTCACACACAACACAATGAAAGCCTTCAGGAGCGATCTCAACATACTGGGCGAGTTCCTGGGGAGGGATGCCAAGCTTGCGGACATTTCCACTGAGACCCTGATGCAGTTCATCGAATACCTGCGTACCGGCAGAGGCAAGCCGGCCAGCGAGAAAAGCATCTCCCGCCGCATCACCACGTTGAAGGTTTTCTTCTCCTGGCTGAAGGAATCCGAGGTCATCGAAACCGACCCGGCTGCGTCTCTCGTTTACCATCGCGTTCAGGTGCCGCTGCCCCAGGTACTTACCGACCGCGAGGTGAGGCAGTTAATGGAAACGGCAAGAGACCTCGCAATCGGAAGGCCAGACCTGCCGTGGAAACGGAAGCCGGACACGAGGCCTTATCTTCTGCTTACTTTGCTGCTCTACACCGGCATCAAGAAAGGCGAGTGTATGCGGATTCGCCTGGACGACATCGACCGCTCCGAAGAGCCTTCTGTGCTGATAAGGTACGATTCGCCTCGCTTCCAGCACAAAACGAGGCGCCTGTTGCTCCCCCAACACTTCATCCCTCTGCTGGATCAATATGTAGAACAATACCATCCAACCGATTTGCTCTTCACCTGCACAGCAAGGAATCTGGAGTACAACTTGAAGGACCTGGGGGAGGTAGCCGGGATCAAGAAAAAGGTCTCGTTCGAGATACTGAGGTGGACGTTCGCAGTCCGGGCTTACAGGTACGGCACTCCTCCCGAACAGCTAAAGGAAAAACTCGGTATTTCCGATGTAACGTGGCACGATGTCTTCCCCAAGATAAAGAGACTGGCCAGCCCAGCCATATGAGGTGGTGAATCACGCCACCTCGACACTTACTATACAACCGCAGCAATTTCAGCCGAATCCTGGAAGCCACGACACTACTTTCTGATAGTAATTGCCCCCGGATTCCAAGTGTGTTACACTGGATTCGTCCGTTTTCAACTGGAAGTAAGCTAACGTAAAGGAGATTTGCAAGTGTCGAAAGTAGAAAAAGACAAAGTCGTGTCCCTGGACTACACCCTCACCCTCGATAATGGAGACGTGATCGACTCATCAGAGGGGCGGGAGCCGCTGCAATACCTGCATGGTCACGGGACGCTGATCCCTGGGCTCGAGAAGGAGCTCGAGGGGATGGAAGTTGGCGAGGAAAAACATGTAGACGTAAGCCCGGCTGACGGCTATGGGGAACGCACCGACGCCGAAGACGTAGTTCTCTCGGTCTCGGATTTCCCGCCAGACCTTACCCCTACCCCGGGTATGGGCGTCTATCTGGAGGCTCCGAACGGGGAGGTGAAACCGTTCTTCATCAAAGCCGTGGTAGGAGACAAAGTTTTGTTGAACGAGAACCATCCTCTGGCTGGAGAGACGCTTCATTTCGACGTGAAGATCAAAGCAGTCCGAGACGCCACGGAGGAGGAACTGGAGCACGGGCACGTGCACGCGCACTGAAGCACGACTCCAGTGACACTGTGACGGGAAAAGCCGGGACTTAATCCCGGCCTTTTCGTTGTCAGATCTGCGCTGCGTGCTCAGGACGGAGGCTGAGCTTCCCCCACAACCTCTCCGATCATCGACCACGGCCCTGCCCAGGTAATCTTCACCCTGGCGAGCCTACCGTGCCAATCGGATTCATCAGAGAAGAAAACCAGTTTGAAGTTCCTCGTTCTCCCCATCCATCTCCCTTTCTGCTTTCTCTCGACCAGGACGACGACCTCTTTCCCCCCGTACCGGGCGTTCTTCTCCGATGCGATGCGTGTCTGGAGGTCCTCCAGCAGGCGGAATCTCCGCCACTTTTCCTCGTCAGGAACATCGTCCGGCATTCTCCTGGCGGCCACCGTCCCCGGCCTGGGCGAGTACCGTGCCAAATGCATCACGTCCAGCTTGAGTTCTTCCATCAAGTCGTAGGTACGCTGGAACTGCTCTGCCGTCTCGCCAGGGAATCCGACGATTATGTCGGTGGCAATGGATGCGTTTGGAATCCTTTCACGAATCCTATGCACCAGCGCTCGATA
>JALWAP010000067.1 GCA_027016315.1 Anaerolineae bacterium | reverse complement strand
ATCAATAACCACGCTCCTTGCGCCTGGCAAGTAGCTTCCGGATACGCCGATGGCGATCGCGTGTCAGCGGGTAGAACCACGCCACGAGGATGGAGCTCAAGAGTATCACGGAGCCAGTAGGCCCGGTCAGAAACCGGATAGCTTGAAGCGCACGCTCCGGTTGAGAGAACTGTATCGCCCCCTTGGGCGGCGACTTGTACCCAAACCACCCCAGTACCTGTAGCGCCCCAAAGATAGCTCCCGCGCCCGTAAGCTTGCGAAGGAAATTCTTGATGCCGTAGTAAATGCCCTCCCGACGTTGGCGCGTACGCAGTTCATCCCACTCGATGACATCGGGGAAGATGGCTTCCGGAAGGACGTGCGCAGTGGAGACACTCAGGCCTGCCAGCGCAGCCATCCAGAGCACAGTATGTATCTCGCCCGGCTTCAAGGAATAGAGCAGCAACTGCACCACCGCCCAAAAGGTCATCCCGATGATGTACGCCTTGCGCTTGCCAAGCCAATGAGCGATGGCATTCCACATTGGCAGAGCAGAAACCGCCACAGTCAGCAGTATCCCCAGCACCGCGGATTCCAGCGCCAACTTCACCCCGAACAACGAAACCTGCGCCACCAAGTTTCCTCTTGCGATCCAATACACTAGAAAAAACGGCAACATCAGCGCGACCAGGTCGAACGTCACCCAGTTCAGGATGTAAAGGCCGACGGCAAATCTAAACGGCACGTTCTCCCACGCCGAACGCACCGTGTCTCGCAAGGGGGTCTCACGGGCAAGCTTTGAAGCCTCCACATGCGGGGGTTCCGGGATGATTGCGAACATCAAGAGGAACGGCACGACGGCCAACCCGCCGAACAACGCCGCCACGATCAGATATCCCTGCTGCTGAGTCAACCCCTGACGCAGAGCAATATCCAGAATCTGCGGTGCCGCCACCGCCGTCGAAAGCGAAGCCATCAAGTTGAAGAACATCCGGTAAGCCGTAAGCGACGTCCTGTCGTCGTAATCAGGCGCTATTTCCGGCGTGAGAGCGTAGTATGGGATGGAAACCATGGTCTGGAAAGTATCGGAAAGCATGAATGCAAAAGTCACCGTCGCTGCTACCAGCAGCTGTGATCGCCACGGAGGAGCCCACCAAAGGAAAATGAACCCGAGTCCAAACGGGATGGAAAAGAAGAGGAAAAACGGCCGCCGCCTGCCCCATCTGGTGCTCACTCGATCGCTCAGCATCCCTACCAGCGGATCGTTGATTGCATCCCATATGATCCCAAAGAGAGCAGCAAACGAGGCTATCCTCGGGTCAAGCCCAACCACGTCGGTGAGGAAAATGGCGTAGAAAATCTGGCGCAAGGTGCCAAAGCTTGCCAAACTCCAATCGCCGGAGCCGTAGACGATCTTGATCCAGGTGGTTAGCTGCCTATGCGCCAGCGAAGAGTGTTTGCTCAACTTCCGGGCTGCTTCTCGCATCGATTTCCCTCCTTGTCTCCGAGCCCGTAACCGCCGGATTCACTCCAACGGACGGAATATCTGGTCGAGCAACTCCAACACGGCCTTTTTCACATCGCTTCGGTTCGGCAAGCTCCCCATGATGCCATACATGGGCGCGGCTCGCCCGCCGCCACCCTCTGCCGAGCCCTTGAACAGCTTTGGAGCAAGGGCCATCGTCTTAGAGACCACGGGACGAGGCAGAACACGCACGAGAGCGTTCGTGCCTTTCACAAGGGCTGCCCGCCCCCAACGGGCAGGATTCGGCTTGCTTACCGCATCGACGGATTCGGCCAGGTCTTCCAGGAACCGAATCGCCACCGGCGCATGAGCAGGAGTGATAGTAAGGTGCAAGCTGGGAGGACGGTGCTGCCGATCCATGTGCCATCCACGGATCTCCAGCTCGTCGGCGATCTCGTATATGTCATGCTCCTTGGAAGCCAGGGCCAGGATGCTGGCGTCAGGATCGCCCAGGATCTCCACGCCCGAAATCAACTGGACTCCAGCCCGAATCTTCTCAACGGTCTCCATAACCGACTTCGCCAACCGCAGATAACCATCCCTGCCCAGATAGTTCATCACTGCCCATGCTGCAGCAATAGGTCCGGCAGGGCGCGTCCCGGCCAACGACGGCGAGGCGTAGATACCGCCAGACCAGTTTATCTCGGCGAAGAACTGATACCTTCGGAGCTCGGAATTCCGATAGAGGATCACGGAAGCCCCCTTGGCGGCATATCCGTATTTGTGCACGTCAGCTGAAATGGAGGTAACCCCAGGCACTCTGAGATCGAACTCCGGCACCTTGTAACCGAGTTCTTTGATGAACGGCAATATGAACCCTCCAACGCATGAGTCCACATGGAAAAGGATACCGTGGTCCTTCGCTATGGCAGCCAGTTCCGGGATCGGATCGACGACCCCCTGAGGGTAGGATGGCGCAGAGCCAACCATGAGGACCGTGTTATCGGTTATCGCCTTTTGCATTGCCTCGGGATCGGCACGAAAATCCTCCCGAACCGGTACCCGCACTGATTTCACGTCGAAATAGTGGGCGGCTTTCTCAAACGCCGGATGCGCGGTCTCCGGAAGGACCATCTCTGGCATGCCGGTGAGCTTCCGGTGCTCCCTCCCCCAGTCACGCGCCGTTTTGACTGCAAGAAGGAGGCTCTCTGTTCCGCCGGAAGTCATGTTGCCAACGGTATCCTCGTCACCTCCAAGAAGCGAGGCGGTCATAGCCACCACATCCGTCTCCATCCTCCGAAGGCTGGGAAATGCCGTCGGATTGAGGGCATTTTCAGAAAAATAAAGCATGGAAGCATCTTTCGCCATCTGGAGAACATCTTCGCCAGCGTAGTAAACAAGGCTAAAGACCTTTCCGTCTTTCCAAGGGACATCGTGGGAACGAAAGGATTGCATTTCCTGGAGGATCTGTTCTCTGGGACGTCCGGTTTCTGGCAAAGGACGAACTGGGCTCATGGTAACCTCCTTGTCGGTAAAGCGCCGGGAAAAGTCCAAAAACACCGAACGTATCTTACCACACGGAGCCACTCATCACAACGGGGCAAACCTGGCCTTTGGACACGAGTTCGGACATGTCGGGGAATGTAGTAGGGGGCTCGGCGTGCCGAACCCTATAACCAGGGGCGAACCCGGCACGTCTCGGATAGTATGAAGTTTGAGGAGGAAATGTTCAAGCTTTCTGGCGGAGCGTTCAACGACGCAACTTCATCCACGGGCAAAGCCTCCGCTCCAATCCGTCGGTGACGGCGTACAGCATCAAGCCAAGCAGGCTCATCGCGAGCACACCAGCGTACAGCCCGGGGTAATCCAGCCTGCCCCAGGTCTCGACGATGATGTAGTACCCCAGGCCAGAAGTGGTAGCGAAGGACTCGGCGAAGAAGAGCACTGCGACGGCGGTACCGATGCTCACCCGCAGCGCGGTCAAAGCCGCCGGAAGGCACGCGGGAAGGTACACATATCGGAAGAGGGCCCTTCGCCCGGCCCCAAGTGAGCGAACCGAAAGGATCAGTTCCGGCCTCAAAGCGCGTGCTTCGTCCCGGACGACCACGAGTATCTGGAAGAAAAGGATGAGGGAAATTATGGCGATCTTCGACACGTCGCCGATCCCAAGGATCAACAGGAAGATGGGAAGAAACACGATCTTGGGTATCGGGTAGAACACATAAACGAACGGAGCGAAAACCCTATCGAGCTGAGGCATCTGTCCCATAGCCATGCCAAGCGGAACAGCCGTGACGATGGCCAACGCTATGCTCGCAACCACCCTCCACGTGCTCACCAGAAAATGCCACCCGAGTTCATGGGGAAACCTTTCGAAGAAAACGGCGACCACTTCGGTGGGTGGCGGGAGTATGCTGACCCTGGCGATCAGTGAAACAACCTCCCACACAATGAAAATCACGATCGAAGCCGAGATTATGTCACGTTTTTTCATCGTTGCGCCGGTTCTTTCCCCAGGAGATCCCGCAACCGATTGCAGGTGAACATGAATTCTTCGTCTTCCCTGTATTTCCTATCCCCAGAGTTCGGGTTATCAACGATCACAGCTTTCGAGTTTGGCGGCTGTCCAAGGA
>JALWAP010000066.1 GCA_027016315.1 Anaerolineae bacterium | reverse complement strand
TTATGGAGTAGGTTTCCGGTATCAGGTTGGTGAAAGTGTAGTGGCCGTTTGCGTCTGTCGTGGTGGTTTCTATCGGGACACCCGTGGGTCCGCGTATATCCCCTTGGCAACCAGGCCTGCGGAGTTCTACCGTGACGCCGGGAATGCCGGTTTCACCGCTATCCTGGATCCCGTTCGCATTTGCATCGTCCCACACGTAATCGCCCAAAGTGGCGAGCCGGTACATCCCATCATCCCACGTGGTGTCGTTTTGGCCAGCGCTCAAAGTGATGCGACGTGTGCAGCCGTCGGGCCCCCCACCGTCGCTGTCAACGCTGTCGTCATCTCCCACGTTTGAGGGAGTATAGCGATATCCGCTCGGAAGCGCGAACCTCAGCCAGTAATCCCCCGGTGCCAGGTTGGTGAAGCTGTAGATGCCGCTGGCGTCGGTGGTAGTGGTGGCAATGGCGGATCCAGTGCAATTCATGCCGATGTAGAGTTCCACTACTGCACCGGGGATGCCGGGTTCTCCGCTATCCTGGATGCCATCCACGTCTATATCATCCCACACGAAGTCGCCCAGGCTCGCTGGCTGGTAGAGCCCTGCGTCCCAGGTTGGATCATTCTGGCCGCTTTCCAGGGTAATTCCGCCAGTGCAACCGCTGGAAGGATCTGCGTCGCTGTCTGCGGCGTCATCGGAGCCCTGATCCTTAGGGCTGAAGGCGTAGCCGTTCGGCTTGACGAACTTGACGGAATAGGTACCCGGCGTCAGGTTGGTGAAGCTGTAGTTGCCGTTGGAGTCGGTGGTAGTGCTTATGATAGCGGAGCCGGAGCAGGAGTCACCGCTATAAAGCTCCACCGCAACGTCGGAGATGCCTGTCTCACCGTTATCCTGGATGCCGTTGGCATTGCCATCGAGCCAGACAAAGTCTCCAAGCGTTGCTGGCTGATACAAACCTGCGTCCCAGGCGTTGTTTTCGCCTTCCTTAACGGTGATATCACTGATGCAGCCCGTGGAAGGATTGACATCGCTGTCTGTGGTGTCGTCGCCCTGGTTCTGTGGGCTGAAGACGTAGCCGCTCGGCCTGACGAACTTGACGGAATAACTCCCTGGGATCAGGCCGGAGAAGCTGTAGTGCCCGTTGTTGTCTGTGCTGGTACTGGCTAATATGTTTCCGGTGCAGTCTTTGCTCTGGAACAGTTCGACTTTGATGCCCTGCATCCCGGTTGCTCCGTCATCCTGGATCCCGTTCCCGTTTACATCCTTCCACACGAAATCACCAAGAGTAGCCAAACGCCGCCAGTAGTCTTCTACTTCTCCGATTTTAGCGGGGCCTTTCCATCCTTTGCTTTCCAGTTTGTTGAGTGCCAACCGGAAACGCATGAAAGCCATGTTGGCAGTGAGGTTTGCATCGGCAGGAACTTTGATGCAGAGTTCTTTTCCAGCCCAATCCGTATTAGGTGGGATGATCCCAAGGTAATAGAATTCTCCCGGATCAGCGTCGCCGCTGCCGTTGTTGAAATCTTTGTCTCCGTTCCAATCGATCCACGCGTGTAATATCCCATCCGAGGGGGTGCCATTATGTGCGGTGACTTTGAAACAAGCTTCGGTGTCCGGAATCATGGGAGTGGAAAGCGTTATACCATCCTCGTCGTCCCCAGGTTCTGCGCACTTGCCTTCTACTGCGGCTCCTATGTTTCCATCGTCGCCGTGCCCGGACCCGGCCCCGTCCGCGCCGGCATATTCGTCGGGTTGACCGTCGGGTTCGGTATCCACGCACGTCCCCAAGTATAGTTCAGGACTTATATCGTGACTTGGACCGTCTTTGGCTTTTGTAGTGTCAAAACTATCTGGTAGATCCCCCCAGTCATAGGAGGCGTCTTGTCCCTCGTACATGCACGCCGCATCCACCAAGACGTATCCCCCTTCACCATACCCACCTGTGTTGGCCATAATGCGAATGAAGCTTGCATTCGCCGGTGCTGGTCCTAAGTTCAAAGTGTATTGCGCCCATTTCTCTGTGTTGGTTACCGAAGCTTTTGCAGGGGAGCCTATTGGATCGCCCTTGATATCAAAGTACTGAACGCTTACGTTCGCTCCACGGTCTCTATTCGTTCTCCGAGTAGCGTAGATGGTGAACTTGTAAGAATGTCCTGGAGTCAGGCCTTTTATGTCCTGGTACAGTGTGGTCGGCTCTTTCCCGTCCAGAGCATCAACGGTAGCAAAGAACTTACCGTCTTCTGGCCCGGGTGGGTCATATACGCTCGCGTATGCCTTGTAGCCTTTTACGTACCAATCCTCTATCCTACCTGACTTGTCAACAAGCTCAAAGCTTCCGTTCAGAAGGGCGTCGGAGGCACCGGGGTCACACCAGGCGGGACCGCGATCCTTGTCTTGTTCCTGCAGGGGCTTTTGTGTCTCGAAACGGCCATTTTGCGCCACTGCGCTAGGAGTAAAGGCGGAGAGAGATAGCAAAACACCGAGAAAAATCAGAGCCAGTACCTGCTTTGCTGTTTTCATTAGTCCTCCTTGCATGATGATCTTTGTAAATAAAGGGCATCTCTGTACATTAAGTCAATGTGCAGATGCGAAGCCGCACAATCCTGTCCATACGAAGGGTTCGGAAGGTTTCATTGCCTCTGCTGCTTTGACTCTCATCTGGTATTGTGTCTGGAGCCATTTTGACGTGAATATAAAACATATATGATGCGTGCTTTTACCGCTCTCACTGTGCCTGGGAACGGGATGGCTTTTGAATGATGTGCGAGGGTTTCGTTTGTACAGCCAATCCAAACGTCTGTCAGTTTGTTCAGATCAGTTTGTATTACGGCCGGTGATGGGGCAACAAGCACTCTTTGCACGATGTACGCCTCTTTGTACGGTGCTTTTCTGGAAGGATGATCTGATATTCACAAGGATCAGTTTCACTCGCAGTTAATTGTAACAGGTAATGCCGAACAACGCAAATTCGCGGGGAGTGCATTCCGACAATGCTCCTTGGAAGTCGGGTGCCTGAAGGTAGGTCGCCAGATTTGTAACTTCAGGTGACCTACGATATACTTTCGTAGGTATGTTCCTCACCGCTGGGCAATGGAGCCCGCGTGTAGACGAACCAAAAATCTACAGAATCGCAAATCTGTCAAACATCAAGGAGGATTGGTTATGGCCAAAAAGTGGGTCTATCTGTTCAGGGAAGTGGACGAAGCCGAGAAGTACACGGGGAGCTGGGATGGCGTCCGTGGGCTTCTGGGCGGCAAAGGCGCAGGCCTCGCCGACATGACCAGGGCTGGGCTTCCGGTACCGCCAGGGTTTACCATCACCACAGAGGCGTGCAACGCTTTCCTGGCCGAGGGTGGCAAATTCCCGGAAGGGATGTGGGAGCAAACGCTTGCAGCTCTGAAGGAAGTTGAGAAGCAAACTGGAAAGAAATTCGGCGATCCGAGCAACCCTCTCCTCGTATCCGTCCGCTCCGGTGCCAAGATTTCCATGCCGGGCATGATGGACACCGTTCTCAACGTCGGTCTCAACGACGAAACCGTCAAAGCTATGGTGAAGCTCACCGGGAACGAGCGGTTTGCGTGGGACGCTTACCGCCGTTTGATCCAGATGTTCGGTTCCATCGTGATGGGCATCCCGGATGAGGCATTCGATGAGGCGATGGAGGAATTGAAAAAGGAGAAAGGAGCGAAGCTGGACACCGACCTGACCGCCGATGACCTGAAAGAACTGGTGGAGCGGTTCAAGGAAGTTTACAAAAAGCACACTGGCTCCGATTTCCCACAGGACCCCATGGAACAGCTTCGGCTCGCGATCGAGGCTGTTTTCAAATCCTGGAACAGCGACAGGGCTATCGCTTACCGCAAAGCCGCCGGAATCCCCGACGACCTGGGCACTGCGGTCAACGTGGTCACCATGGTCTTTGGGAACATGGGTAACGACAGCGCTACCGGCGTGGCGTTCACCCGCGATCCTTCTACCGGCGAGAAGAAATTCTGGGGCGAATACCTGGTCAACGCTCAGGGCGAGGATGTGGTGGCAGGCATCCGCACTCCCAAGCCCATCGACGAGATGAAGAAAGAGATGCCGCAGGTGTACCAGGAAC
>JALWAP010000065.1 GCA_027016315.1 Anaerolineae bacterium | reverse complement strand
AGCCAGGAGGCCGTCGGTGATCTTCTTCTTGAGATCCTCCGGCAGGTCCTTCCGGACGCTGACGGTGTCATTGGGGATCTTGTCGGTGTAGGCGATCACCTTCACCTTCTGCTTCACGTCAGGGAAGTCCTTGGCGATGGTGCCGCGTGCGTCCTCATAGGTAGCGCCAGCGTCGACCTGGCCTTTGTAGACTGCCAGCACGACCGCGTTGTGGGAACCGGCGAAGACGACCTGGGCGAAGTCTTTGTCCGGATCGATGCCGTGTTCCTTGAACATGGCGGAAGGATAGAGGTAGCCGGAAGTGGAAGCCGGGTCGACGAAAGCGAATTTCTTGCCTTTGAGGTCGTCGAGGGTCTTGATGCCGCTATCGGCTCGGACGATGATCTGGCCGCGGTAGTAGGGCTTGCCGTAGCGGACGGTGACGAGCTTGACCTCGACGCCGCATTTGTCATGAGCGAGGACGTAGGCGAAGGTGGAGAGCCAGCCCACATCGGCTTTGCCTGCGCACATGGCCTCGATAGCGGCAGCGTAGCTTGTGGCAACAGAGGACTTGAAGTAAAGGCCGGTCTGCTTGTGTAGCAGGTCATCGAGCTCCTTGGCTCCTGTGAGGATGGCCTGAGTGTTGCCTGAGGGGACGAAGACCATCCTGATGGGGTGATCTTTGGTGCCGAGTTGCACGGCTGGAGCCTTTGTAGGAGCAGGAGCTTTGGTGGCGGGAGCTTTGGTTGCCGCCGGAGCTTTGGTAGGTGCAGGCGTGTGCTTGGCGCAAGCCGAGAGGACAGGCAAGAGCATAGCCAGCACCAGAATCCAGGTAAGAAGCTTTCGATTTTTCATGGTTCTTTCCTCCTTGAAAAAACTTTTTTTGATTGATACTCATCGAGTCGATGCTTTCGCGCTTGTCGTCGCTTCGACCACCTCCTTCCGATTCAGAGTTCTCGGTTCCAGAGTCAGAACTCCCCCTTTGCACGCTTTCCACAAAGTGGGAATCCGGTACCGCGATGGAAGTTGCTGTCGGACACCGCGGCGAGGGGGTGGAAATCTGTTGCCCCTGCAGCTACCCGTGACGCAGTACCAGTTGTTTTATACTATCGGAGTTCCCCGGAGTCAAGTCTGCTAGGTCGAATAGTTAATTCTTAAAAAATGTAAGTTGCTGTTGTATTTGGAGAAGTTTATTGGTAAAATGTATTTCGGGTGTGGCATCAGGTAGACTTCGGGCGATGTTGGATTGCACATCCAGCCTAACGGCGCCTAAAATTCGTTCCTGTGGGCAGGTTTTTATGCTTTATGATAACTTTGACGTGCGAATTCTTCCGGCTAATGAGAAAGAGAAGTACACGGTCGAGGCAAGCTTTGGTCCACTTGGTAGGGCGACCGAACCTCTGGGAGAGTTGCTCTCGGATCAAGGGTTCGTTGACCTGAACCAGAAAATCTCCCAGGGCAGGCGGCTTCCTCGATCGGGAAGCGATTTCATGCTCCTTGGGGAGAAGTTGTTCCGGGCTCTCCTCCGCGGAAATGTTTATTATCTGTGGCTGCAAGCCGTCAGCCGAACGGAGGCCTCCGAGGAAAGAGGCATTCGCGTTCGGCTCGCCATAGACCCACCAGAGCTAGCTGTCCTCCCGTGGGAGTTCTTGTTCAACCCAGAGCGGCGGAAATTCCTCGCTGCCGATCCGTCTACCTTGCTCGTCAGGTTCTTGGACCAAAGCGTTTTCCCGCCGATAACCCCGCTGACCGTATGGCCTCCCCTCAAAATGCTGGTCGTAGTCCCTGGGGGCACTGGTCTGGATGTGGATCGGGAGCGTGATTTGATACTCGATGCCGTCGAATTGTTGCCGGAAGGCACACTCGATGTCAGGTTCCTGGATGGGGAGGTTACGCTGGAGCGGCTTGGGGATGCGATATCGGGGGAGGCATTTCATATTTTGCATTACATTGGGCACGGCTCGTTCGACGAGAACAGGCAGGAGGCTTTTCTTTACTTCAACGGATCGGACAGGGGAGAATGGGTCGCGACAACGCAGATCGGGCATCTTCTCCTGACCCAAAGCACCCTCAGGCTCGTGGTGCTAAATGCTTGTCAAAGCGCGGAAGTATCCTCGGCCAGGGCGTTTGTCGGAATGGCGCCAGCGCTGGTGGCTGCCGGAGTCCCTTCTGTGGTCGCAATGCAGTATCCGATCCTGGATAGGGACGCCGTGTCCTTTGCCAGGAATTTCTACCGTGCGCTGTGCAAAGGCGACTCGGTCGGTCGTGTGGATGTCGCCACTACACACGCCAGGAACAGGCTGCTCGCCTACTACCCGGGCAGTAGAGGATTCGCCACCCCGGTCATCTACATGCGGGCGGAATGGGGCACTCTGTTCACTCTGCCGAGCGGCGGGCATGCCGAATCCAAGCCTGCTGCAGAGATGCTTGGCAGGAACGACAGATACCGGTTCTACACTTTGAAGATGCTCGAGAACGAACTGGAGAGCCTGAGACGCCGCCTGGAGATCATCCAAGGCAACCTCCAGACATACCTTCAAAGACGGGACGTGATGGGTTTGGATACCCCGACTTACATTTTGACAGAAATCAAACGGTTGAAGGACGAAGAAAATGCCCTTCAGAGGGAAATTCGCAGGCTCTCTGCTTTGATTGAGCAGAAGAGAACCATATCGAACTGACGTTCCGTAGGGGCTAAGATGTTCGATCGAAAGGTCATCGCTTCCGGGGACCCGAAACGCAGAAATGACATGCTCTCCATCATGGAGGCGGCTTTGCGCGCCGTCGACCCGTATGGAGCCGTGCGCGAGCGCGTGAAGAGGAGAGGCAACGCTTTGACTATTGGCCCTAACCGCTACGACCTTGGCGTGATTCAAAGGGTTTCCGTCGTGGGCGCCGGGAAAGCCAGCGCAAGGATGGCGCAGGCTGTGGAAGAAATCCTCGGAGACAGGATCGCTGAAGGGTGGGTCAACGTCAGGTACGGGTATGGGGCACGTACCGGTAGAATTCACATTCATGAAGCTGGCCACCCGATCCCGGACGAGAATGGGGTCGTCGGCACCAAGGAAATTCTCCGGATAGCCGAACGGGTGGGGAAAGACGATCTGCTCGTAGTGCTGATCTCCGGGGGCGGCTCGGCCTTGCTCGTAGAGCCTGCTGCTGGGATAGATCTGCGTGACATCCAGGCGACCAATCGGCTTCTGCTGGAATCTGGGGCGTCCATCGGTGAGATCAATGCTGTCAGGAAGCACCTTTCCCGCGTCAAAGGAGGGCAGCTCGCAAAAGCGGCCTACCCAGCGACCATCGTTTCGTTGATCCTCTCGGACGTGATCGGTAGCCCATTGGACGTGATAGCATCCGGGCCTACAGTGCCGGATTCCAGTACTTACCGGGATGCGTGGAACGTCCTTGCAAAATACAACCTACTGGATAAAATCCCTCGAGCCGTCCGAAAAAGGCTCGAGCGCGGCATCAACGGCCTGGAACAGGAAACTCCCAAGCCCGGAGACGAGGTGTTCTCCAGGAGCTATGTTGTCTTGGTTGGAGATAACCGCGTGGCTGCCGAAGCGGCAGTGGAAGAAGCATCGTTGAGGGGGTACAAGGCTCTCTTGCTCACGACCTTCCTGGAAGGAGAGGCCAGGGAAGCCGGGAAATTCGTCGCTTCCCTGGCTAAAGAAGAACTCGCCAGCAGCAAACCACTTCCTCTACCGACGTGTTTGGTCATGGGTGGGGAGACCACCGTTACGGTGCTGGGAGATGGTCTCGGAGGGCGGAACCAGGAACTTGCGCTCTCCGCTGCCATCGCAATGGAAAGCTTTTCCGATGGTGTGCTGATAGCGAGCCTTGGAACTGACGGAACCGACGGCCCTACAGACGCTGCCGGGGGAATCGTCGACTCCAGGACCGTGGAACGAGGAAAGGCTGCTGGGCTTTCCGCCGTCGAAAGCCTGGCGAATAATGATTCGTACACGTTCCTCAAGGCGGCTGCAGGCTTGCTGGTCACAGGCCCGACGATGACCAACGTCAACGATCTCGTGTTAGTGTGTGTTTACCGGCGTGGCGAGGAGTGAAGGGGTTGTCAGCCGAGCTCTGTCGCTGTGGAGATTGTCAGAGGCGACAGGAATTCTTCGCTGCATGTATACCTCTATCCTGAGCAAATGTCTTTTTAACGTACCGCGGACGTTCTGCCGAGACAGCCGGTTTTTACATCCGTAGGGCGCGGGTGTACACTATCGGTGGTTTTCCGGATCGATCTTGCGAAAGGAGAGCTTGCCATGTCACGCCAACGTTCTTTGCCTCTGGATGGAGTCCGTGTTGTGGATTGTTCCCGGGTTCTCGCTGGGCCGTACGCCGCTATGGTGCTTGGGGACATGGGCGCGGATGTGATAAAGGTGGAACGTCCTGGGACCGGAGACGATACCCGCCGGTGGGGGCCTCCGTTTACAGGCGGTGAAAGCGCCTATTACCTCTCCATCAACCGGAACAAGCGCAGCATCACCTTGAACCTGAAGAGCGAAGAGGGGAAGAAGATCCTCAAAGAGCTCGTCGCTGGGGCGGACGTGCTCATCGAGAATTTCAAACACGGCGATTTCGACCGGATGGGCATAGGATACGAGGACTTGCGGAAAGTGAACCCGGGGCTGATCTACTGCTCCATCACCGGGTACGGTGCTTCCGGACCTTACGCCTCCAAGCCTGGGTACGATTTCATGATCCAGGCCGAAGGAGGGATAATGAGCATCACAGGCCCTGCCGACGGAGAACCATACAAGGTCGGGGTGGCGATCGTGGACGTGACGGCTGGTTTGTATGCTGCCAACGCCATTCAGGCGGCTCTTCGCCATCGTGACAAAACGGGGCAGGGACAGCGTGTGGACGTTTCCCTTTTCGAATCACAGATCGCTTGGCTCATCAACGTGGCCTCGGCGTACCTGGTTTCTGGCGAAAAGCCGAAGCGGTACGGGAATGCCCACCCCAGCATCGTGCCATACGAAACATTCCCCACGTCCGATGGCTACATCGCTGCGGGAGCGGGGAACGACTCCCAGTTCCGTCGGTTCTGCCATGTCCTCGGGTTGGACGAGTTGCCTGACGATCCGCGGTTTCGTTCGAACCCGGATCGCGTGAGGAACAGGGAGGCGTTGATCCCCATGCTCAGAGATCGATTCAGAACCAGGTCTACCGCCGAATGGCTGGAATTGCTGGAGGCGGCGAAAATCCCATGTGCTCCGATCAACACCATCGACAAAGTCTTCGAGCACCCGCAGGCGAAGGCCAGGGATATGGTGGTGGAAGTTCCGCATCCTACTGCCGGTAAGGTGAAGCTGGTGGGCTTGCCCTATAAGCTTTCGGAGACGCACCTCGGCATCTATCGGCATCCTCCGCTCCTGGGGGAGCACACGGAGGAAGTGCTGGACGAGCTGGGGTATTCGCCGGAGGAGATAGCGGGCTTACGTGAGAGAGGCGTGATCTGAGCGACGATCGGGCGACGAAATTGGGCTCCGCGACTCTTGCGTGGCGGCGAGTTGTGGTAAAATAGCTTACGGTTATGGCCAGGATGTCCTGGAATCCCTTCGACGAGGAGGACGACACGGGTGAACAAGTTCACGAAATCGAAGCTGGCGCAGTACGATGGGAAGGAAGGGCGACGGGCCTTGGTAGCGTACAAAGGGCTTGTCTACGATGTCACCGAAAGCATGCTGTGGCCCCAGGGCGTTCATTGGGCGATGCATGATGCTGGAAAAGACTTGACGGAGGAGTTGGGCCACGCTCCTCATAGCGCGAAGATTCTCGAGAGCTTTCCTGTAATTGGAGTGTATTCTCCCGAAGAGGAATAATTTCCCAGTCTCGATTGTAACTTTTTGACAGGGCTTTGGTTTGGTGTAGCCTTGGCAAGACCATGCCGTTGGCGGGCTTGCTGGAGGCATTTGTCCTGGGCGGATTTTTTGTGTATACTTTGGTTGCTTTGAGGGGCATGCGTTTCCTGACTTAGAGTGAGTTTTGCGTTCTATCGAGTGTCTTTCTCCATTATCGTCTGCTTACAGAAAGGAGGTTTCTATGCTTCAAAAGATGATCCGTGCGGCAATGTTGGATGTGAATTTGTACGAGGAGGTGGAGGCTGACGAGTCTCTGACCACGGAAGCGATAACCGTGGTGGTGATCGTCAGTGTGATCGCCGGTCTCGGGGGAGCTTTGGCGGACTTGTTTGCCGGACGCCCCGGTGCCATGATCATGGGGTTGATTGGTGGAATTATCATGGCACTGGTCGGCTACTTCGTCTGGTCTTTCGTTGTGTACATCGTTGGTGTGAACCTGTTCCACGGGACTGCCGATTACGGAGAGCTCTTGAGGACGATCGGCTATGCTTACTCCCCGAATGTGCTTGGGTTCTTCTCTTTCATTCCGATCCTTGGTTGGCTGATTGCGTTGGTCGGTTCGATCTGGGCGTTGGTGGCGGGCGTCATCGCCGTGAGGCAGGCGCTGGATTTCGATACCACCAAGGCCGTGCTCACCGTGGTGATTGGCTGGGTGGTAATGATGATCGTAGCGGCCATAATAGCCGGTATATTCGGCCTTGGCGCCGTTACGATGGGCTCCTTGTAAACCTTCAACACGGTCCGCATGCCCCTTCACGGACGGAATACAGCGCGGGTGTAACCCCGCGCTTTTTCGTTTGCCGATGGTGAGCCGTGGGTGGAGCTTGTCAGGAGCCGGAAGAGGGCGTTCGAGGTTCTTCGTCGCTGACGAAGTAGTGTCACACGTCTCTATGGGTAGGCGCAGGCACCGCCTTCGCCTACCCACTGTAGCGCGCTGGCTGTCCCCGGCGTGCTATGCTATACTTTTGCCGCATTGTTTTCGAGCACGTCTTTTGCTTGGAGGCGCTCAGCCTCGAACCTGTATCCGTGGGCGGTAGACGCCACATTTCCCGGTGGCGTTTTTCGTTCTGAAATCTTTGCGTGGAGGCGACGATGACTCTTACCACGAGACACAAAGGCGTACTGAAAGCCCCTGGTGGGGCTTCCTGGGGAGTGATAGCCTTGACCTGGTTTGATGAAGCCGGGTGGGGTGGGTTCATCGAGGTCATGGACGGGGAGGAAAGCCTCAGAAAAAAGGTGTCCCCTGAAGGTTCTCCTTTCATTCTCGAGCTCGACGACGGTAGGACTGGCGAGATCGAGGTCCGTTTCTCCGAATTCATAGCCGATGGCAAGCCGCCTTTGGTGTTTTCCGGGAAAGGCCGGCTCGAAAGAAAGAGGTGATTTCGTCCCCATCTCCGATGTTTCCGCAATAGACGTCCACGTTCAGGAGGAAAAGTATGGCAAACCTTGAAGTAGAAGTCCTCGGGATGAGATTTAGGAACCCGGTGATCCCTGCCGCGGGTCCGAACGTCCGGGACGGGGAGCGGCTTGAGGAGGTAGCCAGGGGTGGAGCCGGTGGATTGCTTTCCAAGACCATCTCTGTGGATGCAGCCCCGGTACCCATGCCCCACATGGCGGCGATAAAGGGCGGGTTCATCAACACTGAGCTTTGGTCGGAGCTGCCGCCGGAGCGGTGGCTGGCGAAAGAATACGACATCGCCAGGAGGGCTGCCGACGAAGCAGGAATCCCGCTGATCATAAGCGTCGGGTACACGGCTCAGGAGATTGCTCAGCTCGCGCCAAAGCTCAAGCCGTGGGCGGACGCCCTGGAGCTTTCTACCCACTACCTGGGCGAAGACCCGCGCCCAATGATCGAGGCGATAGACGCTGCAAAGAGCGCCCTGGATGTTCCGGTTTTGGTGAAAATGAGCCCGTTGGGCAGGGAGATGAAGGCTGCAGCCCTGGCAGCGAAGGATGCCGGAGCCGATGGAATCAGTGCGACGAACTCCTTTGGCCCCGCGTTCGGGATGAACATCGAAAAGGGAGTCCCGTGGCTCGGTGGGAAGAACTCGTACGGCTGGCTTTCCGGCCCTGCGCTCAAACCTCTATCGCTCAGGTGCGTCTACGACATCGCCCAGGTGGTCGATCTGCCCATAATCGGCGTGGGCGGGATCAGCAGCGGGAAAGATGCCATCGAATACATCATGGCCGGAGCGTCGCTGGTCGGGGTGTGCACCGCGGCGATCATGCGCGGGAACGGTGTGTACGGGAAGATTGCGGCGGAAATCGACGAATGGCTGGACAGGCATGGGTATTCGAGCGTGGAGGAAATCCGGGGGCTTGCTCTTCCGGAGCGGGAGGAGGTGAATCATGGCTGAGATGGGCGTCGAGATAGCCGGGATTGCTTTCAGGAACCCGATAATCGCCGCTGCCAGCCCGCTCACAGGGACGGCCAGGGGAATCGCAAAAGCGATCGATAGCGGCGTCGGCGGGGTAGTGACCCACACGATCTCATTGCTCCCGGCTCCAGAGCCGCCGAACCCCGTTGGAATTCGAGGCGGATTGCTTCACCTACCGACCTGGTCCTCCCGCACGCTCGACGAATGGGTCGATGGCATTCTGCCGGAGGCGAGGGCTCATGCGGACCGGGCTGGCGTGCCGCTGATAGTCAGCGTGGGATTCACGGCAGGTGAGCTGGAGGAAGTGGTGCCGAGGGTGGCGAAGTTCGCCGATGCGATCGAAATTGCCACCAATTTCCTGCGTCCCACAGTCGATCCGATGGTGGACGCCGCCGCTGTGGTGGACGAGGTGATTTCCAGGCACGGCAATCCCATCGTGAAAGACCCTTCGGCGCTGAAGGAAGCGATCTTGGCTGCCAAGAGAGCGTTCAACGGGCCTGTGATGGTCAAACTTCCCCCTTTGGGCACGGAGATCGAGGCGCTGGCCAGGGCGAGCCAGGAAGCAGGAGCCGATGCAATCGTCGCCACACATTCTTTTGGCCCTGTGATGACCATAGACATCGAAAAGGCCAAGCCATCGTTCCCCGGGAAGGATGGGCATGCCTGGATCGGCGGAACCGCCATGAGGGCATTTGCCCTCAGGAACGTGTTCGACATCGCCCGATCGGTTTCCGTGCCGGTCGTGGGTGCCGGTGGGGTCACATCGGCTCAGGATGCCGTGGAATTTCTGATGAGCGGGGCTTCTGCTGTCCAGGTTGCGACGGAGGCCGAAACGAAGGGGGCCCGGATCTACGGGAGCATCGTAAAGAAGCTGAGCAAATGGCTTGATTCCCATGGCTACGGCTCGGTTCGGGAAGCGGTTGGGGTCGGAGTCAGGAACTGGGCCAGGATGCAGCCGCACACCTATACCGTGCCGGTCCAATACAACCCGGACGAATGCATCGGTTGCGGCTTGTGTGAGCTGAGCTGTCACTACAACGCAATCTGGATGGAGGGAAAGCTGGCGGTTTTGGATTCAGACCTTTGCTTCGGGTGTGGGCTTTGTGCTGTACGATGCCCTACGGACGCGTTGATAATGCCGCCTGTTTGGAAAGAGTGAGCTTTGCGGCGGTGTGTAAAGCCGGGTTCCCAAATTTGACCATATCAGATCGCGATGTTAGACTATGTAGCTGTTGAACAACAAGGGACTTCGTCCCTGAGGTAATAACGCGTACAGGAGGGGTAATGCCGACTATCAATCAGCTGGTTAGGAAAGGCCGAAAGCCGGTCAAGAAAAAGGAAAAGGCACCGGCATTGCAGTATGCTTACAACGCTCTGACCGGGAAGACTCACAGGCTGCCGAAAGGTTCGCCGCAGAAGCGGGGCGTGTGCACTGCCGTCAAGACCACCACGCCCAAGAAACCGAATTCCGCTCTGCGGAAGATCGCCCGTGTGAGGCTCTCCAACGGGATCGAGGTGACGGCCTACATCCCGGGAGAAGGACATTCCCTGCAGGAGCACTCGGTGGTGCTGGTCAGGGGTGGCCGTGTGAAGGATTTGCCTGGCGTAAGGTATCACATCGTGCGCGGTGCGCTGGATGCAACCGGCGTCGAGAACAGGAAGAGGGGCAGGTCGAAATACGGCACCAAGAAGGTCAAGGGCGTGGTCTGATACAACCAGCTTTAGCCTGGCTAATCTCTTAGGAAGGAGTGAGTGGAATGCCGCGTAGGAAAAGGGCAGAGATAAGGCATATCGAGCCGGATCCGAAATACAACAGTGTGCTGGTTGCCAAATTCATCAACCGGCTCATGATGAAAGGGAAGAAAAGCGTCGCCCAGCGCATCATGTACGACGCTCTCGACATCATAGCGCAGAAAACCAAGAAGGACCCGCTGGAGGTCTTCCAGCAGGCAGTGAAGAACGCCACTCCGCTCCTGGAGGTTCGTTCTCGCCGTGTCGGCGGTGCGAGCTACCAGGTACCGGTGGAGGTATCCGAGCGTAGAGGGCTCACGCTGGCGATCCGCTGGCTTGTCACCAACGCCAGAAAGCATTCCGGGCGTGGGATGGCCCAGAAGCTGGCGGGCGAGCTGCTGGATGCCGCCAACAACACAGGCGCCACCATCAAGCAGCGCGAGGATACCCACAGGATGGCGGAGGCGAACAGGGCATTCGCCCATTACAGGTGGTAAATCCGTAATTAAGCTTGTCTCCGTCCAGTGGTCGAACGGTGATGGGCGCAGCGTGCTGGTTTGGCTGTTCAGCGGGCTGCGCCCTTATTGTGTGTCTTGGGATGGAACATTGCAGACGTCTTGGGGAAGTAGGGTAACATGGCAAAAGATTTGAAGCTGTTGAGAAACATCGGGATCATCGCCCACATCGATGCGGGCAAGACGACGACTACCGAGCGGATTCTGTTTTACACTGGTAAGACATACCGGTTGGGCAACGTCGACGAAGGTACGACGGTCACCGACTTCATGGACCAGGAAAGGGAGCGCGGGATCACCATCGTTTCCGCATCCATTTCCTGCGAATGGCGTGGTTACCAGATCAACATAATCGATACGCCCGGCCACATCGATTTCACCGCCGAGGTGCAGCGAAGCCTGCGCGTGCTCGACGGAGGGGTTGTCGTGTTCGATGCCGTGGCTGGGGTCGAACCGCAGTCCGAGACCGTGTGGCGGCAGGCGGATCGTTACAACGTGCCGCGAATCGCTTTCGTCAACAAGATGGACAGGGTCGGGGCGGATTTCTACCGGACTCTGGACATGATAAGGAACAGGTTGAAGGCGAACCCGGTTCCCATCCAGGTGCCTATCGGCGCCGAAAGCGACTTCGTGGGGATGGTGGACATCATCGAGCGGAAGGCGTATTACTTCACCGACGAACTCGGGGCGAAGCCGGAGGTCAAGCCGGTTCCGGCGGAACTGGAGGATGAAGTAGAGCGCCAGCGGGAGCAGATGATCGAGAAGCTCGCCGAATTCGATGACGAATTGATGGAAAAATACCTGGAGGAAGGGGGCGAAATCTCCCCTGAGGAGATAAAGCCGGTTTTAAGGAAGGCTACCATCGCCAACGAGGTCGTCCCTGTCCTGTGTGGAAGTTCGTTGAAGAACAAGGGCGTGCAGCCGGTCCTGGACGCAATCGTCGATTACCTGCCTTCGCCGCTGGACATTCCCCCGGTCAAAGGTGTGAACCCGCTGACCGGCGAGGAGGAGATCCGAAAGGCGGATGTGAACGAGCCGCTTTCGGCGTTGGTTTTCAAAGTGGTCGCCGATCCTTACGTTGGAAGGCTTGTGTTCGTCCGGGTCTATTCCGGTTCCCTCAAGTCTGGCGCTCAGGTGCTGAACGTCAATCGGCGCAGGAAGGAGCGCGTTGGGCGCATCTTGCAGATGTACGCCGACAAGCGAAAGGAAATCGACGCCATCCAGGCTGGGGATATTGCCGCCATCGTGGGGCTGAAGCAGACGTTTACGGGTGAAAGCCTTTCCGATCCGTCGAAGCCGATTTTGCTGGAATCCATCACATTCCCGGAGCCGGTCATTTCCGTCGCCATCGAGCCGAAGACGAAAGCGGATCAGGACAAGCTTTCCACGGCTTTGCAGAAGATTTCGGAGGAAGACCCCACGTTCCGGGTTCGCACCGACGAGCAGACGGGACAGACGATCATCTCCGGCATGGGAGAGCTTCACCTGGACGTCATAGTTGAGCGCATGAAGCGGGAGTTCGGGGTCAAGGCAAACGTCGGCAAGCCGCAGGTGGCGTATCGTGAGACGATCACCACCAAAGCCAAGGCGGAAGGCCGGTTCGTACGGCAGACCGGCGGGCGCGGTCAGTACGGCGACGTGTGGTTGGAGGTCGAGCCTCTGCCCAAGCCGGAAGGGTTCGTGTTCGAAAACAAGATCGTTGGTGGAGCGATCCCAAAGGAGTTCATTCCGGCGATAGAAGCGGGCGTGAAGGAAATGATGGATTCCGGCGTGCTGGCTGGGTATCCGGTGGTGGGCGTGAAAGCCACCGTCGTCGATGGGTCTTACCACGAGGTTGACTCGTCCGAGATGGCCTTCAAGATTGCGGCGGGGATGGCTTTCCGAGAAGCGGCGAAGAAGGCTCACCCGGTGCTCCTGGAGCCGGTAATGAAAGTGGAGGTGGTGGTTCCGGAGCAGTACATGGGTGAAGTGATCGGCGACATCAGCTCCCGCAGGGGCAGGATCGAAGGTATGGAGCCGCTCGGCAATGGCCTTCAGTCGATCAAGGCTTACGTCCCGCTGGCGGAGATGTTCGGCTACGCCACGACTTTGCGCTCCATAACCCAGGGAAGGGGCACCTTCACGATGGAGTTCGATCATTACGAACAGGTTAGCGAAGACCTGGAAAAGAAGATCGTCGGAGGAAAGTGATTTTAATTTTGGCCTTCTGAATTTGCAGATTGCCAAAAATGATGTGTATAATAAGCAGGTTCGGCTAACTTTTGGGTAACCTTTGCAGGGCAAACCAAACGGGACGCTGAGATGAGGATGCCTCGGCGTCCTTGTTGTTGCCTAAGGAATGCAAAAATCAGATAAAAAGTACCTTTGAGGAGGGGATTACATGGCCAAGCAGCATTTTGAGCGGACGAAGCCCCATGTGAACGTGGGGACGATAGGGCACATTGACCATGGGAAGACGACGCTGACGGCGGCGATCACGAAGGTGCTGAG
>JALWAP010000064.1 GCA_027016315.1 Anaerolineae bacterium | reverse complement strand
TCGTCCTCCTCGGCGATCTCGCTCACCAGCCACATCAGCGCCGAGGAGACCATGTACGGCAGATGGCTGATGGCGGCCACCAGCCTGTCGTGCCGTTCCGGGTCGAGCAGCATCGGCACGGAGCCGAGCGCCAGCGCCAGTTCCCTGGCCAGCGCCATCGACTCTTCGTCGGATCGGGAAGTGGGGACGAGCACGAACGTGCATCCGCGGTAGAGTTCCGGATCGGCGGCGTCGATGCCGGAAGCCTCTTTGCCGCACATCGGGTGCCCGCCGACGGCGCGCACACCTTCCGGCAGGGATTCCATGGCACGGGCGATAGCGCTCTTGGTGCTCCCCAGGTCGATCACCAACCCCGGGGCACCGGTGATCTCCCCGAGCTGGCGAATTATCGTCCGAACCGGCGTTGCAAGGACCAGCAGATCGGCAGACAGGGCTTCCGTCCACGGGATGATTTCGTCGACGATGCCGCGCTCCAGCGCCTTCCGCCCGGTCTCTGCTCTGTGGACCACCCCGAGTACCCGCAATGCAGCGCCGTCCTGCTTCAGCTTCCACGCCATGGAAGCGCCCATCAGCCCCAGCCCGACCACCGCCACGGTGCTTTCCCCAAGTGGTTTCATGGGAAACCGCCTCCTGCCGTTCGATTCACCCGATGACGAACCTGCCCTGTCGTTTCGCCTTCGCCGCTTCGATTTCCTTCTTCCTCGATTCGTACCCCGGCCTGCCGAGGAGGGCGTAGGTTGCCACTTTTCCAGCTTCCACGCCCGGCTGATTGAACGCGTCGATGTCGTAAAGCTCGCCGCTGTACGCGGTCGCCATCTCCAGCGTGAAGAACAGCTCGCCGAGGGTGAACGGAGTGACCTTCGGGATGGTGTGCGTGCAGTTCGGGCGCCCTGCTTCCGCCAGAGCAAGGGCTGTGGCCTCCTGCTCCGCCTTGATCAGTTCGTTGAAAGTGTGCCCGCCCAGGTAGTCCAGCGAATCCTGCCCAGTGCGCTCCGCCGGAATCTCCAGTTCGAGGCCGTAATCTTCCACCCCGATGAAATGCACCACTTTGTCGTGCGGGCCTTCGATGTAGAGCTGAACCTGCGAATGCTGGTCCGTGGTCCCGAGCGCCTTCACCGGGGTCTGGCCTACGTGGACTTCCACACCCCGGCGGTTCACGGCTTTGCCGAGGCTCTCCGCCCACAACTGGCGGAACCAGTCGGCCACGTCCCTAAGCGCCTGAACGTAAGGCATCATCACCCAGATGTTCCTGCCTTTCTTGAACGAAAGGTAAGCGAGCACCGCCATCATCAGAGCCTGGTTTTCCCAAAGGTTCTCCGCTTTGGCCGCCGCGTCGGCAGACGCTGCGCCCTCGAGCATCGACTGGATGTCGATCCCGACCACGGCTGCCGGGAAGAGTCCCACAGGCGATAGGACCGAGAACCTGCCGCCTACCCCTTCCGGGATCGTGAAAGCTTTGAACCCTTCCTCTTTTGCCATAGCCCTGAGCGCGCCCTTCACCGCGTCGGTGGTCACCACGATTCGATCTGTGTACCTCTTGCCGACGCCCTTTTTCAGCCAGTCCCTCATCCAGAGGAATTGCGACATCGTCTCGGCGGTGCTGCCGGACTTGGAGATCACGTTCACGCACGTGGACTCCGGTTCGAGGAGCTCCAGGAAAGTGCCCAGCCAACGGGGATCGACGTTGTCGAGAACGTGCAATCGGGGCACGCCCCGCCTTTCGGCGGGAAGTAGGTCGTGCCACGGATGCAGCAGCGCCGATTTCAGGGCGATCGTGCCCAGTGCGGAGCCGCCGATCCCGAGGACCACGAAATCGCGGCACTTGCGGAACCTCTCGGCCACTTCCCGTATCCGATCAAGGGTCTCCGGCTGTTGGTACGGAAGCTCCATCCAGCCAAGCCACCCAGTGCCCCTGCGCTTCTGAACCGCCTGAACGGCACTGGAAGCGGCGCCCTCCATGGTTTCGAGCTCCGCTTCGGAAAAGCCATGTTCCCCAACGAAAGTCTCCATCATGTTGTTGAAGTCGAATTTCATGTCCATTGTCTTCCCCTCCCGGGTGAAGTTTGGCCTCGCCACGGTTTGTGGTTCTGCATCGCAGTCCCCGGCTATGAAAATGGCGGCGAGTCGCCCCGCCGCCATCTACACCGAGATAGTTTCTCTATCAGGAAACTCCCAGGATCTTGAGGACGATGAGCGTCCCGAACATCAGCGAGGCCAGAATACCGATCCTCGTGAGGTCTTTTTTCACGTAGGAGTACATGACCTGGTCGTTGTCGATATCCATCGCCGCCAGATGGGAAGCGTGCCTTCCGGTGTACACTGGCCGCTGCTGCGGTGCGCTCGGTTTCCTCGGCCTGGGAGCAGCGCTCGCCGGAGCTTGCTCCTTGGGCTTGGGAGCAGTAGCCTTGGGCTGATAAGTGCTTGGCCTTCTCCTACGGCTCTTGCTTCTCTTTTTTGCCATTTCTTTCCTCCGGACGGATCAAAGTCTGCCGGAATTATACAACCGTGTCCCGGCGTAGGCAAAATCGCAGCGGCGCAAGATCTAACAGGGACATAAGCATGGTATGTTGGGAACCACTGCGAGTATTTTGGTAGAAGTGTATCTGTTCAGAGTGGGGGTTGAAGACCAGAAGAAGTTTGAGGTTGGGGGGGCAGCGGCAGACATAGCTCGAGGGCGATCCGAAACTCGTGTCTTCGCCTCCTGTGGGGTTGTGCGTGAAAAGGAAGGATTTTCTTTTACCGAAGGCCCTAAGGGTTGTTCCGAGTTTCTGTTGGTTCTTTCAGAAGTATCGGTGGCAGCGTTGCTCTTCCTACTTCCTTTACATCCCTGGCCCGGTACAAAACGATCAGTGGTTCGTAGTTACCGGTCTTGGGCGGCTTGAGATCATAACAATCAGCCACGATATCACCATCACGCCAGTACCTGGTCGGGTACGCCCGATGCACAGGCCAGTCGTCTACGGCGAAGGCCGTGGTTCTGCCCACGTTCAGCCTTGCGGAAACCTTGAAGTCTTCTCGGATTTTGTCCTGGGCTTCCCAAAACAGCGTTATCCTCGCTTTTTGCCCCGTGTGCGTGCTCAGCACCTCTGATTTGTATCCGAGAAGCACGATGGACGGCGACATCTTTTTGCGGAGCGGTATCATGCCGGAAGTGTCTGGGTACGTGCCCGGTTCCAGTACCTGAATCAGAGGCCCCATTGCGCTCAGCGGGAATTTCTCCGGAAGCCCGGCGAGCTTTCTGGTGAGGAACACGTGTTTGCGCTGGTCAGCCAGGCTCGTGACGAGCGCGAGTCGCTCGTGTGGATCGTCTTGTGCAAAGATAGTCACGTCGCGGCGCATGTTGTGAAATCGCTGCATGTACGTGAATAGGGTCTTTTCGCCAAGCAGCCCCACGATCACCGATCCCCTGGGCATCGGTTGGCTCATCACGTCGACGGCATAATCGTACACTGCCCACGAATGAGACCTGTCCTGCTGGCTCCATTCGGCATTGGCGACGATCGCTGGCTGCAGGAGGAAAAGCAACGTCAGCAAGGTGGCGACAGGCTTCCACCTGATGGCGTCGAAAACCGTCAGCCCGTATCCCACGAACGCCGAGAAAAGGAGGAACGACGGCAGAAAGAACACCTGAACGTCTGCCACTTTGTAGGTAAGCGCGAACGCCAGATTCAGCACCAGCGCCAGCATCAGGAATATCCACACGTCCCTTTTCTTCCAGAGCAGGATCATTCCAAGCACGCCGATCGCCAGCCCCACAGGGCCGAAGGAGTGCTCCCAAAGCTTTGCGAAGTAAGCGGGGGTGTAATGCACGTGGAACGGATTCTCCCTGAAGAACACGCCGTAGTTGCTGGCCATCGTCCACTGGAGGAAGCCTCTAAGCGTGTTCTGGTACGTCCCGTCCAGCGAGGTCGTCGTCAGGCCGCGGAGCGGGATGTAAAGGTAGGCCAGTAGCGGCAGCGTGAAATAGCCCACCGGCTTGCACGATCTGATCACTCCTTCTCGATGCACCCATAGCCAGTAGGCCAGCGACGGGAGAAGCAGGACGCTCATCCTGTGGTGCGCCAGGAGCATCCCTGTCAGAGCCGCGAGCCACAAGAGCCACGTCCCGGGTTTGCCGCCGTCGGATTCC
>JALWAP010000063.1 GCA_027016315.1 Anaerolineae bacterium | reverse complement strand
TGCGCCAAGTTGTAGATCAAATCGTTCATAAGGGATAGCCTCCTCTGCCTACGCCTTTGTTACCACCATTCGAGGGCATCCTTGACCCAGGCATACACCAACCCAAGGACCAGGATCAGGATGAATATGGCGGCATCGATCAAAGCAAGCAGGCCGAGCTTGTGATAAGCTACAGCCCAGGGGAGCAGGAAAATCGCCTCTACATCGAACACAACGAAGATGAGAGCGAAGAGGTAATACTGTGCGCGGAACCGAACCCAAGTGTCCCCTATGGTTTGCAAGCCGCACTCGTAGGTGCCATTCTTAACAGGGTTAGGTTTTCTGGGTCCTAAAAGAAGACCTATGATAATGGTTATAGGACCAAAGAGAAGAGCAACAAGAGCCAGGATTCCTATAAAAGTGTATTGATGTATAAACAAGTCACCCCCTCCTTTGGAGAAACCTATTTCTTTTATATTGTCCTACCCCGAACGTGCCCTATTTTAAGGCAGAACAAACCGGATTGCAACTTTCGGAGCAAAGTAACGACAGGAAAACTGACGTTTCGCCGCCAGACTTGTGGCACAACCTACGCCATACGAACCCGCCGGATCAAAAACCCCACATCCTGGGGATAAGAACCCACACCACGCCGGTCATGAAGATGAAAAGCGGCCCGTTTAGCTTCAGGATATCCAAAATCGAGTATTCCCCAGGCCCCATGACCATGAGGATGGTCAGATCGCCAGCGGGGTTGAGGAAAGATGCAGACGCTCCTATGGCGGCAGCCATAGCGAAGGGGATTGGTGAGTAACCCAGGTGAACCGCGGACGACATAGCCAAAGGCGCCACCAGCAAGGCGGTGCCGGTGTTCGACATGCCCTGGGTCATCAAAGCAGAAATGAAATAGAACCCCATCATCAACGCCGTCGGACCGAGCGGGGCAAGCTGCGAAACCACCAGTCTGGAAGCAAGGTCGCCTGCCCCTGTTTTCTCCATGGCAACACCAAGAGGAATAAGTCCCGCTACCAGCACGATCACGCCCCAATCTATGCTCTTGTAGACCTCATTCCCGGGCACGCACCCCGTCAGCGCCATCAACATGGCAGAAACGGAAAGGGTTATCGTGACGGGAAAAGCGCCGCTGACGAGCGCCGCAATGGTTCCGAGCAAGATCACTCCTGCCACTGCAGCTTTAAGCGTCACGCGCTGCCCCGGGGCGATTCCGATATCGCTCAGCAAGGTGAGAACGCCGTCCTCGGACATCGCTTTGATGGCGTCCCTGGTGCCGGTCACCAACAGCATGTCCCCGACCTGTAGCTTCAGGTTCCTGAGCACTCCGCCTATCGGCCTGCCGTTCCTGAGCACGGAAAGGACGTGCATGGGGTACCGATCCCGAAGGCGGTACTCCGCCAGCGACTTGCCCACCAGTGGCGATCGGGGCGAAACCATCATCTCCGCCACAGTGCTCTCCGGATCGATGCTCCTCAGCAGCGATTTGAGATCGACCACGCCCAGCATCTCCAACCCGAGAGCATGCGCCATCCGGGTAACATCGAAAAGCTCGCCGGATACGATCAGAACGTTGCCAGGCTGAGGCACGAAGTCCGCATCGACCGGCACGAAATCCCCACCCACAGCCCTTCGAACACCAACCACGTTGACCCTGTACTCCTCGCGCAGCCCCAGTTCCGAGAGAGGGTGTCCCACGATGGCCGACGATTTCAACACCTGGAGCCTGTAAAACGATCGGCGCAGCCCGTACTCACGCTCCACGGTTCTGGTCCCCGGGCGCCGCTTTTCCTCTTCTGCCGGGATCGCCGGGCCGAGCAAGCGCACGCCAACCAGAGCCATGAACGCCAAAGCCAACACGAGCATCGCGGCTCCCAACGGGAAAACGGAAAGCACGCCGAGCCCGTACCCCTTCTCCCTGAGCATCTCCACCACCACGAACGTCGGCGGCGTGCCGACTGTGGTAAGCAGCCCACCGAAAACGCTGCCCATGACCAGCGGGAGCAACAACTTCCTCGGATGCACCCCGATCTTCTTGGCAATTCTCGTCACGACCGGGAGCAAGATCGAAACAACGCCCAGGTTGCTCAAGAACGCCGAGAGGAACGAGGAGAGGAGCATCACGGCGGTCACCATGCCGTTCTCCCGCCTGCCGACCGCTTTCAAGAGCCTGTCGGCCATGAAAACAGCCAGCCCGGTCCGGTAGATTCCCCTTCCTATGATGTAAACGGTGGCGATCACGATCACCGGGGAAGAGCTGAAGCCAGAAAACGCTTCCTGCGGGGTCAGGATACCGCTAATGGCAAGGATCACCAGAATCAGGCCGCCGATTATGTCGCCCTTGACCTTCCGGCTCGATAGCAGGAGGATGACAGCAACGAACAAGCCGTAGACGAATAAGATCTCGGGAGTCATGCTCGGAGCCCCCTTCCAGGGATCACTTCTGGAACTTCACGAACTTGTAACCGACACCTCTTTCGGTCAGTATGTATCGGGGATGGGAAGGGTCTGGCTCTATCTTTTTGCGCAGGTAGGTTATGTAAAGACGCACCAAATTCTTCTCGTCCCTGTATTCGGGTCCCCACACCTTGACGAGCAACGCTTCCTGAGGCATGACCCATCCTGCATTCTCCACCAGAACCATAAGGAGCTTCTTCTCAGTCGGTCGGAGCTTGACGTGCTTCCCGCCCACGATGACCTCGCCAGCCGAGAAATCGATGGTAAGCCAATCGTCGACCTTGACCTTTTGCTCCTTGAAGACATTGTGCTGCGAAGAACGTCTCAGCACCGCCTTGATCCGACTCATCAGGATACGAGGGCTGAAAGGCTTTGTGACGTAATCGTCGGCCCCGAGTTCGAGCCCCTTGATCACGTCCTCTTCCTCGTTCTTGACCGTGAGCAGGATCACAGGGACCTGCGAGAACTGTCTTATGTAGCGTAGGGCCTCGAACCCGTCCAGAACCGGCATGGCAACATCCATGACGACCAAATCCGGCTGATATTTCTTGACCGACTCGATGGCCTCCATGCCGTTGCGTGCCTCGATCACTCTGTAACCCTCGAGCTCCAGGTTCATCCTGACGAACCTGGTCATGTGCGGCTCATCGTCGACAACCAGGATCAGGGGCTTGCGATTGTTATCCATTGTCACGTCGCCTCTCGAAAAAGTTAGACCCGGACACCGCCCACAGAATAGCAGAAAAGCACACCCGCGTCAACGGGATACCACGAACAACCTCGGACTTTCGCCGCTCCTTCGAGGAGCGCAAACGTCCCCACAGACGTCCCAGGCCGTCGCGGTATCAGATCATGACATGTCCGAACCCTTGTCCACAAGGCTGATCCGGACGAGGAACTTATCGGCTACCCGAGCCCAATCCGCTTGAGGATCGCTTTCCAGAGAAGCTTCAGCGCCCTGCGGGCGTAGACCCGCTCGCCGATGGTCTCACGGAGTACCCACCGCTCCGACCGGTCGGCTCGTAAGCCGTGCATGGTTCCGGCTGGGACGTAAATGAACGTCCCGGGGCCAGCATCGATCTCTTCTCCGTCTAGGATGAACGTGCCGCTTCCGGAAAGCACGTCGAAGCACTCGTCTTTGTGCTCGTGCACGTGCACGGGAACGGTCTCACCTTTGCCGATGCAAAGGAGGCGTCCAAAGAACGCCTCCCCATCGAAAAGATTCAGATTCACGAAGGACTCACCGGCATGTTTGCTGCATTCGTCGACGTGAAAGACCTTTCCGCTCCCCAAGGCTTACTCCTCCGGAACAAGAAATCCCATGCCGATCACGCCGGGGCCCGTGTGCACCCCGAGCACAGGGCTCACCTCCATGATATCCGGCTTCTCACAGCCGAGCGCTTCCTGAATCTGAAGGGCGAAAGCCTCGGCATCGGCTGGAACGTTGCCATGCACTACACCTATCTTCGCAGAAGAAGCGGAGTCTCCCAGCCCTTCCTTCGCCAGTTCCACCAGGCGCTTCAAGCCTTTCTTGCGGCTTCTGGCTTTCTCCAAAGACTCCACAATGCCGTCTTTCAATTGAAGCAGCGGCTTGATGTTCAACAAAGTCCCGAGGAACTTTGCAGCCCCGCCTATCCTGCCGCCTTTCCGGAGGTACTCCAGCGTATCTACCAGGAAATACACCTTGACTCTCGGGA
>JALWAP010000062.1 GCA_027016315.1 Anaerolineae bacterium | reverse complement strand
ACCGGCGAGAAGAAATTCTGGGGCGAATACCTGGTCAACGCTCAGGGCGAGGATGTGGTGGCAGGCATCCGCACTCCCAAGCCCATCGACGAGATGAAGAAAGAGATGCCGCAGGTGTACCAGGAACTCCTGGAAGTGCGGGACAAACTGGAAAAGCACTATCGCGACATGCAGGACATCGAGTTCACCATCGAGCGTGGCAAGCTTTGGATGCTCCAGACCAGAACCGGCAAGCGAACCGCCCGCGCGGCCATCAAGATCGCCGTGGACATGGTGAAAGAAGGACTTATTTCCAAAGAGGAAGCGGTCATGCGCGTCACGCCGGAGCAGGTGGACACGCTCCTGCATCCGCAGTTTGACCCTGAGGCCAAGGCGAAAGCCAAGGTCATTGCCAAAGGAGTCAACGCTTCGCCCGGTGCTGCCGTGGGGCAGCTTGCGTTCGACGCGGACACGGCGGAAAAGTGGGCCAAGGAAGAGCATCGTGATGTGATCATGATCCGCCCTGAAACCAAGCCTGACGACGTCCACGGCATGCTGGCGGCCAAGGGCATCCTCACCAGCCGCGGCGGAGCCACCAGCCACGCGGCGGTGGTGGCAAGGCAGTTCGGCATCCCTGCCGTGGTGGGCTGCGAGGAGATCGAAATCGACCTGGAGAAGCGGATCGCCAAAGCCGGTGACGTGGTGATGAAAGAAGGGGACGTGGTTTCCATCGACGGCACCACCGGCGAGGTGTTCCTTGGCGAGATGCCAACGGTCTACCCCGACTTCAGCAAGGAAAAGGATTTGGTTACGCTCCTGAACTGGGCTGACGAAATCGCAGCGGGTGACGTGCGTCAGTGGCCCGATGGCTACACCGGCTTCCCAACCCGTGGTCTGATGGTCTGGGCCAACGCCGACTACCCCAGGGACGCTCAGCGGGCTCGCGATTTTGGCGCCAAAGGGATCGGCCTGACCCGCACGGAGCACATGTTCTTCGAGGAGGAGCGACTACCCATCGTCCAGAAAATGATCCTCGCCAAGACCAGCGAGGAGCGTGAGAAATACCTGAATCAGCTTCTGCCGTTCCAGCGGGAGGACTTCCGTGGGCTTCTGCGGGTGATGGCGCCGTACCCGGTCATCATCCGGCTCATCGACCCGCCTCTGCACGAGTTCCTGCCCAGGTACGAAGACCTGCTGGCCGAGGTCATCGAGATGCGGGTAAAGGGGATCACCGGGCCGGAGCGTGACGAGAAGGAGAAGCTGCTGGCCGAGGTCGAGGCGATGCGGGAAGCGAACCCGATGATGGGGCTCCGCGGCGTTCGGCTGAGCATCGTCATGCCGGAGATCGTCAAGATGCAGGTTCGGGCTATCTTCGAGGCGGCGTGCGAGGAGAAGAAAGCCGGATACGACGTGCATCCGGAGGTGATGATCCCGCTGGTGAGCCACATCAACGAGCTCAAGACGATCCAGACGGAGCTGGAAGAGGTCGCCAAGCAAGTGATGAAAGAGCAGGGCGTAGAGGTCAACTACAAGTTCGGTACCATGATCGAAATTCCGCGTGCTGCCCTGACCGCGGGCGAGATCGCCGGAGTAGCGCAGTTCTTCTCCTTCGGCACCAACGACCTGACCCAGATGACCTTCGGATTCTCCCGTGACGATGCCGAGGCGAAGTTCCTCATCCAGTACGTGGAGCAGGGCATCCTGCCGAAGAATCCGTTCCAGGTTCTGGATCGCGATGGCGTCGGCAAGCTGATCAAGATGGCGGCTAAGGATGGTCGGGCTACCAGACCGGAGCTGGAGATCGGCATCTGCGGCGAGCACGGCGGCGAACCGAGTTCCATCGAGTTCTGCCACATGGCCGGGCTCAACTACGTCAGCTGCTCGCCGTTCCGTGTGCCCATCGCCAGGCTGGCGGCCGGACAGGCGGCCATCAAGCACAAGGGTGAGATTCTCGGATAGGAGGAGTGGAAATGGCTATCGAGCGGATGAAAGAACTGAGGCGCAGGCGGCATCGCAGGCAGAAAGTTCGGAAACTGCGGGCGAAGCTGATGGCTACGAAAGATCCCAGCGAAAGGCAGAGGATCATCGAGAAGATCCGCAGGATAAGCCCGAACGCTCCGATCCCGGAATAGGAGTTTGCAGAATCTCATGGCTGAAACACGGCAGGCGCGGGTTCCCGCCCTGCCGTGTTCTTGTGTAGGTCCGTTGAACCTCGCTTTATATCAGCACTCACGGGCACAAAGGCCCGGTTTTGACGAATTCGAGTCGCAGGGGCTTGCCCCCGAAAGAACCTTCTATCGATATCCGCTCGTCGGACTTAGGGAGGTAGCCAGAGACGTTTCCGCCGGATCTTACCAGCACGTATTTCCCTCCTTTGCGGGAAACGTCGAAAGTAAGGTTCTCGCTGTGTGCGCTCACCGTTACTCCGCTCAGAATCACCGGCTGCTCGCAATGGTTGCTTATGACCAACACGCCGCCGTTGCAGTTGTTCGCTGTAACGTTCAGGCATTCCATATCTGGCACCACACGTATATCCTTGACGATTTGCTTTCCGGCGCACCCTCCTATTGGCGCAGGGCCCAGATAGCGCACGCAGCCAGGTGCAGGGCTGTTCTCGACCACGCAACCGCCGAGGATCAACGCGGCTAACAACAGAGTCAGCACCAGGGACATAGGTAGTATCCTCTTTCCTTTCATTTTCCCTCCTCGACGTTTGCTTGATGGGGCGTCAGTCATAGAAAAAAGCCCTCCTCCGGGCGGGAAAAGGGCTTCCGTTCACTCTGAGTAAGTCCACAGCTTGAGAGAGACTGAAAGGAACGCCAAGACGCAAAAGCTGCGTAAGGCGCAAAGAATCTCGAAAAGCCTTTGCGTCTTGCTTGTCTTTGCGCCTTTGCGTTGACATAACGCCGTCCCCACGAGTGGTTTTCTTAGTAGTTCTGTCAGCGTTCCTTGTGGAACGCGCCGAAGACGATCCTGTTGTCGGGGCCGTTCGTGGTCTGGAACACCGCCTTGTCCGAGATCGGGTTCCCGGCTCCGTCGACCACGAAGAACTCCCATGTTGCGGCACCGGGGTTCTTGATTTCTATCTTTATGTTGGCAGGCCTGTGCGGATGAATGTCCGGGCTTGGGCTCGTGTTCTCGAAGAACGGCTTGGATACGGCTTCACCGACCTTGACGCCATTTTTCAAGAGCACTACCTTGTAGCCACCCACGGGCGTCTCCTGGCCGGAGAACACCGCAGCCCACACCGTCAGGACCGGGTTGGTGTTGAACACCTTTTCGGTGAACAGTAGTTTGAATATCTTTGGTGGGGTTGTCGGCTTCGGTGTCGGCGTTGGCGGTTTAGGCCTTGGCGTGGCCGTTGGGGGCGGAGGTGGTGCTTTCACCACAGCCACTTGCTCCAAAGTGCCGGAAACCGATACAAGCTTGGCGTAAATCCATCCTTTCTTCCCGTTGAAGCAGCAGAACTGATACCACTTCCCGCTGGAATCTTTGCCCACTATGTCGAACGTCTGTCCGTTGCTGACCTGGCCGATCACGCGGTAGTTAGTGCCTGGACCCGATCGGATGTTGACTTTCCCTTCTGCGGTGATTTTGAGCTGGGGCTTTGTCGGGGTAGGCGTGCTTGCCTTGGTGGCGGTAGCTTTTGCCTTCGTTGGTGTCTGGGATGCGCTTGTGACCGTGACATTAACCTTTTGCCCTCCACTGTTGGCTGAAGCTGCCTGTGTCGCCTGTTGTGTGGGGAGCGGGGTGAACGTCGGTTCGAGCGTCTTCGTAGGGGTTGGGGTCCAATTCGATTTGCCAGACAAGGAGCCTTTGATCGCACAGCTCCCCAAGAGTAGAGCTGCTATCACGAGCGCCGAAAACAGCGCCATTCGACGAAAACGTCCCATTTTCCATTTCCTCCTTGGTTCTAACGATTTGACGGCAGAGAGTATATCATTTCCGAACGCCGACTGCAACGGAGCCGATTAAATGCCAGTCCGAGGTTTATCGCCACAGCGTATTGTCGAGTGCGTCTAAGTCGATTTTCCTAGTCTTCTGCACCTGGGAGCGTTTCTTCAGCCACCGGGGAAGGCTTGCCAGAGCGGATAGCTGGCCGCGAAGCCTTGCCCTTGCGGCATCTCCCCTCGATGCTTTGATAGCGTCCCACGCGATTTTCAACTGTGCCCCGACGATCCTTCGCCAGTGTCTTTTCACGAGCTTCCCCGGCATGTCCTTCACGATCACCAGGATAGTGTTGCGGCCGGTGTAGAAGCTGGCAATAGGCCCGCCTCCCGTGGCGCTGAGGTGATGGTACACTTTCGCTTTCGGTGCGAAAACCGTTTTCCACCCGCGCAGCTGTGCACGCCACGCCAGGTCTACATCTTCCAGATACATGAAGAGATCTTCGTCGAATCCGCCCAGTTCCTCCCACATCTCGCGCCGGTAGGCTGCCGCTGCGCCGCACGCGCTGAACACCTGCTGGTACAGGTCGTACTGTCCTTTGTCCTCTTCCCACACGCCGCGATTTATCGGGATTCCGTCCACTCCCATCATGTCGCCGGTGCTGTGGATGATGTTCCGTTTGTCGAAAAGCAGGATCTTGCTGGCGATGGCCCCTGCCTCCGGATGCTCCTGGAGCGCCTTGACGATCTCCTCCAGCCATGCCGGGTCGGTTTCGGTGTCGTTGTTCAGCAGCACGATCACATCGCCGTTGGCCGCTTCCGCTCCCCTGTTGCATGCCGCTGCAAAGCCATAGTTCCTGTCGAGGGGGAGAACTCTGACCTCAGGAAAGTCCCGGCGCACGATTTCCAATGACTCGTCCTCCGAAGCGTTGTCCACTACCAACACTTCGAAATTTCGATAAGTTTGGTTGCGAAGTGAATTCAGACAGTCCGGGAGGAATCTTGCTCCATTCCAGTTCGGTACGATCACCGAAAGCAGCGGTGAATTCGACATATCCTCACCTCTCCGCCTTTGGTTGTGGCTCGGTCGGATGCGCCGCCGCTATAGAAAGCTTGTTTTCGTCTTCGTGCTTCCTGGCGTCTTGGAGGTTGGTTTTCTGGGTCCATGCCATGTCCCATACCACATGTCGTTTTTTCTTGATGGCGAAGTCGTACCATCCGAGCAGCCGAGCGTATGCTTCGAGCACCGCCAGGAGGATCAACACGCCGATCAGCCTGATCGCTCCCCAGATTTCGCTCGCGCCGACCTTGAGCACTTTCCAGGTGTTCATGCTGGATACGACGTACCCGTACTTCTGCCGGAGGTAGAGGTGCCCGGCGTAATTCCTCCGCCGCTGCCGGATGAAATCGGATATCGTGGTGGGGCCGCTGTTGTAAACCACAGCGTTCGGAGCGTATCGAACCTGCAGCCCCCGCTTTACTACGATGGCTTCCACGAACGCTTCATCCATGGCAATGTCAGGGGGGATTCGATCGAAGACCTTTCGGAAAGCTATGAGTTCGCCGAGCCTTGGGATTTCCATCGAAAGCTGGTGTTCCATCTTTAGCCTGAGATGGGTAAACAACCCGGCGATATGGTCGGGCGTGTTCAGAGGGACTTTGTGAGCCCCGGTCATGCCGATTTTCGGGTCTTTGAATGGCCTCACCAAATGCTCGATGGCGTCTTCGCGAGGAAGGGTATCGCCGCTTTCCAGCACGCAGATGTCCTCTTTCGCATGTTGGAGGAACACGTTGATGGCCGACGTCTTCCCTTCGCGGCGTTCCTGAACGAACAGTTTGATTTTGTCGGGGTACTTCTTCTGGTATTCCTGCACGATAGGCACAGTGTTGTCGGTGCACCCGCTGGCGACCACGATGATTTCCGTGATCTCCACTTCGTACAGGTACTGGTGCAGGAGTGCGTCCAGCAAGGCCCCGATGTTTGCCTCTTCGTTGTACGCCGTAACGCCTACACTGCATCGAATTTTCTCTACTTCGTCCATATCGACTCCCAGAGTCCTGGTATGTGCACCATCGCATTATAACTTCGAACCGGCGAAGCCGAAAATTCTAGCCCGTGACTATTCGTCAACCTCTTGCAGGAGCTCGATTAGCACCCCGTGGGTGGATTTCGGGTGCAGGAAAATGATCCTTCCCTCGGGGCCGTCCTGCGGTGATGGCGTCGTTGGCACGAACCCTTTCTCGATGAGCTCGCGTGCATCGGCGTCCACGTCGTCGCTTTCGAAGCAGACGTGGTGTATCCCCTCGCCCCTTTTCTGGAGGTACTTGTTGACCCCGGAATCTGGCGTCGTCGGCTCCAGCAACTCGATTCGCCCCCCGGGCAAGGCGAAACATGCCATCTTGATTTCCTGCTCCGGCACTTCAGCCACTCTCTCCGGCTTTACGCCGAGGAGTGTTTCGTAGGTCTTCATTGCCGCTTCCAGATCCGAAACGACGATTGCGATATGGTGTATTCCCCTGATCATCCTGCGCCTCCGGTGTGCTCTTTTCCGCGTGTAACGTACAGCCCGTGCTCGAAGATGTACTCTTCGACCTCCTTCGGCACCTGGTACTTGATTGGCCTGCCTTCTCTGACACGCTGCTGCAGCACATGGGAAGCGATCTCCAGCTCTGGCATGTCCAGGATATGCACTTTCTCCTTGATGCCCGGCAGCGCCACTTCCAGTTCCTCCCAGTCGAGCCAGTAGCCGTACCGATTCAGAGCGACGAAATGGCAGGACGCCAGCAGGTCCTTTGGGCGATGCCAGTTCGGCAGGTCGATGAGGGAATCGAGTCCCACGAGGAAGTAAATCTCGGCATCCTCCCCAAGCTGTTTCTTGAGCAGGTGTATCATATCCACCGCGTAGTGGGGGCCGGGGCGGTCCAAATCGGTTCGGTTGAGCTCGAAGTAAGGGTTGTCCCGGATGGCCAGCTCCACCATGCGCGCTCTGTGAAAGCCCGGTGTAAGCCTGCGTCCGCGCTTGTGCGGCGGGTCGCCTGCGGGCACGAACAGCACTTTCTCGAGCTTCAGCTCGTACCAGGCTTCCTCCGCCAGCACCAGGTGGCCGATGTGTATGGGATCGAACGTCCCGCCGAAAACCCCGATTTTCCTCAACGCCATCCCTCGATCCCCATCAGACGGTGACCGTTTCCTTCTCGGATTTCTGCTCCGACTTTTCTTTCTCTCGTTTTTCCTTCATCAGCTTTTCGATCTCGGACATAGGGAAGGTAGCGCCACACTGGAGGCATTTGGCCGTGTTCTTGTTCCACTGCACCAGCAGCCCGCCGCAATTGGGACACGGAAGCGGTATGGGTTTCTTCCAGGTGGTGAAATCGCATTCCGGGTAGTTCGAGCAGCCGTAGAAGACGCGGCCTTTCCTTGTCCTCCGCACCACGATGTCTCCGCCACATTTGGGGCATTTGGCACCGGTTTTCTCTAAGTACGGTTTGGTGAAGTCGCATTCCGGATAGCGGCTGCACGCCAGGAACTTGCCATATCGCCCGTATTTGACCACCAGCGGCGCACCGCACTTGGGACATGTTTCGTCGGTGACCTCAAGCTCCGGCTTCACATCCTTCATTTCCTTTTCGGCTTTGGCGAGCGCTTCCGCAAAAGGCGGGTAGAATTCCTTCAACAACTGCACCCAATCTTTTTCCCCGGCAGCGATCTTGTCCAGGTTTTCCTCCATCTCGGAGGTGAACTCCACGTTGAACAGATCCGGGAAGTGCTCGATCAGAAGGTCGTTCACCACGAATCCCAGCTTCGTAGGCTTGAGCTGCTTTTGTTCCCGCTCCACGTACTCCCGTTTGATGAGAGTCGAGATGATGGCGGCGTAAGTGCTTGGGCGGCCTATGCCGTAGCTCTCCAGCGCTTTCACCAGGCTTGCGTCGGTGTACCTGGGCGGCGGCTGGGTGAAGTGCTGTTCCGGGAACAGCTCGATCAAATCCAACAGTTCTCCGACGGTCAGCGGCGGCAACAACCCGCTCCCGTCTTCCTCGCCGCTTTCCTTGAGGACCTCGCCGTAGACTTTCAGGAAGCCAGGGAATATCAGCAAAGAGCCGTTCGCGCGGAAGAGGTAGGGTGGTTTTTCCGCTCCCTCCGGCCCTGCCAGGATGTCCGCGCTCACGGTCTTGTAGACCGCGGGTTTCATCTGGCTTGCCACGAACTGACGCCAGATCAGGGAGTACAGCCGGTATTGCTGCGGGGTCAGGTATTCTTTGACGCTTTCCGGCGTGCGCTTGACAGAAGTGGGGCGGATCGCCTCGTGCGCTTCCTGGGCGCTCTTGGACCTGGTTTTGTAGTGCGGTGGTTTCTCCGGAAGGTATTCCTTTCCGAAGTTGTGCAAAATGAATTCCCTGGCTTCTTCCTGTGCAACCCTGGAGACGTTGAGGCTGTCGGTTCGCATGTAGGTGATAAGGCCGACCCGCTCTCCGCCCAGGTTGATCCCTTCGTAGAGGGACTGGGCGACAGCCATGGTTCTGGAAGCGGTCATCCCCAGGTGCCTGGATGCCGCTTGCTGCATAGTGCTGGTGGTAAAAGGCGGCGAAGGCTTCCTCTGCCTCGTCCCTTCTTTGACTTTCTGCACCCGGTACACGGACTGCTGAAGCCGACTCACCAGTTCTTTGGCCTGGGCCTCCGTTTTCAGGTCCGCTCTCTTTCCGTCTATTCGGAGCAGCTTGGCGCGGAACGTGCGCCTTTCTTTTTCTCCCCGATCCGAGGCTTTGGCAAGCTCCGCTTCTATCGTCCAGTATTCTTCCGGGACGAATGCTTCGATCTCCCGCTCACGCTCGACGATAAGCCGAAGCGCCACGGTCTGCACCCGGCCTGCGGATGTCCGGTTCCGGACTTTTTTCCACAGAAGCGGGCTGACCTTGTACCCCACCAGACGATCGAGAATCCTCCTGGCCTGCTGTGCGTTGATCAGGTTTTCGTCCAGACCGCGGGGGTGCGAGAACGCCTCCTTGATCGCTCCGGGTGTCACTTCGTGAAAGACCACCCTTTTCGTCCTGTCCGGGTCTGCGCCGGTGGCTTCCATGACGTGCCACGCTATTGCCTCGCCCTCCCTATCGGGGTCGGTGGCAAGGTAGACCTCTTCCGCCCTGCCTACCGCTTCTTTCAGCTCCTTGACGACTTTCCGTTTCTCGTTCGGGACCCGATAGGTCGGACGAAAATCGTGTTCGATGTCCACCGAAAGCCTGGACCGCAGGAGGTCCCTCACGTGCCCGACGGAGGCTTTGACGGTATACCCCCTTCCCAGGAATTTCTCGATGGTGTGGGCTTTTGCTGGTGATTCGACGATCACCAGCTTTTCTATTTTCTTGGCGTTCTTTTTCTTCGATGCAGCTTTTGCCAAAAGTTCCTCCAGGCGTGAATGCGCGCCACCGGCTCAAGGCTAAGCACGCACGTATTGCATGAAGCCGACCGACCGCACAAGGCCCTTCAGCTCCATGAGCGCAAGTGTACTTGTTACGGTCGAAGCTGGCAAACCGCTGGCACGACAAATTTCGTCCACGTGGGTGGGCTCTTCGGAGAGAAGCGCGAGCAGTTTGGCTTCCGTGGGATCTGTGGGGAGTTCTTTTTTGGCTTCCACGTGTTGGAACTTGATCGCTATATCCAGCTCTTCGAGGATGTCTTCCAGGTCGAGAACCAGCTTTGCACCATCCTGGATGAGTCGATTCGTCCCTTTGCTTCCCTGTTTGAACATGCTTCCCGGCACTGCGAAAACGTCTCTGCCCTGGTCGGCGGCGTATCGGGCGGTGATCAAGGCGCCGCTTTTGACCCCGGCTTCGACCACGAGCACTCCCATCGAAAGGCCGCTGATGATCCGGTTCCTCGGAGGAAAGTTGCGTGCCTCGGGCCTCGTTCCCAACGGGTACTCGGATACGAGAGCGCCATGGCCAGAAACGATTTGCGTTGCGAGCTTCCTGTGAGAGGATGGGTAGATGTAATCGAGGCCGGAGCCGAGCACGGCGATAGTTCTGCCGCCCGCTTCGATGGCAGCCTGGTGTGCTGCGCCGTCTATCCCCAAAGCGAGGCCGCTGACGATGGTGACGCCGTTCTTCGCAAGGCCGTAAGCGAGTTTCCGAGCCGCTTCGAGACCGTAGGAGCTTGCCCTGCGCGTACCCACCACCGCCACGGCGATTTCATCTTCCGGCTTTAGCTCCCCTTTGAAATAGAGAACCGGGGGCGGGTCGGGAATCTGGCGAAGCCTGTACGGGTATTCGTCATCCTCCCATGTCAGAAATTGCACCCCGGCTTTCTCGATCTTTTCCAATTCGCGTTCGAGCGAGATATCCTTCCTGGCCTTCAGGAGATTGGCAAGCGCGCGGTCGTCGAGGCCGGCGATTTTCAGTTGACCTGGGGACGCTCCCCACGCTTTCTCCAGCGAGCCGAAGTAGTTCAATAGAGCGCGGACTTTCACCGGCCCGATGCCGGAAACCCTGCTGAACCCCACCCAGTAGGCTCGCTCTTCCACAGTCGGTGTGCTCCCGGTCTTACTTTGCCCTTCCGCCTGCCAGATCGAGTTCTTCGGCGATCTCCTTCATTGCGTTCAGCACGAGCTCGATGTGCTCGGCCAGGGGAATGCCGAGGGCTTCTGCTCCTTCCTCGATCTCCTTGCGGTTGACCCCGGCGGCAAATGACTTGTCCTTCCACTTCTTCTTGACGGATTTGACTTTCACGTCACGGATGTCCTTGCTGGGCCTGACCAGAGCCACGGCGGTTATCAGTCCTGTGAGTTCGTCCACGGCGAAGAGGGTTTTCGCCAGGAGCGTTTCCCTTGGTACGTTCATGTGGGTGGCGTGCCCTGCGACGGCGTCTATTAGCTCCTTCGGCCAACCAAGTTCCTCGAAAAGCTTCAGTTCCGTGCGCGGGTGTCCATCGGGAGCATTCATGTCGGGATGTTTTTCGTAGTCCAGGTCGTGGACGAGTCCCGTGATTCCCCACAGGTCTTCGTCCTCGCCGAATTTGCGGGCGTAAGCACGCATGGCAGCCTCGACAGCCAGGGCATGATGCCGCAGGCTCTCGGATTGGGTCCATTCGCACAAAAGGTTCCAGGCTTCTTCTCTCGTGGGTAGCATGTTGTTCCTCCTGCCGAAAGGCTTTTTCGATCAAAGACGCAAGAATAATACAGCACAAGCCAGCGCAGGGCAACATCGGGGAGCGGAGGTTCAGACACGAGCTCGAACCGAGCTTACTTGCGAAAGGCAGGAATCGCCAGCAACGGAGGATCTTTTTGTCCCGACAATGCGAAGATGCCGAGATCGTGATTCCTGTGGGGTTCTGACGCGCCAGGCCGGCGGAGAAATTGAGCTTACACCAGAGCCTGGCGGTGGAGCGGTAATGGTTCAGAAAGCAAGAGTGCGACGGCCTGGCAGGCCGAGTACCTCTGGCGGAAGGTGGATGTGTGCGGCTTCGATCTTGTCCAACACCATCGGCCGGATGCCGGATGGCTGCAAGCGCCCAATTATCCTGTCGCCAGAGAGGCCTTCCTCCTGGAAAACGTAGATGTCCTGCATCAGGATCGTGTCTCCCTCGAGCCCGGTAATTTCTGATACACGCACGACGCGCCTGGAGCCATCACGCATTCTTTCCTGGTGGATTACCAAATCTATGGCCGAAGCGATCTGCTGCCGGATTGCGCGCAGCGGCAGGTCCATCCCGGCCATGAGTGCCATTGTCTCCAATCGCGCCAGGGTATCACGCGGGCCGTTGGAGTGGGCAGTGGTCATGGAACCGTCGTGGCCGGTATTCATTGCCTGGAGCATGTCAAGTGCTTCTCCGCCTCTGACTTCGCCGACGATTATCCTGTCCGGGCGCATGCGCAGGGCGTTTATCACCAGGTCCCTGATGGTAACTCCTCCTCTTCCTTCGATGTTCGGCGGGCGTGATTCAAGCCGCACCACATGCTCCTGCTTGAGCTGCAGTTCCGCCGAGTCCTCGATGGTAATGATTCGTTCGTCGTGTGGGATGAACGCCGAAAGCACGTTCAGGGTGGTGGTTTTGCCGGATCCTGTGCCGCCGGAAACGATGATGTTCAGCCGTGCTTCCACTGCTGCCTTGGCGAACATGGCGAATTCTTCTGTGAAAGTCCCGAATCGGATGAAGTCGTCTACTGTGAAAGGTATCTTGCTGAATTTCCGGATGGTAACCGTGGGGCCGTTTAAGGCCAGCGGAGGAATTATAGCATTGACTCGGGAGCCATCTGGAAGGCGGGCATCCACCATGGGAGAACTCTCGTCAATGCGCCTGCCAAGGGGGGAAACGATCCTTTCGATGATCCGCATCACGTGCTCGTCGTCTTGGAACCTTGCCTTCGTTTTCTCGATCTTGCCGTGACGCTCGACATAAATTGCATGAGGGCCGTTTACCATGATCTCAGTCACCGTTGGATCGTCTAGGAAAGGTTGGATGGGACCGTAGCCCAGGAGTTCGGCAAGCACAGCGGAGAACATCTCCTCCTTTTCCTGCCGACTGAGAGCAAGCCCTTCCTCCGTCAGTACCTGCTCATAGATGGGGCGAATGACGCTCTCGGCTTCCTGTGTGGTCAGGTTTTCGACCGCTTTATCTCCTGACCCCAATAGCAGTTCCTGGACCCTCCTGCGCACCATGTTGTAGGTTTCTCGGTCGAAGGAGTCTTCTTCCGCGCTTGCCGCCGGATTGGACGGGGCCAGCGGGCTGGTGAATCCATCCACTGGAGCGTTGCTTTTGGTTTTGTCGATACCGGCCCCGTCCCGGCCGTTCCCTCTGCTACGTGTGAACAAACCCATGGTTTTTTCCTCCGTCTACTTGATCCAGATCGGATCCCAGTCGTTCCACTTGTCGTTGCTGATGTTATGCTGGTCGGATCCGTCCTGGTTCATCACCCAGATTTGCTTTCTGCCGGTACCACGATTCGACCAGAAGACGATTTTCTTCCCATCCGGGGACCAGGAAGGGTGCTTATCCCATTCCCATGTATTCTTGGTCAATTGCTTCAATCCTGTTCCATCCGGATGCACGATCCATATCTCGTCGTTCCCTGTTCTTTCCGAAACGAAAGCAATCCACTCCCCTGTGGGCGACCACACCGGGTCGTAGTCCGGTTGAGGGGAGTCAGTGAGCTGACGTCTTGGCCCCCAGCTTTGCGGGATGTCGTATCTCCAAATGAAAAGCTGGACGCTCTTGTTGGCCCCAACCCCCTCCGCGTAGACGCGCGCCTTACCCCCTGGAGCAAGCCTC
>JALWAP010000061.1 GCA_027016315.1 Anaerolineae bacterium | reverse complement strand
GCTTTTTCCACCGAAAGTTCCACGTGACGAGGAGATCGACCTGGAGATGCTGGCGAGGCGATTCAAACTTTCGGGCGGCAACATCCGGAACGTCCTGGTCAACGCCGCTTACCTTGCCGCCAGCGACGGCGGGCGCGTGACGATGGATCACCTGCTCCACAGCGTTCGTCGGGAATTGCAGAAGATGGGGAGATTGACTGGAAAGGAGGGGCTCGCGTAATTCGGGCGAGCAGTGTCTGTTCAGGAGGTGAACTGATATGGCTGGAAGATCGATCAGGGGCCGCTTGCACAAACCGGCGGCTCAGAAGGAAAAACGGGCAAATTCGAACTCCCGCGGCGAAGGCTCTTCTGCCAGTCATCCAATGCTGCACCTGCAACAGGCGGCCGGGAACGCTGTCGTATCGAGGATGGTGGCGGAGCAGCAATTCGGCTTGCTCGCGAAGATGCAGCCGATGATAGGGCCGGAGGGCGGCGTCCTTGACGGATCGCTGGCGGCTCGCATCCGCTCGGAGCGCGGGATGGGATCGCCCCTGGACGAGGGGATGAGGAAGAGAATGGAAGAAACGTTCCAGACAGACCTGAGCGATGTTCGCATCCACACCGATGCCAGCGCCCATGAACTGAGCCAGGCGCTCGGTGCGAAAGCCTTCACCATCGGGAAGGACGTGTTCTTCCACAGGGACGCCAGTCCGCAGGATTCCAGGCTGCTGGCGCACGAGCTTGCCCACGTGGTTCAGCAGTCAGATTCCGGGACGGTCGGTACGCTCGAAGTCGGGCGGGCCGATGACCAGATGGAACGAGAGGCGGAGCGGATGGCTGCTGAGGTAGAGCACACAAGCGCCTCGCCTTCCGACGGGCGAGCACCTGCGCAAGCGACAGAACCTGCCTCACCCGTAGTACAACGCGGCATATGGGACTTCCTCAGCACGGCATCCGGCCCGGCAGGCCTTGCGGTCAGCACACTAACGGGACTTGCAGAGCGTTCCAACAGGGGCTGGGCTGAGATGGCAGGAATCACTGCAAGGGAAGCAACCTCGATCCCAGGAGGACTGGGCGTAATAGGCAGAGTGGCGAATCCAATCGGCCTCATAAGCGGAGCGCAGGATTTGTTCGGCTCAGGCCGAAGCGTCGCACAAAGGGTTCAGGGCGGCCTGGGGGCGTTTAGCGGCCTCACGGGCGTGCTGGGAGACGTGGGCGAGATGTTCGGCACTACTGCACTTTCCGCCGGTGGAGCGGAAGGGCTGTCGGCCGGAGCCGGAGCTGCCCTGACCGGTGAGCTTGGCGCCGGCGCTGCTCTGGGCAGTGCGGGGGCAGTCGTTGGTTCTGGGTTAGCAGGGTACGGGCTCGGCAGGCTATTGGACGTGGGAGTTGGAAGACTTGGGCAGGCCATCACCGGCAATAGGAATGAAGATTACTCCATCTCCGGATTGCTCGCCAGGGGCGCGGGGTTCCTGGACAGGCACATCTCCAGCCTCTGGACGGATTCCAGCAGGCCTGCGTATGAACAGACCATCGGCTGGAAGCTGGGAGACCTGCTGGGCAGGATCGGCATACGATGAACCGGAAAAACGCCGTGTGGGACGGAAGCGAATAGATGATCAGTGACCTGGATGAAACCATCAAGAAGCTCCTTACGCGTGACCTGCCGATAAAGAATGGCGAGGTGGAGATCAGCTTCGAGACCCCGAACCGGGAATGGGCGGCGGGAAGGGTGAAGCCTACCATCAATCTGTACCTCTACCAGATCGCCGAGAACCTCAAGCTCAGGCAGACCGACTGGAAAGTGGAAAAGAACGATGGACAGGCGACCAAGCGCCGCCCACCCAAGCGCATAAACGTTACCTACATGATCACGGCTTGGGCCGGGGACGTGGAAGACGAACATCGGCTTCTGTGGAGGACGCTGGCAGTGCTTTCCAAGCACCATACGCTGCCGGACGATTTGCTTCAAGGTGACCTGAAGGACGCGGAAGTCGCGATAAAGGCCACTTTCCCGCCGGAAGATGAGATACTCAATCCCACAGATCTCTGGAACGTCCTGAGCAACGACATCCGCCCGTCGATCCACTATCGTGTGGTGCTGCCGCTGGATGTCTTCAAGCGGTTCACCGGGCCGCTGGTGCTCAAGAAGATAATCAAGGTGGAGCAGGGTCTGGAAGGCAAAGGCCCGTTCGAGGAGATAGTGCAGGAAGGGAAGAAAAAGGAATAGGCGAATCAACGAATCAGCGAATCAGCGAGGATGACCGCTGGCTCATTCGCTGATTCGCTCCATTCGCCGATTCGCTGATTCCTGAAGGGAGGTGATAATGGGACAACCGGCAGCGAGACTTGGGGACATGACGGCGCACGGGAGTCCGCTGGCGCCCGGCCCGGGCAGTGTGACAGTGCTCATCGGCGGCATGCCTGCATGGCGCGCGGCGGTCGATGTGCATCTCTGCCCGTTGGTGACCCCCGCGGGCACGCCGCATGGGTCGGGGATGGTCGCCGTGGGCAGCGCGACGGTGATGATAGAAAACGCACCTGCCGCACGCCTTGGCGACATCATCGCCGAGCCCGTGGGCGGCCCGAACACCATCGTCTCCGGGGAACCCACAGTTCTGATAGGGTGAAACACGTCTCAGGCCCCGGCAGGCAATCGAGCGCCGACCTGCACGGGGGCCACGGAAAAGTCGGGGCGCTCTGAAGTGAATTCTGAACGAAGGAGGTAAGAGATGTCACCACAGTACCTCTCGCCAGGGGTCTATGTGGAAGAGGTAGACCGTGGCGCGAAACCGATCGAAGGGGTGGGCACTTCCGTCGCGGCGTTCATCGGGTTTGCCGAAAAAGGGCCCATGAACGAGCCTACCCTCATCACCAACTGGAGCCAGTTCAGGGAGACCTTCGGCGACTTCATGGAGGGCTCGTACCTGGCGCACGCCGTCTACGGCTACTTCTACAACGGCGGCGGCACGGCATACGTCGTCAGGGTGCCGAACGGAGAGGAAAGCAAAGACGAATCTCCGAAACCTACTCCAACCAAAGCAGAAGGTGCCGAGAAACCTCCGGCCAAACCGGAGCCGAAGAAGAAATCAGGCAAGGGCGTGACCGCCAAGACTTTCATCGGCAGTGCGGACAAGCGTACCGGTCTGGGCGGGCTGGAAGCGGTGGACGAGGTGACCATGGTAGCCATTCCGGACCTGATGGCGGCTTACGAGAAAGGCGACCTGAGCGAGGAGGACGTCAAGGCAGTCCAGAACGCCATGCTTTCCCACTGCGAGAAGATGAAGTATCGCTTCGCGATCCTCGATCCGTTGCCGGGACTGTCGCCGCAGGACGTCAAATCGTGGCGGATGGAGAAAGCGGGGTACGATTCCAAGTACGGCGCGCTCTACTACCCGTGGATCTCCGTCAGCAATCCGCTGGGTGAAGGCTCGATGATGATCCCGCCGAGCGGGCACATGGCTGGAATCTACGCCCGCAGCGATGCCGAGCGCGGCGTCCACAAAGCCCCGGCCAACGAAGTCGTCCGGGGAGCCATCGGGCTGGAACTGCAGATCACCAAAGGGGAGCAGGACGTCCTGAATCCCATCGGCGTCAACTGCATCCGGGCGTTCCCCGGCCGCGGCGTGCGGGTATGGGGCGCCAGGACGCTCTCCAGCGATCCGGCGTGGCGGTACATCAATGTCCGCAGGCTGTTCAACTTCGTCGAGGCATCCATCGAGCTGGGCACCCAGTGGGTGGTGTTCGAGCCGAACGACGTGGACCTGTGGGAGCGGGTCAAGCGGGATATCACCGCTTTCCTGACGCTGGTCTGGCGGGATGGGGCGCTCTTCGGCAACACACCGTCCGAGGCGTTCTACGTCAAGTGCGACGAGGAGTTGAATCCGCCTGAGGTTCGGGATGCTGGCATGCTCATCATCGAAGTAGGGCTGGCGCCTGTCAAGCCTGCCGAGTTCGTGATCTTCCGCATCAGCCAGTGGCAGGGCGGCGGCGAGGTCTCCGAGTGATTCCGGAGCATCGACTCCGAACGGGAAAACAGATAGAGAGTTCAAGATAAGGAGGTTGCTATGCCTAACGGAAGCAGTAAGGATCCTCTTGTCTCAGCGTATTTTACCGTCGAGTTCCAGGGCGTCATCGCCGGGGCTTTCCAGGAGGTCTCCGGCATGGGGTCG
>JALWAP010000060.1 GCA_027016315.1 Anaerolineae bacterium | reverse complement strand
ACTCCATACCGCACATCATTTCGTAACATGGCTTCCCAATCAAATCTTTCAGTGGACGCTCTGCAATCTTGACTGCGGATTTGTTTGCCCACAGCAGCTTGTGGTCTCTATCTTGAAGGATCATAGGCGTTTCTATGTCGTCCAGGAACTTCTCGAGGTACGAGAACTTCGGGATCGTCATTTTAACCACCTCTTTGGGTCTGGTGTTGAAAGCGCACGGGCCATAGGCGGACTGGCGCGGGAAAACGCGAAAAAGCGCGTTGAGGTTCCATGTAAGGATGCGTTGTTACACTGTTCTTGTCACACTTTTAGTATACAGCAAAACGCGTGTAAATGCAATACCTGTTTTTGGCTATGGTCATCCGGAGGCTTTAATAAGAACAGTGTGGCGAATTATTGAATGTGCGAAGCATAGCGTGAAAGCATCCAGAAAGGACAAGCATCGTCGGGGAACATCCAAATGAATGCGCTCTGTTGCTCTGTTTTGAACCGATTTTTGATTGTGAATAATTTGACAATCTCTCGAGCGGTGTGATAGCATACCTCAGCTTTTTGTGGGTGAGTTTTTGGGTAAAAGTTCATACATCTTTCAAAGGATGAAGGGTCGATGCCGATAGATTATTTGCCGATATTGATGCTTCTTTTCGTGAGCGGCGCAATCGCCGTAGTTGCGATAGTTCTCCCTTCCTTGCTCGGGCCTAAGAACCCAAATCCCGTCAAACTCCAGCCTTACGAATCCGGAATGCTCCCCCTGACTTCCCCGAAGAAGCGCTTCGCAGTGCATTACTACGTCGTCGCTGTGCTCTTCATCGTCTTCGACGTGGAAGTGCTTTTCCTCTACCCCTGGGCGGTGGTGATGAAAAAGCTCAAGTGGTTTGGCATCGGGGAAATGGGCGTGTTCCTGCTGATTCTTCTGGTTGGCTACGTTTATCTCTGGCGTAAGGGGGCTTTGAAATGGGAATAGAGCGTGCCCTTGACAACAAAGGCGTTTTGACCACAACGGTCGAAGAAGCGATAAACTGGACTCGAAAGTACTCCGTCTGGCCTCTGCTGTTCGGCCTCGCATGTTGCGCAATCGAGATGATGGTGGCGGGCGCTTCCCGAAACGACATCTCCCGCTTCGGTGCTGAGGTGTTCCGCGGCTCACCGCGCCAGGCGGATTTGATGATAGTGGCGGGGCGGGTATCCAACAAGATGGCTCCCGTGGTCAAGCGGCTTTACGATCAGATGCTGGAGCCCAAGTGGGTCATCGCCATGGGAAGCTGCGCTTCCGCCGGTGGGCCATTCAACAATTACGCAATCCTCCAGGGCGTGGACAAAATCATCCCGGTGGACGTGTACGTGCCCGGATGCCCGCCCAGGCCCGAGGCATTGCTCTACGGCTTGATGAAGATCCAGGAGAAAATCGAGAAGGAGAAGCTCTCCAGCCATTACCCTGTGGCTGTCGCAAAATGATCTCCAATAGTCAATGGAAGGGCAAAGGACGCCGATGAGTGAAGCAATCGAAGCTGTAACGAAACTTAAGGAGCGGTTCCCTGAGTCGGTCGTTGGCTTTCAGACGGACAGGGCGGGTGAGTCCGTCGTGTCGATCAAGGCGGCCGACTTGATCCCTGTGGCGAAATTCCTCCGGGATGAGCTAAAGTACAACTATCTGGTGGACGTGACCGCCATCGATAGGCTGAAACTCGGCCAGCAACCGCGCTTCGTGACGGTCTATCAGCTCCATTCCATGGAAAAGCCGCTGGAGCGGATCCGCATCAAGGCCGAGATACCGGACGATAGCAATCCGGAGGTCGATAGCGTCGTGGATGTGTGGCCTACCGCCAACTGGCACGAGCGGGAAGCCTACGACATGTTCGGCATCAAGTTCAAGGGACATCCTGACCTGCGGCGGATACTGATGCCGCACGACTGGGTCGGGCATCCGCTGCGGAAGGATTACCCGCTCGGCGGCCCGCGCGGTGGCGACTACGGACAGGAACACATACCGTTCACGGTCAACTGGGACGACGAGGAATTTCGTGACCTGGGCAAGCAGGTGGTGGAGGTTGGCGAGCCTTACTCCGTTCCACCCAAGAAGGCCGACACCAATCGCCACATGGTCATCAACATGGGCCCGCAGCACCCAGCCACCCACGGCGTGCTGCGCGTCATCGCCGAACTGGACGGCGAGCGCGTGGTGGCGCTCTACCCGGACATCGGCTACCTGCATTCTGGCTTCGAGAAGACCGGGGAGAGCAAACGGTACAAGGATTTCATCCCCTACACCGACCGGATGGACTACCTTTCGGCTATGTCCAACAACCTGGGCTACGTGCTGGCGGTGGAGAAGCTACTGGGGATCGAGGTGCCGGAGCGCGCCAGGGTCATTCGGGTCATCCTCGTCGAGCTCCAGCGTATTGCAAGCCACCTGATGTGGCTTGGCACCCACGTGCTGGACATCTCCGGCACGATCCACGCCCTGCTGATGTACGCTTTCCGCGAGCGCGAGATGATCTTGAACATCTTCGAACTGGTCTGCGGAGCGAGGCTCACGACGGCTTATTTCAGGTTCGGCGGGCTTTCCAAGGATGTGCCGCCCCGGTTCGTCAGGGACGTGGAGGAGTTCCTGGAAATCTTCCCGAAGCGCCTACAGCAGTACCGGGACATGCTGGACGACAACCCTCTCTGGAAAGGAAGGACGGTCGGCATCGGCAAGATTTCCCAGGAAGAGGCGATCGCCATGGGGGTAACCGGGCCGATCCTTCGCGCGACCGGAATCCCTTACGACGTGCGCAAGGTTCGACCGTACTGCGGATACGAGACTTACGATTTCGAGATCCCGACCGAGACGGAAGGCGACATCTATGCTCGATACCTGGTCAGGATGCGGGAGATGGAACAAAGCATCAGGATAATCCGGCAGGCGCTGGATCGGCTCCCCGAAGGTCCGGTTCTGACCGACAACTACAAGGTCGCCTACCCGCCGCGGGAGGAGATCGACCGGAAGATGGAAGCGCTCATCCATCATTTCAAGATCGCCACCGAAGGCGTGGTGGTGCCGCCCGGTGAGGTCTATCAGACCATTGCAGCGCCGAAAGGAGAACTTGGATTCTATGTGGTCAGCGATGGCTCTCCGAAGCCGTACAGGCTGCGGGTGCGCGGACCGTCGTTCGTGAACCTTCAGGCTCTGGACATCATGGGGCGCGGCGAATTGCTCTCCGACGTGGTGGCGATAATCGGTTCGATCGACATAGTCTTGGGAGAGGTGGACAGATAAAAACCAACGGATCAACGAATCGGCGAATCAGCAGGAGCGCTTCCGTGGGCGCAGCCACTTCGCTGATTCGCTCAATCGCTGATTCATTGATTCATTGTGGAGGCTGAAGTGCTCTCTGATGCCGCAAAAGAAAAGATAAGAGAACTCATGGGGATGTACCCCGACTTCCGTTCGGCGCTTCTGCCGGCGCTCTACGTGGCGCAGGAGGAGATCGGCTGGATACCGGATGAAGCGATAGACGAGATCGCCGGGGTGATGGGGCTTGCGCCGACGTATGTAGCCGAGGTCGCCAGTTTCTACACCATGTTCCATCGGAAGCCGGTCGGCAAGCACCTGATTCAGATGTGCACCGGGGTGCCTTGCAAGCTGCGGGGCGCCGAGGAGCTCGCCAAACACCTCCAGAGCAGGCTTGGTATTTCCTTTGGCGAAACCACCCCCGATGGGCTCGTCACGCTGGAAGAGCCTTCCGGATGCCTCGGCGCCTGCGGCTACGGGCCGGTGATGAGCATCGATGGGAAGTACTTCGAGCGCCTGACGAAAGAGCGGGTGGACGAGATCCTGGACATGCTCATGGCCGAGAACCTGGACACCAGCGACCTCGCTCCGGACCCGCAAAGCCCGCAGGAGTTCGGCGGGATGGAACCGAAAGTGCTCCTGGCGAACGTTGGTGTTCCCCTTTCCCACACTCTGAAAGTGTACGAGGAGCGGGGCGGGTACCAGGCGATGCGTAAAGCGTTCGAGATGAAGCCGGAGGAAGTGACCCAGATGGTCAAGGATTCCGGCTTGCGTGGGCGTGGAGGCGCTGGATTCCCCACCGGCGTGAAGTGGAACTTCCTGCCGAAAGGCGTCTACCCGAGGTATCTGGTGGTGAACGCCGACGAAGGCGAGCCTGGTACGTTCAAAGACCGGATGCT
>JALWAP010000059.1 GCA_027016315.1 Anaerolineae bacterium | reverse complement strand
CGTTCGGATGGCTCCCGTGCGTTCCCGTGTCAGGAGTCATCGTCGGGATCGGACTTCTTATAGTTGGTGGGTACATGCCGACCAAGACCCAGAAAGGCGCCGAATCCGCCGCCAGGTGGAAAGCGTTCAAACGCTACCTGCAACATATCGACAAATACGGCGACCTGGAGGAAGCAAAGAGCAAGTTCGACAAATACCTTCCATACGCCATCGCCTTCGGCCTCGAAAAGTCTTTCGTGAAGAAATTCGCGTCCGTGAAAACTCCTGCTCCCACCTGGTGGAGGCCGTACGGGTACTACGGCTATCCGAGGCCGTATGGCGATAACATGGAAGAATCGGCTCCCGGAGGCGGACACCCGTTGAATGCCCCGGTCGACGCCGGCGGCGTCAACGCTCCTGGTGGCCTGGAGCAGCTTTCCAACGGGTCTTTCGTCGGACTGGATCAGATGAGCGATAGCTTCTTCTCCATGCTCAACGAAGCCAGCTCCACCTTCGTCAGCCAGCCTTCTTCCAGCGGCGGCTGGTCCGGAGGTGGCGGCGGCGGTGGAGGTGGCGGCGGCGGTGGCGGCGGATTTGGATGATCCCAACGCCGGCCGACACCTACAAACGAAATCCCGCCGGGATCGGCAGGTGATCTTCGGGCCAAACCGTCCGATCGTCGGAGTCTGCAATGCGGAAAGAAGCTTACCTGTACAGAAAACTCAAGAAGGATTACGTACAGTGCCTCGAGTGCGAGCATTATTGCGCCATCCCGCCGGGTGGTAAGGGGCGCTGCGGCGTCAAACGGAATATCGGTGGAAAACTGATGCTGGTGGTCTACGGCCGACCGGTCGCGGTGCATGTGGACCCTGTCGAAAAGAAGCCCCTTTTCCACTTCCTCCCAGGAGGGGGCGTGTTCTCCATCGGCACTTTCGGGTGCAATTTCACCTGCAAATTCTGCCAGAACTGGGAAATCTCCCAGGTGAGGGACTTCGACGATCAAAGGGACTACATCGGGGAGGACTGGCCTCCGGAGAAAATCGTGGACTACTGCAGGCGGCGCAGTATCCCGATGATTGCCTACACCTATAACGAGCCGGTGGTCTTCTTCGAATACGCCTACGACACCGCAAAACTGGCGCACCAGTACGGAATCAGAAACATCTTCGTCTCCAGCGGCTTCGAGACAGAACAGGCGATAGACATGATCGAACCTTACCTCGACGCCGCGAACATCGATCTGAAATCGTTCAGCGACAGGTTCTACCGGGAAATTTCCGGCGCAAGGCTGAAGCCCGTGCTCCGAAACATCGAGTACATGGTCAAGAAAACACGCATCTGGGTCGAGGTGACCACGCTTTTCATCCCAGGGCTGAACGACTCCCCGGAGGAAATGCGGGACATAGCCCAGTTCCTGGTGGGCATAAGCCCAGACCTGCCATGGCACGTGTCGGCTTTCTACCCAACGTACCTGATGACCGACAGGCCTCCCACGCCGCCGGAGACGCTCCTCCGGGCATACGAAATCGGCAAGGAGGCCGGCTTGCACTACGTGTACGTGGGCAACATCCTTTCTCCAGAGCACGAGGCAACCTACTGCCCCCATTGTGGCGCTCCGGTGATAAAGAGGTTCGGGTACCACACCCAGGTGCTATGGAGAGAGCCAGGGGTATGCCCGGTCTGCGGGCACAGGCTGGCCGGAGTATGGGAATGAACAGGGCTAGGTCCAAAACGGATGAAGGCCGGTATAGCTGGAGGTGGGAACGATGAATGGATACATGCGAATGAGGAATCCGGCGGTGGCCGGTGCTTTCTACCCCGCCGATCCGGACATGCTCAAAGAGATGATAGAAAGATACCTGGAGGCGGCGCCGCTCCTGAATCTGGGGAAAGTGCGCGGAGCCATCGCACCGCACGCGGGCTACATCTACTCCGGGCCGATTGCGGCCTACACCTACCGACAATTTCAAACGCTATCTCCCGTGGAACGCACGATCTTCCTGATTGGCCCGGCTCATTATGTCTACGTGCCTGGCGTTGCTGTTGGAACGTATTACCGCCTGCTCACGCCGCTGGGTGAAGTGAAGGTGGACGTGGAAAAGTGCGACGAGCTTCTGTCGTTGGGAGCGCCGTTCATCCCCGCGCCGCAAGCGCACGAACCGGAGCATTCGTTGGAAGTCCAGCTCCCGTTTCTGCAGCTCACCATGCCGGGAGATTTCAAAGTGGTGCCGCTCCTGGTCGGCGAGGCCAATCCAACCGACATCGCCGTGGGGCTGATGAAAGTGCTGGGCGAAGACGACGTGATCCTGGTGAGCTCCGACCTGAGCCACTATCATCCGTATGGCGACGCGCGCTCGAGGGACACCAGCTTCCTGGAAAGCGTACTGAACTTCGATTTCGTTGCAGCGGCCAGAGGTGAAGCGTGCGGCCTGATCCCGATCCTCTCCCTGATGATCGTCGCCAGGGAAAAAGGTTGGAAGCCACACCTGCTCGACTACAGGAATTCAGGTGATACGGCTGGGGACCGAAGCCGCGTGGTCGGATACGGCTCTGTGGTCTACACGGAGGGATGAGCATGGTCGAGAAAATGCAGGATTTCACCATCGAGGAGAAGAAAATCCTTCTCAGGATCGCAAGAGCGGCCATCGAAGAAAAACTTACGAGCGGCAGGCTTTTCCAGGTAGACCTCAACAGCCTTCCGCCGCGCTTGAGAGAACCGGGCGCCAGCTTCGTGACGCTGGAGATACACGGTAACCTGCGGGGATGCATCGGCTCGGTGGAGGCATACAGGCCGTTGGCCGAAGACGTACGAGACAACGCCATCAAAGCCGCTTTCAGTGATCCAAGGTTTCCGCCGTTGACGCTCCCGGAGCTGAACGAAGTGGAAATCGAAGTTTCCGTGCTCACCAAGCCTGAGCCGCTGATCTACCGGGACGTGGAGGATCTGTTAGACCAGATCCAGCCCGGCGTCGATGGGCTGATCCTCGAATACGGCTACTACCGGGGGCTCCTCCTTCCGCAGGTGTGGGAACAGCTACCGCGAAAAGAGGAATTCATGGCACACCTATCCCTGAAAGCTGGACTTCCGCCCGACGCCTATCGGCATCCGGGCGTCACCATAAAGCGGTTCCGCGTCATTGCCTTCAAAGAAAGCGAAGTCTTCGGGGAGTGACGGCCAGCGCATGAGAAAAAAGCTGTTGGTGCTGCACCCTCACCTCCCTTACCCGCCCTCGCAAGGGGCAGACATCCGCAACTACCACCTGCTGAGATGGCTGGCGGATCGGTTCGAGGTGGATCTGGCGTGCTTCAGCGACGACCCGGCGCCGCCGGATTCGCCCATCCGCAGCATGGTCAGGCACCTGATCGTACGCCCCTTCCCCACGAGGGGCATGGCGGAAAGGCTCATTTCCACTTTCTTTTCGCCAAAGCCGGACATGGCGCTTAGGCTGTTCGACCAAAGCATGCTCGAGACGATTGTCTCCGCCGCAAGGGAAACGGATTACGCCGCCGTGCATGTCGAGGGAATCGAAATGGTGCCCTATGGAATTGCGGCAATAGAGGAGTTACAGCGCCGTAGCGTAAAGGTACGTCTCATCTTCGACGACCACAACGCCGAGTACATGCTCCAGCGCAGCGCCTTCCTCACCGACGCCCGGCATCTCCTACGGCTTCCGGGGGCCATCTACTCCCTGATCCAGTGGAAGAAACTGAAACGATACGAAAGGGCTGCGTGCTCGCTCGCGTGGAAAGTGATAGCGGTCTCGCGAAAGGATGCGGAAGCCATCGAATCCCTCCTCCCAGGGATGAAAGTCGCCGTCATACCAAACGGGGTGGACGTATCGCATTACAGAGAATTCCGCTCCGGCACGAAACCCTCTGCCCCCACGCTCGTCTTCACTGGCAAAATGGACTACCGCCCCAACGTGGACGCGATGCTGTGGTTCACGTCCGAAATCTGGCCCCACGTGAGGCGGGAATTCCCCAATGCAAGGCTGCTCATCGTCGGGCAGAAGCCGCACCCAAAGCTGGCCGAACTCGCCGAAATGCCCCGCATTGAACTCACCGGATTCGTGCCAGACGTGCGCCCGTTCGTGGCCTTGGCGGATGTGTTCGTCGTGCCACTGAGGATGGGCAGCGGCACCCGGTTGAAAATCCTGCAAGCCATGGCGATGGGCAAGGCTATCGTTTCGACCGAAGTGGGTGCGGAAGGGCTGGGAGTCACCCACGGAGAGGAACTCCTGCTGGCGGACGATCCGCGCGCCTTCGCCCAGGCGGTGATCGAGCTGTTGAAAGATGACTCTCTCCGGGAAAGGCTGGGGAAATCTGCCCAGGATTTCGTCGCAAGGCATTTCGATTGGAGCGTCATCGTCCCGAAGCTGGAGGAAGTGTACGAAGGAATCCTTTGAGGGATTTTTAAACCCCGCTACCGTCGATTGCAAAAATTTCATGCTTGCATCTTGCGTTCCTCTGCACTGTTGGTATAATATCTGCGACCAGTACAAAAAATTGTTTCGTGCCGGTCTGTTTCCCAAAAAATTTCTCGGCAAAGGAGCAAGGGAGGTCAACAGAGATGGATTTCCGCCTATCGGAAGAGCACGAAATGGTGCGCCAGATGGTGCACGAGTTTGCCGAAAAAGAAATTCGCCCCATCATCAAGGACTACGACCGACGCCAGGAGTATCCCATGGAACTACTGCCCAAGATGGCCGAACTCGGCATCTTGGGCATTTGTATTCCTGTCCGCTACGGCGGTGCCGGAATGGACTACATCTCCCTGGGCATCGTCTCCGAGGAACTGGAGTGGGCCGACGCGTCCGTCCGGGAGACCATCGCCGTGCACGTGGCGCTGAACAGCCTGGCGCTCCTGCAGTGGGGCACCGAGGAACAGAAGCAGAAGTACCTCGTCCCCCAGGCCAAAGGCGAAAAAATCGCGTGCTACGGCCTCACCGAGCCGGGCGCGGGCTCCGACGTGGCCGGGATGAGCTCCAGGGCCCGCCGTGAGGGGGACGTCTACATCCTCAACGGCGAGAAGATGTGGATCACCCTGGCGGACGTGGCCGACCACTTCCTGGTCTTCGCCAAGACCGACCCGGAGAAACGGCATCGGGGCATCACAGCGTTCATCGTCGAGCGGGGCTTCCCCGGCGTAACCACCGGCACCATCCACGGCAAGCTGGGCGTGCACGCCAGCAACACCGGCTGGATTTCCTTCGACGACACGCCAGTTCCGGTGGAAAACCGCCTCGGCGAGGAAGGCGAAGGCTTCAAGATCGCCATGACGGCGCTGGACAACGCCCGGTACACCGTCGCCGCAGGCGCGGCCGGGAGCATCAGGGCAGCCCTGGAAGCGTCGGTGGCGTATGCCAACACCCGCGTGGCGTTTGGACAGAAAATCGGGCAGTTCCAGCTCGTGCAGCAGATGATCGCCAAGATGGCCGTGAACCTGGACATCGCCCGGCTGCTCTACTACCGGGTTGGGTGGATGAAGAACATGGGCATCCGGAACACCCGGGAAACCTCCATGGCAAAGCTCTTTGCCACGGAAGCGGCGTTCCAGGCCGCCGTGGATGCTGTGCAGATTCACGGCGCCTACGGCTACTCCGACGAATACGACGTGGAGCGGTTCATGCGGAACACCAAAGGTGCGGTCATCTACGAGGGCACCACTCAGATTCACGAAATCCTTCAGGCTCAGTACGCGCTGGGCTACAGGAAGGACAAGCCGATCAGGCGGGAACTTCCAGCTTACGATCCAGATTACTGGCAGTCAGAGGAATAACGAGCTCCGGGTAGCCGAAGGCAGTACCTTCGGCTACCCGATGCAACTGGGACAAAACATTCAAGGAGGGAGTTCTATGAACATCTTGGTACCTGTGAAGCAGGTTCCTGATACCGCGGAGCTTCCGAAGATACAGCCTTCGGAGGTGGTGTCGGGGAACATCAAGGCGACGCAGATACTCAACCCGTGGGACGAGTATGCTGTGGAAGAGGCTTTGAGGATCAAGGAGAGCAAAGGCGGCAAGGTCACGGCGATTTCTTTCGGGCCTGCCGACGCCAGGGAAGCGGTCAAGCGGGCCATCGCCATGGGCGCCGACGCTGCGGTCATGCTCAGCGACGACGCCTTCGCCAACAGCGACACGCTGGGCACGGCGAAACTCATCGCAGCGGCGGCGAAGAAGCTGGGCGAGTTCGACCTCATCATCACCGGCAAAGCTGCCGTGGACGGCGATTCCCAGGTGGTGCCGGTGGCGCTGGGCAGGACGCTGGGCCTGCCGGTGGTCACTTACGTGGCGAAGATTCGGGAGATTGGCGATGGCTCCATCACCGTGGAGCGGCTGCTGGAGGACGGACGCGAGATCGTCACCGTGCCCTTGCCCGCGGTGATCTCGGTGGTGAAGGAGATCAACGAACCCCGCTACCCGACCTTCATGGGCATCCGCAAGGCCACCAGGGCCAAGATTCCGGTCTGGGGCGCTGGCGATTTAGGGGTTGATCCGTCGGAGGTCGGCGAGGCCGGCGCTGCGGTCAAATGGACGAACCTGCGCAAGCCGCCCGCCCGTGAGGTCAAATGCGAAATCATCGAGGGCGAGACGGTGGAAGAGAAAGTCAAGACGCTGGTTGACCGCTTGATAGCTGAGAAGGTGATCTGAGGAGGGATGAAATGAGCATTGCAGTATGGATCGAACAGACGGACGGCAAAGCGTATCCTTCCTGCTGGGAGGCGGTCGGCAAGGCCCGTGAGCTTGGGGATGCGCTGAGCAAGCCGGTTCTTGCGATAGTGTTGGGCAAAGGCGCTGGCGACGTGGCAAAAGAGGCCATCAGCTACGGCGCGGACAAAGTTTTCGTCGGCGAGGATGCTACGCTGGAGACGTTCCGGATGGAGCCCTACGCCGCGGTCGTGGAAAAAATCATCAAGGACGAGGGCGTGGAACTGTTCATGGCGATCGCCACGAGCCGCGGCCGGGACATCACCGCTGCGGTGGCGGCCGACTTGGGATCCGGGATCGCTCCGGATGCCACGGACATGAAGCTGGACGGCGACAAACTCGTCGTCACCCGCCCGACCTTCACCGGCAACATCCTGGCGGACATCGAGTTCAACTCCGATGTGAAAGTGGTCTCCGTGCGGGGCCGCAGCTTCCCCAAACCCGACCAGGACGAAAGCCGCACCGGCGAGGTGGTGAACGTGGCTCCGGTGCTGAGCGAGGACGAGATAAAGGAAAAGGTGGTAGGGTTCGAGGAAAAGGCAAAAGGCGAGGTCAGCCTGACAGACGCCAACATCATCGTGTCTGGCGGGCGCGGCGTCAAAGGCCCGGAGGGCTTCGAGCCGATCCGCGAGCTGGCGAAGGTCCTGGGGGCGGCCGTGGGCGCTTCCCGCGCCGCCGTGGATGCCGGGTGGATTTCGTACGACCACCAGGTTGGGCAGACCGGCAAGGTCGTGCGGCCTGATCTCTACATCGCCTGCGGCATCTCCGGCGCAATTCAGCATCTGGCCGGGATGAGGAACTCCAAAGTGATCGTCGCCATCAACAAAGACCCGGAAGCGCCCATCTTCCAGGTGGCAAATTACGGCATCGTGGACGATCTATTCAAGGTGGTCCCGGCGCTGACGGAAGAAATCAAGAAGCGCAAGGGAATGTAACAGCGATCAAATGAGGGGCGACCTCCGGGTCGCCCCTGCCAACTGTGTCGGCTGCCTCCTCAAGAAAACCACCTCTATCGTGCCAAAAGGCCGTTGGTTGGCGCAACGGGGTAGGGGGTGTTGATCCCAGGTGCGAGACTCATGTGAAAGTAAAACCGTGGCCCACCTCGTTTGCAACCAAGGAAGCCGCTCCATCCAAATATGCTGTTTGTCGGTCTGAAAGAAATTTGCCCTAACACCCTACACGACAAATACGACATTTGAACATGCACGACGAGATTTGCCGTCGCTTGTTTCCCACTGGTATAATGTTTTGCTGGCTGGTGCTGGCGCCTTGGTATTCCAGCGCGGTGCTGGCTGATAAAACAAGATTCAGGAGGAACCCGTGTCGTTGACCAAAGAAGAGAAAGAAGCGATCATCCAGGAATACCACCTGCATGAACATGATACCGGGTCGCCGGAGGTGCAGGTAGCTTTGCTGACGAAGCGAATCAACACGCTCGTAGAGCATCTGCAAAAGCACAAACATGATGAGTCCTCACGAAGAGGGCTACTCAAGCTGGTGGGTCGAAGGCGAAGGCACCTGGCGTACCTGAGCCGCAAAGACCCCAAGCGTTACTACGAGCTAATCAAACGCCTTGGATTAAGGAAATAAGAGGCGAGGCACGGGTAGGGCGGAAGTTACAGTCCTACTCGTTCGTTTATAAGGGGCGTGGCGACGGGTTTCAGGCAAGAGGTAAGGAATTGGAGGATGGCGCCTACGGCGGTAAGCGGTATCCTCCAGTCCCTTGACCTCTTGCAAACCCGGAAGCCGGGAGCGGTGCAGCCCCGGCATGCCGCGTCCCTCGATACCAATTTCGAGAGGTAATGGAAATGCAGAAGTACCAATTTGAGGTAGATGTAGCCGGTAAGACATTTACCATCGAGACAGGGACGCTGGCGTTGCAGGCTGGAGGCTCGGTCACAGTCCGGGTTGGGGACACAGTGATACTGGCTACCGCGACGGCATCCAAAGCGCCAAGGGAGGGGATAGACTTCTTCCCGCTGACGGTCGACTACGAAGAAAGGCTCTACGCCGCCGGTCGGATTCCGGGCAGCTTCTTCCGAAGAGAAGGTCGACCGAGCGAATCGGCTATCTTGCTCTGCCGCCTGGTGGATAGGCCGATCAGGCCCTTGTTCCCCAAAGGCTACAGGAACGATGTCCAGATCGTGCTCACGGCGCTTTCTTCCGACGAGGAAAACCACCTGGACATCCCGGCGATCATCGGAGCATCAGCCGCACTCACCATCTCGGACGTGCCTTTCGGCGGCCCTGTTGGGGCGATCCGAGTCGGGTACATCGACGGCGAGTTCGTGTTCAACCCCACCAGCTCCGAAATGGAGCGAAGCAAGATGGACCTCCGGCTGGCTGGGACGAAAGATGCCATCCTCATGGTGGAAGCAGGCGCCAACGAGGTCCCAGAGGAAATCATGCTGGAGGCGATGCGCCGCGGGCATGAGGCAATGCAGCCGGTAATCGCCATCCAGGAAGAAATGCGGGAAAAGCTCGGGAAGCCCAAGCAGGAATTCGAACCCGCCCTCCCCGACGAGGAGGCCGAAAAAGCCGTCCGAGAGCTCGCAGAGTCCAGGATCGAGGAAATTCTGGAAAAGAAACTGCGCAAGCAGGAGTTCAACGACGCAATCGATAGTCTCCAGCAAGAAGTTCAAGAATCTCTTGCCGAAAAATTCGACCCGAAAGACATCTCCGAGGCATTCCACGACGTGCTCAAAGAAGTCACACGCCGGAGGATCCTGGAGACTGGAATCCGTCCCGACGGGCGAGGCGTCAAGGACATTCGTCCGCTGAGCAGCGCCGTCGGCCTGCTCCCGAGGACTCACGGGTCCGGGCTGTTCACCAGGGGCGAAACCCAGGTTCTCTCCATAGCCACATTGGGCGCTCCAGGGGAAGCTCAGACCATGGACAGCCTGACCGCCGAAGAGGAAACCAAGCGGTACATCCATCACTACAACTTCCCGCCTTACTCCACAGGCGAGGTGTATCCGATGCGTGGGCCGAAGCGGCGGGAGATCGGGCACGGAGCGCTGGCGGAGCGGGCACTTTTGCCAGTCATCCCGCCGGAAGACGAATTCCCGTACACCATCAGGGTCGTATCGGAAGTGCTTTCATCCAACGGCTCGACCTCCATGGCGAGCGTCTGCGGCAGCACGCTCTCGCTCATGGACGCAGGCGTGCCCATCAAAGCCCCCGTCGGCGGCATCGCCATGGGCCTGATCACCGACCCGGACACTGGCAAGTACCGGGTTCTAACCGACATCCAGGGAATGGAGGACCACCTGGGTGACATGGACTTCAAAGTGGCCGGAACCAGGGAAGGGGTCACCGCTCTGCAGATGGACATCAAGGTCTCCGGGCTGAACTACGACATCCTCGGCGAAGCTTTGCAGCAGGCTCGGGAAGCCCGCATGTTCATCCTCGACCACATGAAGAACACCATCGCGGAGCCGAGGGAACACCTTTCGCCGTACGCACCCCGCATCATCACCATACATATCTCGCCGGACAAGATCGGCAAGCTGATCGGCCCAGGTGGGAAGACCATCAGGGGATTGCAAGATCAGTACCACGTGAAGATCGACATCCAGGAAGACGGCTCGGTCTTCATCTCCTCGCCCAACGGCGACGAGGCTGACAAGGCCATCGGCGAGATCGAAAAGCTAACCGAGGATGTCGAGGTCGGGAAGATATACACCGGCAAGGTGGTCAGAACCACCGACTTCGGCGCTTTCGTGGAGATCCTCCCGGGCGTGGACGGCATGGTTCACATCTCCCAGCTCGCCGATTACCGTGTGCCGCGGGTGGAAGACGTGGTCAAGGTTGGTGACGAGGTCATGGTGATGGTCATCGACGTCGACAAGGAGACCGGGAAGATCAAGCTGTCTCGCCAGGCAGTGCTGGAAGGATGGACACCGGAAGAAGCGCGGGCAAAGGATCAAGCATCGAAACGCAGAAAATCCTCCGGCGGCCGCAGGCCACCCAGGCGTGACAGCCGCCCACCGCGAAGAGACCACAGGAACAGATAAGCAATGTCGCAGAAAGCAGACCGGGGAGATCGAGCGGAAGGCATCGCTCCCCGGGCTCCCCTTTCCAGGTTTTTGCTTCCTGGGGCAACGGCGCTCTTGACGCTGTTGCTCTTCTTCCCTGTGGTTCGATGGCTCATCCACCAATGGCTCACCAACGATTACTACAGCCACGGGCCACTGGTGGTGGTCATTTCTGCGTACTTCTTCTGGCTGTACGGCAAGAAAGCACGCGGAAATCCATCAAACGTTGGGGCGGCGCTTGTGGCGGCAGGACTGCTCCTTTACCTCTGGTCGCTCTTGCAAAGCGCATACTACATCGGAGCGATCGGGTTCGTGCTCTTCCTGGCCGGGCTGATTGCATTCCTGTGGGGACTGGAAGCATTGAAGAAGCTGTGGTTCCCCGTGGTCTTTCTGCTTTTGATGATCCCATTCCCGTTCGTGGAAAGAGCCAGCTACCCTCTCCAAAAGCTAACGGGCATTTACGCAACCCACCTCGCACGTCTGATCGGGATAGACGCCACCGTCAGCGGGGCGCAGGTTTCCCTGCCCAAAGCCCATCTGGTGGTGGGAGCACAGTGCAGCGGGCTGCGCTCGATCGTGGCAATGCTAACCCTTTCCGTGCTATTTGTCTACATCGTCGAAGGAAGTCTATGGAAGAAGCTGATCGTTCTCCTCTCGGCGTTCCCTGCGGCCATCGCGGGGAACATCCTCCGGGTGGCGAGCCTTCTTTTCGTGGCTAACATCTGGGGGGCTGATAGAGGGTTCGAGTACTACCACGACTACTCAGGCATTGTTTTCTTCGTGTCTGCGCTGATCTTGCTGTTCGTGATCGCCGGAGCATTGGGATGCAACAAGTTTCGAGACGATATCTATCCATAGTGGTGATAATCCTTGCCGCGCTGGTGGCGGCAGGAGCCATCGCCTACAGGAACTACCAGGAACGCCGAAGCTGGACCGAAAAAGGCTACCATTTCCTGGTGGACATCGACAACTGGCGCGGCACCGACAAAGCCAGGATAGTCAGCACACCTTACGATTTCACCAGCGGAAAGCTCTCGGCCATCCCTTTGAAAGTCGGAAACTGGGTCGGAAAGAACGTACCACAGACGAACAAGGAAGTGTTCCTGCTGCTGGAGCCGGACGAGTTCGTACAGCGACGGTATTGCAACAACGACACGTGCCTCTGGCTCGTGATGATCGGGTCTCACAAAGCACGCAGCTTCCACCCACCCGACATCTGCTACAAAGCCGCCAATTGGGGCGTGCGGGTCGGGTCCGAAGACGTGAAGCTTCGCTCCGGTGACCTCTGGGCGCTGAAAGTCCAGGCAACCAAAGCCGGGCATGAACAGATCGTACTCTATTTCTTCATCTGGCCCAACGAAGATCGCACCGGTTCCCCAACCACCCTCTTCGACGTCACCGTCAACACCAGGCCAGGCGAAGAGAACAAGGCTCTCGAGACAGCCAAGAGCTTCATCAAGGAATTCTTCGTGGCATCGAAAAGACTCCGCTGATTGATCCCAGATGAATCAGCACTTCCCAAAAATTTGACTTCTGTATCCATTTCTGTATAATGAGACCAAAGGTCGGCAGATGACCGGAGGTTTACAGTGGCGGTAACCGCTCACAGGCGAGCCATGGAAAAGAATTTCCGTCTGTTGGCGCTTGAACGCGCCACCGCAGGTGCGCGTTCACCCAACAAGCATGTCCGTATCTCCAACGCTGCCAGAGAGAGCACACTTTCTCCCGCTCCACAGCCAAAACTGTGCACGCCTGAACGATCTCTAAATGCCCCTGCGATGAGCTATCCAACTGAAGTTTTTCTCCGTGAGGAGGGATTCCAATGCGAGACGTGGTGATAGTCAGCCCGCTCAGGACACCGGTCGGCACGTTTGGCGGTTCTCTGAGCAGCATCAAGCCCGAAGACCTGGCGGCGCACGTGTTTCGTGCCGTCCTCGACCGCACCGGCATCGACCCGGCCATCCTGGACGACGTGATCCTGGGATGCGTGGCGCAGCCTTACGATGCGGCGAACATCGCCAGGGTCGCTGCCCTGAAAGCGGGCATACCGTTCCATGTGCCGGGGTACACTATCCAACGGAACTGCGCCAGCGGCATCCAGGTGATAACTTCGGCGTACCAGGCAATCCAGGCTGGCGACGGCGAGATATTCCTTGTGGGTGGCACCGAGAGCATGAGCAACGTGCCGTACACGCTGAAGAAAGCCCGCTGGGGATTGCGCCTGCGCCATTCGGAGTTATCCGACGGCCTCTGGGACGCCCTCACCGATCCGGTGGCCGGGCTCATCATGGGACTGACTGCGGAGAACCTGGTGGAAAAGTACGGCATCACCAGGGAGCAGATGGATCGCTACGCCGTGGAGTCCCATCGGCGGGCTGCGGCGGCGCAGGCGGCCGGGAAGTTCAAGGACGAGATCGTGCCGGTGGAAGTGACGAAACGGGTGCAGGGCAGGAAAGTGAAGGGAATCGTGGACTCGGACGAGGGGATCAAGCCTGATCTGACG
>JALWAP010000058.1 GCA_027016315.1 Anaerolineae bacterium | reverse complement strand
AGAGGTACTCGACCCTGTTGTGCAGGAAGTTCGTGGTGAAGTCCGGCCCTATGTACGCTCCCATGCCGAGCATGGTGCCCCAGTCCATGAGGTCGAATTCCTGGAAGAATCCTTTACCTTGCACGACGTCGTCGTGAGTGTAGAGAACGTCGCCCGATTCGGAAACTACTTGCTGTGGGATAGGCGGTACTTCCCGCTGTAGACGAGCGGTGAAAAAGATCAGAGCGCTGACCATGAAGATAGCGATTATCCAGAACGCAGTGTACAGTCCTTTCCGGCTCATGAATTTGTCTAACATTGTCTTTTCCTTTCGTTGATTTTAGTCGGATTTGATGAAAACGAGTTGCCGAGGATGGCATTGGGGGGTGTGAGGGGCACTAAGGGCCGCGCGTCTTGCACAGGCGGGGTTTGCAGAATTTATGGCGAAATGAACGAGGGTCTATCATGGTACTCTGCCTATCCGTGAAAGAGCATAAAAATAGCTTCCATCCTGAATCGCCTCAAGCGAACGCTTCAGAGAAATGACACGCGTAGTGCGTGATATTGATACAAAACCGCTATCATTCTACCATATTTTCGCCAAAAGCGCAAGTTTTGGCTTTTGAAAGTTTCGACTGTTTGAATTGTTGCCCGATCTCGGCGTGGGGGATGAAGAAGTCGCCTGTGCTGGCGCACTTGCTCCGTGCCTTTGACCCTGCATTCTCCCCGGGGTACAATAGAGTGGGAGCCGTGTCTTACCTCGACGGCACAGCGCGTTCTGACGTAGAGTCGTTCATGTACATCTGATTGCAGAGTTTCTTGTTCGAGGTGGCAGAGCTCTGGGGATTCCGATCCTTATTTCGAGGAGTTGATCGAGTGGCTTTCCTCGTTGGCATGACAGTTTGTCGGACAAGGATTTTTGCGGGAGGTTGGTTTGATAGTCTCTATGTAGATAGGTAACGAAATGCAAGGAGGGTTCGTGGCGATATTACTGGTTTTCCTACCCGTGTTGTTGCTCTTGTTAATGGCGAACCTGGGCGAAAGCCACTCAGGGTGGAGGTCGGCGACATTTCTCGTGCTCTGGGTCGTGGATGGTTTTGTGGTGCTGGCTGGATTGGCGATGAGCCTCTCCGGTACCGTCCCTTTACCGCCGGAACTGGAGCCGAAAATTGGCGATCTCGACTTGGTCGTCGGTGGGTGGGTGTTGCTGATTGGAGGGATGATAGCGCTTCTGTTGATGCCGAAAAGAGCAAGGAGGCTTTTTGCCCTCAAGGGCCTTGGGTTTCACCCTGAAAGCTCCGTAGTCCACGCCGTTTCCCTCGAGATTGCGTGGTGGCTCCTTGTGGTTGGCGTTGCCCAGTGGCTGATGCTGAGGAACGTCTCCAACTTGCTGGAGACGGTGCCGCCGGTCAGCCTGTTGCAGATCGTGTTGCAAGGCGTGGTGGAGACGGTGGTTGCCTTCGTCGGCGTGGGGTGGTTGATCCGGCGGAGCACGTCGGAGTCTCTTGCAAGACTCGGGCTATACGGCATAAAGAAATGGCATTGGCTTGCTGCGCTGGTCGCTCTGGGTGCGATGTACAGCATGAACCTGCTCTACGGACTTGCGGCCGTTTTGTCCAAATCCGGCGGGCTTGGGGAGATTGGAAAGATCAACCAGACGCTTTTGGGAAACTTGATGTCTCCCTGGGGGGCGCTGGTCGTGGGGCTTTCTGCCGGGGTAGGGGAGGAGCTGATCTTCAGAGGGGCGGTTCAAGAGCGAATGGGGATAGTCACTGCGGCGTTGCTTTTCGCGGTGTTGCATACCCAGTACTCCTTTTCACTGGGGATCGTGGTCGTTTTCGTCATCGGGCTGATCTTGGGGTACTTGAGAAAATACACGAGCGTGTCCGTTTCCATCCTTACCCACGCCACGTACAATTTCATCGGAATCATGCTCATGGTGCTGAGCCAAAGCATTGGGAAGTGAGGTAGTCGAATAGTCGCGTAGTCAGGTAGTCAAATAGTGCGGTGGCCGAGCAAGTCGGGTAGTCTAATGGCGCACAGTTCGGCCTGCTGGCTCCGATTCGCCGATTCGCTGATTCGCTTATTCGTTTGATTCCCACGTTTCACTTCGGGCCGAGCCACAGCGCCCAGTAGTAGGTGAGCGGCACGAGGAAAAGCAGGCTATCGAGCCGATCCAACATGCCACCATGCCCGGGGATCAAGCGCCCGGTATCCTTGACCCCGACCTGCCGTTTGACCATGGAAACCGAGAGGTCGCCGAAAGGAGCTGCCGCGCTGAGCAGCAAGCCGAGCGCCGCCCATCTGAGCAAGTGCACTCTGGGGAAGAACCAGTACCCAAGGACAATGGTGGCGGCGGTTCCGAAGACGAGCCCCCCGATCACGCCTTCCCAGCTCTTCTTGGGGCTGAGCCTGGGCCAGAGCTTGTGCTTTCCCATCGAGATGCCGACGAAATAAGCGCCGGAATCCGATACCCACGTGGTGATTACGGCGATCAGCACCCATTCGAAGCCGTGTGGGAGTTCCCGCAATGCGACGAACGCTCCAGCCAGTGTGCCCAGGTAGATCGCAGCCGCCGTGGTCAGCCCCCAGTCTTCGGCGGGTTTGGGCCATCTCCAGAGAGCCCATGAAAGCGTAACGATCAAGCCGAGGGCGATCACCGCCTGGTAAGAAACCGGGAAGGATGGCCACGCTGTCAGTACGATCAACAAAGTCCACCCAATCCCGACGATCGGGGAAGGGGAATACCCGCCTTTCCTCAGCATGGTGTAGTATTCGTATCCGGCAAGCCCTGCCGCAATCAGCGTAAGCCCGAGAAACCAGTATCCGCCGAGGTAGAACAGCACGAACACGATCGGAATCAGTACGGCTGCGCTGATTATCCTCTGGAGCATGTCGTTCACCTTGTTGCGCCCGGGCTGGAATTCATCTCAATCGATAGAGGGGAGCTTGCCGAATTTGCGCTCTCGTCCAGCGTATGCTTCGAGAGCCTTTTCCAGCTCTTTCCTGTCGAAGTCGGGCCAAAGGGCAGGTGTGGAGTAGTACTCGGCGTAAGCAGCCTGCCAGATCAAGAAGTTGGAAAGGCGCATTTCCCCTGCCGTTCGGATGATCAGGTCTGGATCCGGCAGGCCCGCCGTGTAAAGATGTGCCGAGATCAGCTCTTCGGTGATCTCTTCCGGCTTGATTCCTTCCTGGACGATTTCCCTGACCGCCTTCACAATCTCGGCTCTGCCGCCGTAGTTCAAAGCCACGTTCAGGATGATCCGATCGTTGTCTTTGGTCAGCTCGACGGATTTTTCGATGGCTTTCTGTAGCTCGGGGGAGAGTCGGGATGGGTCGCCGCTGTGTATCAGCTTGACGCCCTTCTTATGCATTTCCGGAACTTCTTTGTCGATTGTTTCCTGAAGGAGCTGCATGAGTCCATCGACCTCTTCTTTCGGTCTTCCCCAGTTTTCCGTGGAGAAAGCATAGACCGTGAGCACTTCTATCCCGAAATCGGCGCATGCTTCCACCACGTTGTGGATGTTCTCAGCCCCAGCCCGATGCCCAAAGAGGCGCGGAAGACCTCTTTTCTTTGCCCATCGGCCGTTTCCGTCCATGATTATCCCGATATGGCGCGGCAGGTTGTTCAATCTTACCTCCATCCCGACTCGTTACCCCTCAGACTTCCATTATCTCGTCTTCTTTCTGCTTTTCGAGTTTCTCGATCTCTTCGATGTATTTGTCGGTCAGTTTTTGGACTTCTTCTTTGCCGTCCTTGAGGTCGTCCTCCGTGATGTCCCCATTCTTCTCCATCTTCCTCAGGTCTTCTATTGCATCCCGACGGACGTTTCTGATGGCGACTTTCGCCTCTTCCGTTTTCGAATGCACGAGCTTTACCAGCTCGCGCCTCCGCTCTTCCGTCAGAGGAGGTACCACCAGTCGAATGATCTTGCCGTCGTTGTTCGGCGTGAGCCCGAGCCCGGATTTCAGGATCGCTTTTTCGATCGCTTTGATGGCGCTCACGTCCCACGGCTTGATGGAAATCAGGTGGGGTTCAGGCACCGTGATCGCCGCGATCTGATTGAGCGGGGTCATGGTTCCATAGTAATCCACTTCCAGCCTTTCGACGAGCAGCGGGGAAGCCCGGCCTGTCCTGATGCCCTGTAGCTCGTACTGGTAGATTTCCACGGCCTTTTTCATCCTTGATTCGGCGTCTTTCATGACCT
>JALWAP010000057.1 GCA_027016315.1 Anaerolineae bacterium | reverse complement strand
ACAAGCTGCATTGGGATATTATCTGGACGACCATCGCGGCTGTCGTGATCTCCCTGTTCGGCATCTGGCTTGGAGCGCAGCCGTTCATGGCTAACATCTTCAAGGCAATCAACGGCAGCGACAAGACTATCGTCTTCGGCCAGGTAACCTGGGCCAAGTTCCTCTGGAGCCTTGTCGTGATGGTCATCTGCTACCTTGGTGCTGTGCTCCCGATCTGGGAGTGGGCGCAGCCGATCAACTACGTGTCGTTCTGGATCGTGGCTCTGGGTATGCTGGCCGGTGTCCTGGGGATCCTGGTCTGGCACCCCGGAATGGGCGACTTCCCTGCGTTCACCCAGTTCACGGTTCCGGGCCTTGGCCCGCTGTGGCCGGTTCTGTTCGTGACCATCGCCTGCGGTGCGATCTCAGGATGGCATAGTCTGGTGAGCACCTCGGGCACCGCACGCCAGCTGGAGAAGGAAACGGATGCTCTTCCGGTCGGCGGCGGTGCAATGTTCATGGAGGCTTCGCTGGCCACCATCGCGTTGCTGACGGCGACTGCTGCCTTCGGTTCGTACAAAGGCTATCACGCCGTGTATGCGAAGGGTAAGGCGGCCGTGTTCGCGGTCGGGTTGGCCAACTTCATGAATCACATCGGCATTCCCAAGAACTTTGGTGTGGCCTATGGCGCTGTCTTCCTGACCATCATGGCGCTAACCATCATGTATCTGGTGGTGAGGTTCATGAGGGTCGCCAGCGCTGAGCTGGTGGGCGATTCCATCCCGGTGATGCGGAACGTCCATGTCGGCACCATCGTGGCTTTGCTCCTCTCGCTGCTCATCATCTGGACCGGCGTGTGGCAGAGGGTGTGGGTGCTCTTCGGCGGTGCCAACCAGCTGATGGCTTCTCTGGCGCTGCTGTTGATCACCGTATGGCTGATGGAGGAAGGAAAGAGCGCTGCTTGGGCGTTCTGGCCCTTCGTGTTCATGTACGTTACCACCCTCGGCGCACTGACCTACACCGGCGTCAAGGTGTTCATGGAGCTTGGTAAGGCTCCGGTTGGCAATTTCATCGCCGGCACCATTGCCTTCCTGTTGATAATCGCTGCCCTGATCCTCGGGTACGATGCGATGGGAGCTGTCAACAAAGCAAGAAAGAAGGCACACGCTTCGGAGTAAGGGAAATTCAAGGGGGCGCATCCAAGCGCCCCCTTCATTGACAGAGGTCGGAGGCCTATGGGCGGAGAGTCCCTTTCGGTGCGATTGAGGAGGTTCGCAAGGGCTTTTGGCGAATTCATCTACGGGGCTACGGTATACGATTGGGTCAGGGAACTGGACAAAGAGCGGGGAAGGCTCCAAAGCCTCTTCATCCTGATCGTGTTCGGAGACCTTCTGGGAATTCCAATCATACCCCCTTACTATCAGCTCAGGCTTCTGCCTTACGTGGTGCCGCATCTCAGCACCTGGAAGCGCTCTATGCTTCGTGAACCGGATATCACCGAGATTTTTGACGAAGACATGGGATGAACGCTATCATTATCTTGGTTTTTTGTAATCCGCCGTTGAAGGCGGAAATTCTTACATAAGGAGGTGGTTATGTCCGAAGAGAGTGGGCTGAAGAAAGCGTTCAACGCTTTCAAAGGGTTCCTGTACGGCATGGCGGGGCACGATATGACCCGCTACGCCCTGAAGACCCGTGGTAGCATGGAGCATCTCTTCATCCTGATTACCATGGGCGACATGCTGGGCATTCCTATCTTGCCGCCGTACTACTCGCTGCGCTTGCTCCCGTACGTCGTTCCGCAGATATCCACGTGGAAGCGACGCATGCTTCGCGAGCGCGATCTGACCGACGCATTGGCGTGACAAACCAACGACAAAGGGGGTGATTAAAATTTCTCTCGCAAGAATCTTCGAAGAAAATCCAAATCGTCGCTACATAATGTACGGCGGCAAAGGCGGCCTCGGGAAGACCACGTTCTCTGCTGCTACGGCTTACTGGCTGGCAAAGCAGGGCTACAAAGTGCTGGTCTTTTCCGTCGATCCGCAGGCGTCCCTTTCCGACATATTCCAGCGGGACATCTTCGGCAAGGGACAGGTTGAGATCATGCCAAATCTCTACGCACAGGAGATCGACGCCGACCGCAGGATCAAAGAATACCAGGACGAGATCCGGAAGAAGATCCTGGACATGTACGGGCTCGAAAAAGTCCCCGACGAGATCGAGCACTACATCCAGGCGGCGGCGGCCGAGCCTGCCATGGAGGAAAGCGCCATCTTCGACGAGGTAGTGGACATCGTGGTCAGTGGTGACTACGACTACTACATCTACGATCTGGTGCCGCTTGGGCACGCACTCTATTACCTGAGCATGGCCAGCGTCTATGACCAGTGGATCGAAAAGATCACCAAGCTCAGGGAGGAGATGCACGAATACGCTGAGATGGCCGCGTTGGTGCAGCGCAAGGACGAACTGGAGGAAGACAAGATCCTGGAGGAACTCCAGTACATCCGGAACAGGATCAACAAATCCTCCAGCATCCTCACAGACAAAGAGAAGACTGCTTTCTTCTTCGTCCTGATCCCGGAGGAGATGATCCTGCTGGACACCAAGAAAGCGGCAGGGCTCTTTGCCAAGTACCAGGTTCCTCTCAGCGGCTACATCGTCAACCGCGTCATTCCTCAGGAACTGGCTGGGCAGAACATTCCGGAGTACCTGCGGCACAGGATGGAGATGCAGAAAAAGTACCTCAAGCAGATCCACGAGGAATTCGGCGACGAGGTTCTGGCCGAAATTCCGGAATTCGAACGAGACATCACCGGCCTCCCGATGATCGAACGGATGGCCGAGAAGATGTTCGAGTCATGAGGGGAGGTGACAAAATGGGACAGATAAAAGAATCCATGGTTGATTTCATCGGTGCCCACCCTAAAATGAAGTACATCTTCTTCGGCGGCAAGGGAGGCGTAGGCAAGACCGTCATGGCAGGTGCTGCTGCCTACTGGTTCGCATCCCAGGGCAAGAAAACCCTGCTGGCGTCTACCAACCCTGTCCACAGCCTGAGCAGCCTGCTGGATCAAGACGTCTTCGGTCGGCACGTTCAGGTGGAAGGCGCTCCGAACCTGTGGGCTTATGAAATCGACACCAAGGACACCATTGAGCGCTCCAAGAAGGAGATCAGGGAGAAAATCGAATGGTTCCTCAAGTATGCGGAGATCAAGACGAAAGCGGATGAGTTCGTCGAATCCGCGACGTTGAATCCCGCCTTTGAGGAATCTGCCATGTTCGAGAACATGATCGACATCATGTTCAAGGACGAATACGAGGTTTACGTCTTCGACACGGCTCCGACGGCCAATGCCCGGAGGCTCCTTGGCATGTCTTCCGTGTATTCGCTTTGGGTGGACAAGATGGTGAAGAGCCGTGAAGAGGCAAAATCGCTCAAGGAGCTCCTTTCCTACTCCAAGAAGAACGAGAAAGACCCTCTCATGGAGTACCTCGTGAACTTCCGGGAGAGGATGGAGCATGCCAAGACGCTGTTGACCGACGATCAGCTCACGGCTTTCTTCTTCGTGACGCTGCCGGAAGCACTGCCGATAGCGGTGATCACCAGGTTCATCCAGTGGTTCCATGATTTCGGCATTCCGGTAGGCGGCGTGGTGGTCAACATGCTCATCGACGAGTCCTCGCTGGGGCCAGACGCTCCCGATTTCGTCAAGAACCGGGTCGCCATGCAAAAAGAATACATGGAAGAGATCTGGCAGAAGTTCGACGGCATGGTGCGGGCTATCGTCCCTCTGTTCGACACAGAGGTGCGCGGCGTGGACATGGTTGCGGAGACGGCGAAGTATCTGTTCGCTCCGAAGGAATGAGACTGACACTCGTTCTGCGAGTGAAAAGGGCGGCTCCGGAAGCCGTCCTTTTTCGTTCCCGATCCTTTCGTCGGAATTTGGACAGGAGCCTGGGCGTGATAGAATGTGTTCCGTGCAGCAAACTGTTCGTGATGCGCGCCTTCGGAACCCGGTACTTTGAATGTTGCCACATGTCATAACTCCCGTTATAATTTCGGGCAGCAGTGAATTTCGTTTTCGAGGTGGTGCCAAATGAAAATCGTGGAAAAACTCGGAGCTTTCTATATCGGCAAGGAATACGACCTTGCGTCTGGGAAACTGCAAGACATTCCGGTAATCTACGACGCCAGAGACCTGACCACACATGGCGTCATCGTGGGTATGACCGGAAGCGGTAAAACGGGGCTTGCCATCGACATCCTGGAGGAAGCGGCGCTGGACAAAGTCCCGGCGATCATCATAGATCCGAAAGGGGATATGACTAACCTGATGCTCACTTTCCCCGACCTCGAGCCTTCAGACTTCCTCCCCTGGATCAACGAAGACGATGCCGAGCGAAAGGGGATGACCCCGGAAGAATACGCAAAGAAGACCGCCGAGAAGTGGAGGAACGGCCTTGCGGATTGGAGTGAAGGGCCGGAGAGGATCAGAGCGCTCAAAGCCAGCGTCGATTTCAACATTTACACACCTGGATCTTCCGCAGGCATACCTGTGAACGTGCTCCAGAGCCTCAAAGCCCCAGATCTTTCGTGGGATACCGATGAGGAGATCATTCGGGAGAGAATCCTTGGCACCGTGTCGGCCATACTCGGGCTCCTGGGCATAGAGGCCGACCCCGTGCGGAGCCGAGAGCACGTGCTCCTGTCCAACATTTTCGAATACTACTGGCGGCAAGGCGAAGACCTGGACCTTCCGAACCTGATCATGGCGATTCAGAAGCCTCCCATGGAAAGGCTCGGGGTGTTCGACGTGGATACGTTTTTCCCGGAGAAAGATCGGTTCAAGCTCGCTATGGACATGAACAGCCTCCTGGCGTCTCCTTCCTTCCAATCGTGGCTCGAGGGGGTTCCGCTTGACATCGGGGAGTTCCTCCACGACGAGAGCGGCAAGCCGAGACATAGCATTTTCTACATTGCCCACCTAAACGACCAGGAGAGGATGTTCTTCGTCACACTCTTGCTGGAGCAGGTGATCTCCTGGATGCGTTCGCAACCCGGCACCACCAGCCTCCGCGCCCTGGTTTACATGGACGAAGTATTCGGCTTCTTCCCGCCGGTGGCCGAACCGCCGTCGAAGCGCCCGATGCTTACCCTGCTCAAGCAGGCCAGGGCTTTCGGCGTCGGCGTGCTCCTGGCGACGCAGAACCCGGTGGACCTGGATTACAAGGGGCTCACCAATGCGGGCACCTGGTTCATCGGCAAGCTTCAGACCGAAAGGGACAAATCGAGGTTGCTGGACGGGCTGCAGAACGTTGCGGCAGGGGCTGGTAAAGTTCAGGACCTGGAGAAGTCCATCTCGACCCTCGCTCCCAGGGTGTTTTTGCTGCACAACGTGCACGACCCGGATAGCCCTCACGTGTTTATGACCCGATGGGCCATGTCCTACCTCCGCGGGCCGCTGACCAGGGCGCAGATCCAGAAGCTGATGGCGGAAAAGAAGGCAGGCTTGGCGCCCGCTGGAGAGGGGTCGCCGACCGGGCGCGGTGGTGCCGTGGCGAAATCATCGAAAGAGCAGGAGGAGAGGATCGCGGGATACCAAAGCGTCCCTCCGAGCATCGATCCGGATGTGGACCAGGTCTTTCTCCCGGTTCGCATCGATGCCGATGAAGCGCTCGAGATTCTGAAGAAGGAGCTTGGCTATGACGTGGAACCTACTGTCAAGTCCCTGGTCTACAGGCCGATGATCTACGCCAATGCCGAGGCTCATTTCTACAGTTCCCGAAGCGGCGTGGACGAAGACCGAGAGTACACTTTGATCGCCCCTCCTCCGGAGGGACGTACCAAAGTGGATTGGGATGATGCCGAGGAGAGCGACCTTTCGCCGGATGACCTTTTGGACTCTTCGGAAGATGACGCCCTCTTCGACGATCTGCCGAAAGGCCTGGAGTCGGCATCCACTTACAAGCGCATTGCCAGAAGCCTGAAGGATTACATCTACCGCACCAAGCGGGTCAAGGTTTTCTACAACCCCGTCCTCAAAGTCTATTCCAGGCCGGGGGAAAGCGAACGGGATTTCAAGATTCGATGTCAGGACATAGCCAGGGAGAAGCGGGATGCTGAGGTGGACAAGCTTTCGGAGAAGTTCGAGAAAAAGCGGCTGAAGCTGGAAAACAAGCTGGCAAGGGAAAAGCAGGAGCTGGAAGAGGATCAGGAAAGGTATGAAGCCCTGAAACGGGAGACCTACCTGAGCGCCGGTGAGTCAGTTTTGGGTTTCCTGCTCGGCAGGCGGTCGACCCGGGCGGTCTCCTCCATAAGCCGCAGGCACAGGATCGCGTCGCAGGCGAAAGCGCAAATCGAGGAAAGCGAGCAAATGATACAGCAGATCCAGGAGGAACTGAAGCGCCTGGAGCAGGAGGTCTCCGAGAAAGCGAAGGAGATCAGCGACAAGTGGGCCGAGGCCACGGAGAACGTGGTGGAGCAGGAAGTCAGAGCGAAGAAGAGCGACATCGACGTGCCGTTCGTTGCGCTTGCCTGGGCTCCGTTCTGGATGTTCGTGATCGAATCCGGCAAAGCGAAACGGAGGAAGTTCGTCAAAGCGTATTGACGGCTGGGCTTGGGAAGAGGGGCGAATGAGAGGAGCGAAAAGGGCGATACTCGTAGTCGCAATGTTGTTGGCCCTGCTTGCGATAGCAGCGGTTGACTCTTTGCTTGCCCTCGAGACGATGTACGAAGACAAAATCGTGCCGGGGGTGAGGGTAGGGAACCTTGCCCTGGGTGGAATGACCGTGGAAGAGGCTGAAGAAGCCATCAAAGCTGCTTACACCCCGTTTCCTGCCCCGCCGATCAAGCTCCACGCTGGGGACCTGACGTGGGAAGTGTATCCGAACTCCCTTGGAGTCCATGTTTTGGCAGAGAAGATGGCGAAGAAGGCTTTTGCATACGGGCACACCGGCCCGTGGACGCAGAAGCTTCGGGAGAGGATTACGGCGTACAGGGAAGGATTTTCGGTCCCAGTCGAGTACGATTTCGACGACGGAGCGGCAGAATATTTCCTTTCCCACGTCGCCGCTCAGGTTGATTCCTACGCTCGTCCACCACAGGTGAGTATCAAGGGGACCAAAGTCGTGGTTGAGCCGGGCAAGCCTGGGTTCACTATGGACATCGACGCCACGCGGAAGAAGCTCTACGAGGCGTTCAGGGCACACGATCCGGAAGTCGACGCTGTTATGATCCGTCAGGATCCGTTCAAGGCCGATCTGGATGTCTCCCAAAAGAGCGCGGAAAAGCTCCTCAAGGCGGATCTGGTCCTGACCGCCCCCGAATACGTTACAGAGACGGCTCGTTCCAACGTATTGATCATCCCGAGGGAAGAACTGGCGAAGATGATCGATTGGGGCGTGCGGCGGGATGGGGACAAAGTGGTTTGGATCGCAAGCCTCGATCGGGGGAGCATCGCCGCGAAGGTCAACTCCATCGCCGACAAGCTGAAATCTGCTCCGGTCGACGCGCGGTTGGATTTCGACGAAGCTCAGCGAAAGGTAGTGGTTCTGACCCCAAGCATACCGGGGCGTGAAGTCGACGTGAAAGCCACCGTGGACAAAGTGCTGGCGAGCATCGACAAAGGGGTGTTCAAGGTCCCGGTGGTCTTCCGCATGATAAAGCCCACGGTCGACGAACACGACATCCCCAAGATGGGCATAAAGGAAGTGGTGGGAGAAGCCACCACTTCTTTCAAAGGGTCCCGCCCGGGGCGGATCCAGAACATTATCGTTTCGGCCAACAGGTTCAAGGGATTGGTGATCCCGCCCGGTGGCGTGTTCTCGTTCAATGAGCACATAGGGCCTATCGACAAAGAGCATGGGTTCGTGGAATCGTTCATCATCAAAGGGAACAGAACGGCGGTTGGGATCGGGGGTGGCGTGTGCCAGGTATCCACGACCATCTTCCAGGCTGCGTTTTGGGCGGGGCTTCCGATCCTGGAGCGCCATGCACACGGGTATATCGTGCTCTGGTATGGTAAACCCGGGCTCGACGCCACGATTTTCACTCCGAGCGTCGATCTGAAGTTCAAGAACAACACGGGGCACTTCCTCCTCATCAAGCCCATCGTAGACACCAGGAAAGGGACGATCACGGTCAAGCTCTATGGCACTAATCCGGGATGGAAGGTGAAAATCGTGGAGCGGAAAGTGGAGGACGTGCAACCGCCCCCGCCTCCGATCTACAAAGAGAACCCCAAACTGCCGCCCGGCACCATCAAGCAGGTGGAATGGCCTATCAAAGGCGAGAAGGTCACGGTAGTCAGGGAAGTTTATCTCAACGGGAAAGTGATCTCTCACGATGAATTCGTGAGCGTCTACGTGCCGTGGCCTGCCATGTACGAATACGGCCCGGGGACCACCATCCCGCATCATGGTGAATGACGCTATGAAGAAATCTCACGCCGCCGCGCTTTCGATCGCTGCCGCTTTCACAACCTTTGGGCTGAACCTGATAGCATTCCTGCTGACCGGCTCCGCCGGGCTCCTTTCGGTGGCTCTGGAAACATTGGTGAACGTAGCTGCTGCGCTGATGACTTACCTGGCGGTAAGGATTTCGGCGCGTCCTGCTGACCTTGACCATAGGTATGGACACGAGAAAGTCGAAGATCTGTCCGCAGGAATCGAGGGGATGCTCATCCTGGCCACGGTCATCTCCATCGTGTACGTGAGCATAAAGAAATTCATCTACCCGGAGCCGCTCCATCACCTCGGCACAGGCATCGTGTTAGGCGGGGCTTCTGCTCTGGTCAATTTTCTCACAGCCACAGTGATGCTCAGAGTCGCTCGAAGAGAGGATTCGCCCGCGCTCGATGCCGATGCCCACCACCTCCTGAGCGACGTGCTGACGCAGGTCGGGGTCCTGGCCGGGGTTGCTCTGGTGTGGCTGACGAACTGGGCGTGGCTCGATCCTCTGATCGGGCTCGTGGTCGCGGCGAGCATTACTTCGGTCGGCTTGAAGATCGTATCGAGGTCCGGGGAACATCTGCTCGATTTCGCCCTGCCGCCGGAGGAGGAAAAGAAGATCCTCGAAGTGCTTTCCAAACCTCGCCCGAACGCCCTCAATTTTCACGCCTTGAGGACGAGGAAAGCGGGAAACAGACGGTTTGTGGAGTTCCATTTGGTCGTGCCCGGGGAGATGACGGTGGAGGAAGCCCATTCTCTCTGCAACGACATCGAAAACGACATCCGGGCCCTTTGGCCCGGGAGCGTTTCCGTGACGATTCACGTGGAACCGAAAGGGGAGGAAAAGAGCGACATCACCCAGTGCGACGACGAAGTCATCTCCATGTGATCACCTGGCTGGGATCTCGGTTCCCTGCCGCTCACCGGGTGGAGACGATCTTCGCAATCGCCCTGTGCACCGCCATGCCGTCCGGGGCCACGGATGCCTCATCCGGCTTGTCGGAGAAAGAAGTCAGAAGCACGCCCCTTTCCTTCAGCCGCGCGCCTGCCTTCCACACCTCTCCCGTGATGCAAATTTCCTCGCTCAGCAGTTCTTCCATCGGAGTGTGATCCGGGAGAGCGTCCATCCGGGCGATGGTCTGCCGCAATTCCTCACGCCTGAAAGCCTTGAAGGGTGTTGGGTCGCCTGCTTCCAGTGAGCGGGCAACGCTTTCGTGGATTTTTCTAAAGCCATCCGATGTGCTGGCCCCAATCGACCTGTTCACCATCTCGAAGAAGTCGCCAAAGCTTTTGAGCCGGGCTCCTTGCACTTCCTGCCTGAGCGCTTCCAACGATATGAGCCCTGAGCTCAGGACCAGGCAGGTGTATGCGATGTAATCCTGGTTGTCCTCGGTTATAAGGTGATACTCGCTTCGATTCACCTCACGGTAGGCTCGGACGAACGCCTCGGAGTCGAAGTCGTCCCCGAGTGCTTCCGTGATGACGATACGCATGGCGTCCATGCGCGCTTTGTCTATTGCTCCGTGATTCCTTCCGCGGGCCCCGATGGCCGTTTTGTCTATGTCCACCACGGCCACTGTCGTGCCGCCGAGGGCAAAGCCTTGTCGGCGGATTTCCTCGACCCATGGAATGACTTCTGCCCAATCGCCTCTCCATACGTCCGGTTCGTCTCTCCGCAAGGCCCCGGTTCCGTCTTTGCCGAGGAAGATGGCTCCTTTCCACCCGGCTGCATCCCTTATCTCTCGGAACGCTCTCAGGTCTCCCGACGTATCGCCGACGAACAGCAGTTCCTGGATGGGCACGCCCTGGTTCTGTACTTCGTGCATCTTTTCGAGCAGCCACACGGCAGCTTTCCCGTAGCCCGGTTCCCTTTTTCTCGGAGGTTTGCCGGGCGGCAACCCCAGCGACTCGAGAGCTTCCGTCACTGAAGGCACGCGTTTGTCTACCGGAACCATGCTTCGAAAAACCACAAAATCCCCGAACAGCTCGGATAAAGAACCTTTGCCAACGATAGTGTAGTTCATAGCAATCCCTTTGTGAAAGCCCACTCGGCGTTGAGGATGGAGCCGCCCGCCGCACCCCGTATGGTGTTGTGCCCAAGCAGTACGAACTTGTAATCTAAGATCGAGCATTCACGAACCCGGCCCACCACCGTAGCCATGCCATTCTCCGCCATCAGGTCGAACCTGGGCTGGGGACGATCGGGCTCCTCCCTTACGATCACTGGACGCGTGGGAGCGCTTGGCAGCCCCATTTCCTGCGGCTCGCCACGGAACTCTCGCAGTGCTTCCTTCAGCTCTTCGAGCGACGGCTTTCTCCGGAGCCTGACCGAAACCGCCTCGGTGTGGCCGTCTTTCACCGGGACGCGGTTGGCGTGTGCGCTGATGGCAAAGTGGGCGTTTTCGACTTTGTCCCCCACCAGAGTCCCGAGGATTTTGAGCGGCTCCGTTTCCAGCTTCCACTCTTCCTTGCCGATGTACGGGATGACGTTGCCGAGGATGTCTATGGAAGGTACGCCTGGATACCCTGCGCCGGAGACCGCCTGCATCGTGGAGACGAAGACAGGATCCAGCCCGAACGGGTCGTGCAAGGGCTTGAGTGCGAGAGTCAGGTGGGTTGTGGAACAATTGGCGTTCGTGACGATGAACCCTTTCCAACCGCGGTTCCGCCGTTGCACCTCTATGAGTTTCATATGATCGGGATTTATCTCTGTTATCACCAGCGGCACGTCCGGTTCGTACCTGAACGCTGAAGCGTTGGAGAACACGGGGTAGCCTGCTTCCGCAAACTTCGGTTCGATTTCCCTGGCTAAGTCTGCCGGAAGAGCGGAGAAGATCACGTCGGCGTCAAACCCGGGCTCGGCAGGGACCACCAGCATCTCCTTCACCTCGTCAGGCATTGGAGTTTCGAGCACCCAGTTGCATGCTTCAGCGTAGCTTTTACCGGTGGACCGCTCAGAAGCGGCCAGCACGGTGATTCGAAACCAGGGATGGCCTGATAGCAACTGGACGAATCGTTGCCCTACGGCGCCGGTGGCTCCCAGGATTGCCACTCTCACGAGGCTTCTTTTCATGTCTTCCCTCTCCTGTCGATAGTATGCTGTTGCGAGAGACAAGCGCTCGGTCTCAACGTGCGGGCGTGGCCGTCGGAGTAGGCGCCGGCGTGGGCGGGTGATACATCCCCTTGGCCGTGAAATAGGCCTTCAGGATGTCCCGTGCTATCGGCGCCGCGGTGAACGATCCTTCGCCGCCGTTGTAGACGAACACGACCAGCGCTATCTCCGGGTTTTCGTAAGGCGCGAATGCCGTGAACCATGCATGGGTCGGCAGGTTCCCTTTTCGATCCCTGGGTATCTTCGGGTCGTAGAACTCGGCAGTGCCGGTCTTGCCAGCGACCTGAAGCCCGTACAGGTTTGCGATCTTGGCAGTTCCCTGAGGCCAGTGCACCACTCCCCACATCCCTTCCCTTACCACTTCGATGTTCTTTGGGTCTATGGGAAGTTCCCGGATCAGCTTCGGATGGAATCCGCGTATCACATGCCCCGACGAATCCTCGATGTCGTACACCACCTGCGGTTGATACAGGTACCCGCCGTTGGCAATGGCGGCGGTGGCATTGAGCACCTGCAGCGGGGTCGCCGCCAGGTATCCCTGGCCTATGCTCATGTTGTAAGTGTCTCCGGTAGTCCAGTTTTCCCCGTAATTGAGCCGTTTCCACTTCGGGGTGCCGACTTGACCGGGGCTTTCGCCGGGTAAATCGATCCCGGTTTTCTCCCCGTAGCCGAACAAGTGAGCGTACTTGACCAATCGGTCGATCCCGAGTCCCTGGAAGTCCTTGTACCCACCGCCGACTTCATAGAAGAAAATATCACAGGAAACCGCCAGCGCTTCCCGGACGTTGATGTTCCCATGCCCGTGCCCGTATTTGTGTATCCAGCAGTAAAACGGCTGGGCCAGTTTGGGGTCGTCCGGGAAGTATTTGTTCGGCAGCCAGATCACCCCGTCTTTGTCCAGTATTCTGGTCCTCGGCGTGATGACTTTTTCCTGGAGCGCGGCGGCAGCCACCACCGGCTTGAACGTCGAGCCGGGCGGGTAGATGCTGCTGATGGCATGGTTTATCATGGGACGCCACCTGTCCGTGGCGAGTTTCTTGTACGTCTCCGGCGAGATCCCTCGGGCGAAGAGGTTGTCATCGTAGGTCGGAAGGCTGACCATCCCCAGGATCGCCCCGCTTCTGGGGTCCATTGCTATTGCGACCCCGGACTTCGGCCTCGTTTTCGCTTTCTTCATTCCTTTGATTAGCGCTTCCTCCATCACTTTCTGGAGGGATGTGTCGATGGTCAGGCGGAGGTTGTACCCCGCCTGGGGTTTCACAGGTTCGCCGATAACCTTGATCTTGCGGCCGTTGACGTTGACCTCGACGTATTGCATTCCGTTCTTCCCGCGCAGATATTTCTCGTAAGTGTACTCGAGCCCGGCAAGCCCAACTTTCTCGTCCGGCTCGTAGCCCTCCTTCTTGTAGGTGTTGACGAGGTTATGCGGTATCGGCCCCATGAACCCGATGATCTGCGCCATCAGGCTGCCGAACGGGTACTTGCGCCTCGGCTCCATCACGACTTTCACCCCGGGGAGACGATAGCTTAGCTCCTCGATTTTTATCACTTTGACTTTCGGGATCTTTCTCGCGATGATGATAGGTCTGGATGCGCTGCCTAGCCTGCCCGCCGCAATCTGCTTCTCGATCGACTTGATGTCCTCGTGCTCTACGATTTCCGGCGTCGGTGTAGGAGAGGGAGTCGGAGTGGGTCTGCGCCTCCACGACCTGGTGGGCGTGGGCGCCG
>JALWAP010000056.1 GCA_027016315.1 Anaerolineae bacterium | reverse complement strand
CGATTGAATCCTCTCCAACGAACTGCTGGCTGCCGTCCACATCCGCTTTGTAGATGCGCACCTTCCCCTTCGGGAGAGGTATGCCCAGGCCGGAATCCTTGTCGTTCTTGAACCTTATCTGCACCTGGACCTGACCCTTGCCGGAATTTCCTCCCCATCTCCAGCTCCTCTGGCTGTCCAGGATGAACCACTTCTCCACAGGGATTCCATGCGCCGACACGAATTCGATTTGCTTGGTCTGATTGTTCTTCAAAGTCACAGGGCGAGCGACGTCGTACAGATGGTACTCGAACAGGTTCCTTTCCTTGACCTGCTTCTCCGGCGCGGCAGTTGGGGCAGGCACGGCGGCCTTGAGAACCGGGTGCCTTTGTTCTACGACCCGATGCAGAGCCCCAGCAACCAGTTTCAGGTGGGCGTCTTTGAAAGTGGTCCCGGCTTTGTTGTCGACCGTGACCCAGCCGGTCAGATCGGCGTGGCTATCGTCCGCAGAGAGCGCAAGGACGTAATCCGAATGCCAGCCGATTCCTCCGGTCAGGTAGGCCACTTCGATGGTGTGGTCGCCGCCCTTTGCGGCTTTGACCAGCCAGGAAAGGGTCGGCCTGGTTATCAATCCCTCCGGCAACGAGGGGAAGCTGAGGTCTTGGACGTTGTCCCGGTTCACCACGACCGTGGTTCCGTCGTCCTTCTGCAGGATGATCCCCCCGGCGACTCCGAGGAGCTTCCCTTGATATGACGTGCCGTCCTTGGTCAGCACCTTGATTTTGCTATCGACGTACTTCTGAAGCAGCTTGTCGGTGCTGACGAGGTCGTATTCGAAATTCTGCTCGAGCACCTGCGTGCCGGTGGGATCGGTCACCGAGGCAAAATGCACGCTCGTCGGATCGATCTTCGACGCCACGTCCGTGAATCTGACCTCGTTGACGCCTTCTTTCAGTGAAATGTTTCTGACATCGTTCACGAGCGCTGTGCTGTCGTTGTAAACCGTGAGCTGCACCCCCGGTTCTGCTGCGTGCGCCGTAGGGACTTTGCTGCTTTTCATTTTCTCTCCTCTCGTGGGGATCAACACCGTTGGCGTGGTGGTTGGCCTGGGCTGACAAGCAGCCGATAGCACCAGAACCAGCGCCAGAACCAAAAACATCAATTTCTTGCCGCTCATTTCCTTCACCTCCTCGATTTCCATTCGCGCTGCTTTCCATACTCACCTAAAAGACGAAGCACAAGCGCAAATGGTTCCACCTGGAGGCTGGGTCAGCCTACATCAACTTGCTGGAAGGTTCTCCTTTCGCCGTTTCACGTCTGCCATGCGATCCTGAAACGCCCGCGCTCCCACCAGCGCAAACCACGTCGGCCAGAAACCGATCATCAGTATCGGCAACAGAACGCTGATCGCCGCCAGGAGTATCAGGAAGAAGAGCAGCACGAGGGTGTAGACCGGGTAGGCCATTGTCATGAAAAAGGAGTTCCTGAACAGCAGCCCGAGGCCTGGGTTCTCCATGCCCACCAGCATCGGCCACATGTAAATCGACATTCCAAGCCACAGCAGGATGAAATATCCCCAGACGAACGCCAGGATTCCCCAGGCCGTTCCCTGCCTCCCCAGGTAGAAGTACAGGTCTACCAGGGAAACCGCCGTGATCACGTAAGAGATCAGGCCAAGTTTTAGCCCATCTTTCCAATGCAGCCGGATTCCGTCTTTGAACTTTTGCCAGTTGACGAGCCTGTCGTGGACCTGCTCGTGCGCCAGGTAGAACAGCCCCACGGTGACCACGGGCATCAGGAAGACCGTAGCCAGGCTGAGCGTCCAGATTGCGCTCAGCGCCACGTACAGAAAAGCTTCGTCGTACCAATCCCTGGCAGCGCGCTTGAGCACCGCTATGGGACTCATTCGGCCTCCTCAGTCATGCATCGGATCGGAAAAGCGCAGAGGCGTGGGCGAGAATGTCTCCGAGCCTTGCCCTCATCGCCTCTGCGTTCGGTGCAGGTGCCAGTACGCCGGACGGATTCGCTCAACGGGATGGCTTCCACGAGCGTATCCGCTCCAGCGCCTGCTCGATTTTCTCCGTGTGTTGCCCCACGGATATCCGCACGAACCCTTCGCCGTAGTCCCCGAAGGCCGACCCTGGGGTCACGCTCACGCCGATCCCTTCGAGCCATTCGTTGGCGAACTCTTCGGACGTGTAGCCTTCCGGGACTTTAGCCCAGATGTAGAGCGTCGCCTGGGGCTTGCGCGCCTCGATGCCGACTTCCTTCAATGTCTCGAGGATCATGTCCCTCCGTTTCTGGTAGATCGCATTTCTATCCGCCAGCCAGGACTGGTCCCCGGTGAGGGCGACTACGGCCGCTTCCTGGATCGGCAGGAAGATGCCGGAATCGATGTTGCTCTTGACCTGCAGGAGCGCCTGCACAGCCTGGCTGTTCCCCAAAATGGCGCCCACGCGCCACCCGGCCATGTTGTAGCTCTTGGAGAGTGAGTTGAACTCTACGGCCACTTCCTTGGCTCCCGGGACCTGGAGCAGGCTCGGCGCTTTGTACCCATCGTAGGTCACGTCGACGTAAGGAGCATCGTGGCACAGAAGGATGTCGTGCCTACGTGCGAAGTCCAGCGCTTTCTCGAAGAACTCCAACGTCGCCACTGCGCCGGTGGGATTGTTGGGATAGGATATCCACATGAGCCTGGCCCGATCTGCCACGTCGTCTGGTATGGCGTCCAGGTCGGGGAGGAAATCGTTTTCCGGCAGGAGCGGCATGTGGTAAGTCTCAGCCCCGGCCAGCCTTGCCCCCATCCTGTAAGTCGGGTACCCCGGATCGGGCACCAGCGCCAGATCGCCGGGATCGAGGTAGGCCAGCGCCATGTTGGCGATCCCTTCCTTGGAGCCGATCAGCGGCAGAACTTCGTCGTCCGGGTTCAAATCCACGTCGAACCGGTTCTTGTAGTACTGTGCGAGGGCGCTCCGGAGCTGCGGTGTGCCGGTGTAGCCTGCATAGCTGTGCTTGCTCGGATCCTTCGCAGAACGGTTCAGAGCCTCGATGATGAAGTCCGCCGGCGGCATGTCGGGCGCTCCGATATCGAGCCTGATGATGTCTTTCCCCTCCGATTGCAGCTTCCTGATCCGTTTGCCGAGCCTTGCGAAGACGTAAGGCGGCAGGTTCTGAAGTCGTTTGGCTGGTTGCATTCAAAACCTCCTATTGAGATTCTCCTGGTTCGATTGGCATTTTCCCCGCCCTGCGGCGATTCGTCCTCGAATCCCGCAAAGCGGGGTGATGCCTGCACGAACCTTAGCGCCATTTCGTTGTTCCGAGGGAGGGCGTTGGGACTCTTCCCTCGGAAGTCGCCCTTCAGGCAGATGGGCTCAGTGCGTGAACGTCCACCTGTGGCTGGTCAGATCCAGGGCGATCTTGTACCCGTTGCTGGTTTCGATCAATGCGCCGTTGTCCATCACCTGGATGTGAAGGATGACCGCTTCTTCTTTCTGGTCAGGCCAACCGATCACGTCCAGCAAGTGATAATCGCACCACACTTTGCCGAACCCGCGTATGGGAAGCTGGTACCCCTGCGGCGGCGTCATTCCGGCGCACGCGGGCGGGACCTGGGGCAAACCCTCGTGCCAGAGGTCGTCGTAGACCTCGAAGCTGCCGAACCTCTGGGTTTCGCTGAACCGGGACATGGCGTAGATTTTCTTAGTGCTCTTCACCCAGATCATCATCCCGAACAGGTGCATGTGCGGGTTCGGGTTTTCAACATCGCTCCAGAATCTCTGGAATGCACCCTGCACCTGTACCACGCCATCCTGCGGGCATCCAAGGTTCATTCCAACAGCCGATGCCTTCGCGAGCACCTGATCGAACCGTGGGTCTGGGTTCGTGGCGCAGGTTTTCGTCGGCGTGGGGGCCGGGGTTGGTGTGCTGGTCGGCGATGGGGTCGATGTGGGTGCCGCCACGACTATCTTGACATAAACTTCCGGGCCGAACGTGACGCCGTCGGGTGCGACGAGCCTCCACGTGCCTTTGTACGTGCCTGGGGCCTGAGGCGCGATCATCCCAACGCTCACGTCCGCCGTCGATCCGGGTGCCGCTGCGCCCACAGGGACTTGTTTCGGAGCGCCGAGCTGGTCGCCGGAGACGAACATCAGTACCGTACCGTCGGGCCAGGGACAATCGCCCGTGTTCATCAGCCTCCAGACCTTGTCGAAGCTCTCCCCCGGCTTGAACTCGGTGCCGTCGGGCACCGTTATGTCCATGACGAAAGCCGCCTGCGGAA
>JALWAP010000055.1 GCA_027016315.1 Anaerolineae bacterium | reverse complement strand
ACCCCAGATCGCCCATGAACAGGTCTGCGGGGTAGGCGTTGAACCAGAGGAACGCCATTATTGCCCCAACGACGGTGAAGCAGAAAGCGGCGAGCCAGATTTGCCCTTGCAGGAACGCTATCACCCCATAGGCGGAGAAGGATAGCGCAGCCAGGCTTCCTGCCAGCCCGTCGAGCCCGTCGGTCAAATTCACTGCGTTGCTGGTGCCGACGATCACGAAGATCGCAATCGGCAGGTAGAAATAGGACAGGTCGATCTTGTTTCGCACGGTCGGTATCGCAATGCTGTGGATGTCGAGTTTCCACATCAGTACGGCGGCGATGATCGTTGCGAATACCAGTTGCCCTGCCATTTTCTGCCATGCTTTCATCCCAAGCCCACGCCGCGGGCCGCGCACGCCTTCCCAATCGTCCACTGCCCCCAGCGCGCCGAATGCTATCGCCGCAAACAGCGGCACCAGCACCGACCGTCCTATCAGCGTCATGCCCCATAGATTGGCTATGTGCAGCGCGACTGTGATCGTGACCACCGGAAGGATCACCATAAGCCCGCCCATGGTGGGCGTGCCCAGTTTGGTCTGGTGTCGCTCCGGCCCTTCGATTCTGATCACCTTGCCGATCCGATATTTCTTGAGCAGGTAGATCAACGGGTCGCCCCAGATCACCGCAAGCAGAAAGGAAAGGGTGCCGAGTGTCAGTGAATATGCCATGCGGCGTCTCCTTCCTCCAGCGTGATTCTTGATACGATTTCCTCCATCCTCATGCCTCGGGAGCCTTTCACCAGCACGTTGTCTCCTTGGGAAAGGATCCGCTTCAGGATTTCGACGGCTTCTTCGTTTGTGGCGACCATGTGTACCCTGTCTTGCGGCATCCCCTGGGCTATGGCCTCCTCTCCGATCATCGCTGCCCGCGGGCCTACTGTGATGAGGTGGTCTGCTACCTCCGCCGCCCGCCGTCCTACGAGCCGGTGACCGATTTCCTCGTAGCTCCCCAGCTCAAGCATGTCTCCCAGCACAGCGATTTTCCTGCCATCGAGTTCGGCCAGCAGGTTCAGCGCCGCCAGCGCCGAATCGGGACTGGAGTTGTACGTGTCGTCCAAGATCGTGCTGCCGTTGATGCCCGGCACGGCAAGCAACCTCAGCCTGGCATTCCTGTCCTGGAGGCCGCGGATGATCTCTTCCCATGAAAGCCCCAGAGCCAGGCCGACCGACGCTGCCCGGAGCGCCGTGTGGACGCTGTGTCGCCCGAGCAGCGGGATGTGGACATACAGCTTTTCGCTGCTGTGGTGGAGCCAGAAGCGCATTCCCTCGATGCCAAGGCTTTCGATCCCGTCAGCCCACAGATCGGCAGAAGGCGTCAGCCCGTAGAAGAACACTTTTGCCTTCGTTTTCTGTGCCATGGCTTTGGTGAGCGGATCGTCGGCGTTCAGGATGGCAGTGCCTTCTTCAGGAAGCGCCTCCACCAGCTCCGATTTGGCCTGCGCAATCCTCTCGATGGTTTTGAGCCTTTCCAGATGCACGGGGCCGACGTTGGTCACCACCCCAATCCGAGGTAGGGCGATTTCGGCCAGCCTCTTGATTTCCCCGATGGCGTACATCCCCATCTCCAACACCGCTACCTGATGTTTCGGTTCGAGCTTCAGTAGCGTGAGCGGCAGGCCGATTTCGTTGTTGTAATTCCCCTCGCTTTTTAAGGTTCCGAACCTCTGGCTTGCGACCGAAGCAGCCAGTTCCTTCGTGCTGCTTTTCCCAATGCTTCCCGTTATCCCGACCACCGTCACATCGAACTTCCGTCGCCAGTGAGCCGCAATGTCCTGGAGTGAGCGGAGCGGATCTTCCACTTTGAAGCACACCACTCCGTTTGGCTCCGGAGGCTCGCGATCCGGGATAGCCTCGACTACGGGGCGGTTGCCGGTGAACTGCCAGTCCTTGCGGCACAGGACGGCCGTTGCCCCGTTTTCGATGGCGTTTTCGATGAAATTGTGCCCGTCTGTGTTTTCCCCTTTCAACGCGACGAACAGGCTCCCTTCGGTAGCCTTTCTCGAATCTATCACCACGTCTTTGACGATCGATTGGTATCCGGGCGGCGGGCTCCCTTTCCCGCCGATGCCTTCCCAGATGTCTTTCAGCCTTATGATCACTTTCCTACCCCGTGTTCCCAGGCGGGACTTTCATGTAGTATAAGATCTTTTCGGCGATCGTTTTGAACGTGGGGGCTGCAACCACCGTAGCCCACCCGCCTCTTTGTGGTTTCATGATCGTGACCATGCAAACGAACCGCGGGTGCTTGGCGGGAACGAAGCCCACGAAAGACGTGTTCACGCGGTAAGGATCGTACCCGTGTGCCGTTGGGATCTGGGCTGTACCGGTTTTCCCTGCCACCTGGTACCCTGGGATGAGATCTTTGCCTCCGATCTTCGCGGCCACGGTCATCAACTCCGTGACTTTCCGTGCAGTGTCCTTCTTAATGATTTGACGTCTCTTAATAGAAACACCGTAAGGTATATATTCCCCATCGACCACCAGAGCTTTCACCACATGAGGTCTGACGAGGTTGCCGCCGTTGGCGATGGCCGATATAGCCGTAGCTACCTGGAGCACGGTTGCGTCCAACCCCTGGCCGAAGGAATTTGCTGCCATGTCGAATTCGCTGTAGTCATCGCCCACCGGCCAGTGCACCAGCCCAGGCGATTCGGGCGTCATGTCCACTTCCGTTCGTTCTCCTGCGCCGAACCGGTGCAGGTAGTTGTAGAAGGTATCCGGCCCCATGGCAAGGGCCATCTTTGCGGCTTCCACATTGAGCGAGTAATACATCACTTCCCGGAGGGTTACCCTGCCATATCCTTTCCTTTCGGCATTCTTGATTTTCTTCCCGCCGATTTCGATGTAGCCGGTGTCTGTGAAGACATGGCTCATTGTAACCGTACCGCTGTCCAACGCTGCGGCGGCGGTTATGACTTTGAATACAGACCCAGGCTCGAAGCTCTGAGCGATGGCCGGATGCGGGTCGGTAGGCTTGAGTGGTGGGTACGCAGCCATTGCGAGGATATCGCCGGTGTAGGGATCCATTACCACCGCCATTCCCTTCTCCGCTCTGTATTTCTTTACGGCTTTGGCAAGTTCTCCTTCCACGATGTACTGAATGTTCCTGTCCACGGTAAGGATTAGGTCGCGTTCTGCGGCTGAAGGCAGGTATCTGCCGGAGTATTTCTTCGGGAGTGCTCGAGCTCCGCTAAGGTTGGCCTCTGGCACGAAGCTTCCTTTTGTCAAGAAACTGTTGTAGAAACCTTCCACGCCGTAGAATCCTCGGTGTTGCCCATTCGCATCCCATCCGTAGAAACCGGTTATCCCATTGAACAAGCCGTTTTGTGCATATACCCGCTTTGGCTGCAGCCGCAAGTCTATGATGTTGGCGTACTCTCTGGGTGGAAAAGCTTTCATCACCTTAAGCCCGGCCTCCCAGGAAAGGTTGGAATCCGAAAGCTTTACGTACCTCTTGCCCTTCGCCCTGGCGTCTTTGATTTTCTTTACGATTTTCTCTTGCGGTATGCCCGTGAGCTGGCTCAGCTTGCCGGCTATCTCCTCCAGGTCGCTCGGGCGGATGTTTTGGGGCGTGGCAGATAGCTCCCACTCTGGCAGATCGGCGACGACGAGATAGCCGTTTCGGTCGACGATGGTACCCCGTTCCGATTCTGGCGCCGCGGCGTGGACTGTAGACGTTTCCTTCCCGCGCCCATTTTTCTGCGCCAGTGCCTGCAGGCGGATGATCTGGGCGAACAGCGCGAAGAAGAAAAGCCCGATCAGCACCATCAGGATGAGTATTCGTCTTTTCATTTCTCGGATATTTGAGCGTTTGGTCACTTGACTACTCCGATTTACGGCGATTTACTGCCGTGTACGGCATTCCTGTCACCGCCGCACAGCTGTCTGACCTGTGCCTTCCGGCAGGTCTACGAACCGCACGAGGGTATCGTCTCCGAATCGCAATCCCTTTGCACGTGCATATGCCTGAACTTTGTCCAGGGTGATCTGCTCCGATATCTGGATCGAGAGCCGGGCGATCTCGTCCCGGGTAGTCTCCAGCAATTGTGTCTGCTTGCTTTCTTGCCTGGACAGGATCGCTCCCTGAGCAGGCTGCGACAGGTAGAGGAAGATGGAGAGCAGAGCGACCGCAAGCCCCAGGAGGAACCTAATGCTTCCCTTGTAGAGCGAAATTGTCTCTCCAACCCATTCGAATCGATTGTGTTTCCTCCTCATTTTTCTCCTCCTAAACTCGCTCAGCGATGCGGAGCTTAGCGCTTCTGCTCCGCGGGTTGGTTTTTACTTCCTCTATGGAAGGTTT
>JALWAP010000054.1 GCA_027016315.1 Anaerolineae bacterium | reverse complement strand
ACGGGCTGACCGAAGGCACGTGCGCCAGTTCCGTGAACCCGAAGGACGGCGAGCGGCGGGTCGGTTCCATCGGCTTGCGCTTCCCCTACCAGCCGATGAAAACGGTGGTTCTGGACGAAAACGGCAAGTACGTGCGGGACTGCAAGCCCAACGAGCAAGGCGTCATCGTCATCAAAGGCCCCAATGTGTTCCCCGGATACGTGCAGGAGGAACACAACAGGGGAATCTGGGTGCAGGAAGGGTGGTTCAACACAGGCGATCTTGGGCGGATGGACGAGGACGGGTATTTCTGGATCACCGGCAGGCTCAAGGACCTGATCATCCGCGGTGGGCACAACATCGATCCATCCACCATCGAAGCTCCGCTCTACAAACACCCGGCGGTGGCTTTGGTAGCAGCGGTCGGCAAGCCGGACGCCTACGCGGGCGAAGTGCCGGTGGTGTACGTGACGCTCAAGCCGGGCGCCGAGGCGACACCGGATGAGATCCTGGAATACGCCAGGGAGCACATCCTGGAGCGCGCGGCTGTGCCGAAAGAGGTGTACGTCATTCAGGAGATGCCGGTCACGCCCGTGGGGAAGATTTTCAAGCCGAAGCTGCGCTGGGACGCCACGAGGCGAGCCTACGAAGAAGCGCTCGCGCCTGTGGCGGGCATGGTCGAATCGCTGCGGGTCGAGGTCGGGCCTCATCCGATCCACGGCACCATGGCCAGGGTTTTGGTTTCCGGGGCCGACGATAGGGATGCCGTGGAGAAGGCAATCTACGACGCCCTGAAGGATTACACCGTAAGGTACGAGATCGTCTGGGAATGAAATCGAGGCCAGGCTGGTGCATCCCGGAGATTCTCCTCGGGGCGCACCAGCCCGGGCAGTGAAAGGCAGATCGAGGAGAACCGGATGAAGAAAGCTCTCCCCATCGCAGCCATAGCTTTGTTCCTGCTACTGCTATCCATGCCAGCGCCAGCCGCCCGATCTGCTTCCAAGTCGGTGTACTGGGAGCGGCTGGACGTGAACATCGAGGTGATGACCAACGGCGATCTCAAGATCACGGAGACCCAGAAACTGCACTTCGTCGGCGGGCCGTTCCACCACGGGTATCGGGAGTTTTCCACGGCGCACACCACCGGCGTTTCCGACGTTTCGGTCACGGACGACGAAGGAAGGCGGTACAGCTCGGGTTACAGCGAAGAGCCTTACACGTTCAAAGTTTCGAGAGAAGATCAGAAAATCCGCATCGACTGGTACTTTCCGCCCCAATCGGATTTCACGAAAACGTGGAAGATCTCTTACGTGGTTCACGGGGCTTTGTATTTCTATCCCTACAGCACCACCATGCAGCGGACAGCCGTTTTCGCCAACAGGGCCGGAGTGGTGAAGAACTCGAAAGTGACAGTGGTGCTGCTAAAAGGGATTCAACCCTTGAAAGTCATCCCTTCCAGCAAGTATCACAACGTGAAAGTCGTTTCCTCCAACGGGAATGTGGTGGTTCTGGAGGCGACGAAAGAACTCCCGCCCGACGATTACCTTGGCGTAACCGTGGCCTGGAAGGGCGACATCGTCAAAGGCACGCCCGCCGCCTGGCAACTGAAGCACGACACGTGGCAGCACGTTTACCGGTTCGAGTCCACTCTCGCGCTCGAGAAAGACGGAAGCCTGAAGGTGAAGGAAACCTCCAACATGTACCTGAGCGGGGGCCCGTACACCTATTTCTCCAGGGTCATCCCCATGGCGCAGATAGATTCGATAAGCGACGTTTCGGTCAAAGACGGCGAAGGGCACGAATACAGGCTCGAAAACACCGACGACAACGGGCATACTGTCTACACATTCACGGCAAAGAGGAAAGACGGCAATTTTGAAATCAGGGCTTATTTCCCCCCGGCATCATACCTGTTCCGCACATGGGCCGTCTCCTACACGGCGCACGGGGTGGTGTGGCTCGGTAAGGACGCAGATACGCTCAAGTGGCAGGTTACGCCGATTTTCTACGGCCGCAAGGCGGGGATCGATTCGGCGGTCGCAACGGTTTCCTTCCCGCCGGGAGCATCTCCGGAAGGGTTCTTGGTAAGTCTTCCCGATGCGAAAGTGGAGCGTCTCGACGACCGCACTTTCAGGATAACCACAGGAAAGCTCGGTTCCGGCCAGATATTGGGGTTCGAAGTGCGCCTGAATCCCAGCTCCATCGCTGCCCGAAAGCCGGAGTGGCAGGTCAGGGAGGAAGAAATCCTGTCCAGGGAGCGGAGTAAAGCGCGAGAAAAATCCATCATCTCCGTTTCCTCGATCTTCCTGGCGGTCGCCGGAGGACTGTTGAGCTACGTGCTGTGGCTCGTCAAAGGGAGACAGCCCGCGGTTTCGATCCCGGCGGACTACCTGAACGAACCGCCAGAGGACGCGTCTCCGGCGCTGGCGGGCGAGCTGCTGCGATACCGTGTGACGAGGAACGAGGTCTTCGGGTCGATCCTGAAGCTGGCACAGGAAGGATTCCTGAAGATCGAAGAGGTTGCCGAAGATGACAGCGGGCAAAGCGATTTCAAGATCGTGAGGATGAAGCCCCCTTCTGACGCAAGTTCCCGCATCGAGAAAGCGTTGATGAACCTGATTTTCCACCACGTCGACGACGGGACGCTGAAAAAACTGAGCAAAGAAGCGCTCAAAGGGCGACTCTCTGAAGAATCGGAGGCGGCACTTGCCCAAGGGCAACTCCTGGGCGAGAGGCTCATGTCGGAGATCGTGCCCAAGTTCCCGCGGTTCCAGGAGATACTCAGCGGGCTCGCAGCCAGTGAGGCTGTGGAGAAGGGGTACTTCAAGGGGAACCCGGTAACTGTGAGGAAGCGACTTACTGCAACCGGTTCGTGGATCGTGATTGCGGCGATCCTGCTCATGATCTTCGCGCGAGGAGCGTTCCCGGCCGCGGGCGTTTTCTACGCTGCCCTCCTCGTGGTAGGAGTGGCGATCATGGCAGTTGGCGGAAGCTGGAGCGTGACCACGCTCAAAGGCGCGGAGATGAAAGCGCGCTGGCAGGCTTTCAAGCGGTACCTGCAGGGAATCGACAGGTTCACCGACCTCAAAAGCGGCAAGGGATTGTTTGAAAAATTCCTGCCCTACGCCGTGGCTTTTGGGCTGCAAAGGGGATTCGTGAGGAAATTCCAGCTTGTAGGGGTCCCTGCTCCAAGCTGGTGGGGGAATGCCTCGCCTTCCGGTTCCCCGCCTTCGGACGACATCGATCTGTCGGAGGTTCAGGAAGCAGGAAGCGGAGGCCACGTGCACGAAGCGCCGCTCGCCGGGGCCGGGCACGGCAGCAACCTGGAACAGGCATCCAACCACGCTTTCGGAGGGCTGGACTCGATCAGCGACAAGCTGCTTTCGATGTTCGACACGGCGGCGTCTCCGGCTCCGTCCGAGCCGGGCGGTTATTCCGGCGGCGGCTCCTCCGGAGCAGGCGGCGATTGGGGCTCCAGCGACGATTGGGGCCCCAGCGACGATTTCGGCTCCGATTTCGGCTTCGATTCCGATTCTGATTTCGATTTCGACGACGACAGCACGGGCGGGTTCGACTGAGCAGGAATCTCGAGATGTTTTCGACGTTTTGGCGTATATTATGAAGGAGAAAATAATGCCAGTTCTTTGTATCCTCGTTGCTAATGTGGAAGCCATAGCCGGGTTGCGGCGGGATAAGAACTGCAAGGCGCTTGCTGCTTCGCAGAAAAGTGTGACCTATGGTAAAATAGAAACGGCGTAGACATGATAATCCCTTCGTTCAGCAAAGAAAGGAGTAGTATCTATGGGAAACTCCAGGATTGTAGGTCTGATTCTGTTCGTGTTTGGCCTGGTGCTTGCCGTCGGGTTTGCGGCATGGCTCATGAGCGGCATGATGGCGCACAAGCTATCCGCTTCCGGGGCAATCTTCGGCGGAATCCTTGCTCTTCCCGTGATCGCCGTGCTGGTTGGCGGCGGGATATACCTGTACTTCAAGGGTCGGCAGGAAGCGGCAGAGTTCGCCGAAGTCCAAAAAGAGAAAGAAGTCCTCAACATGGTCATCACCAGAGGAAAAGTGAACATAAGCGACGTGGCCATAGAGATGAATGTCTCCGTGGACCAGATCAAGGAATGGGTTTACGACCTGGTTGGGAAAGGGCTTTTCAGCGGCTACGTGAACTGGGACGATGGAATCCTCTACTCCAGCGAAGCGTCCAAGCTGAAAGGTGAGCACAAATGCCCGAACTGCGGCGCTCAACTGGAGCTCGCCGGGAAGGGCATCGTCAAATGTCCGTACTGTGGTACCGAGATTTTCTTGAGCAAGTAAGGGAGGAAAACAGATGGGTAGTTTGCTGGACAAAATCAAGAAGAACCGAGAGAACGCCTTGGAAAAGCTGGCCGACGTTCTGCCGGGCTACAAAGGCTACAAAGAGAAGGAGATGCGCCGCGAGGCGGACAGGATTCTCCGGGAGAACCTTGTCCGCAGATTGAGCGAGCAGTGGAACAAGCTCCCGGACATCCAGAAGAAGCTGATTTCCAAGGGGAAGATCACCTACCTGGACGATGTGGAGACCATCGTCAACAGACTGCAGACCTTCATCGACAAAGTGAAAGGCGGGGCCACGGGCTACGGCGGACTCTTCGATGCCATTCGCGTCAAAGAGGCCGAGCTCGATGCGCTCTACGATTTCGATTTGGCCTTGCTGCAGAAAGTCGACGACCTCAAAGCGGCCGTAGCAAACCTGCGTGATGCGGTGAACTCGGGTTCCCCTTCCCTGGACGACGCAATTTCCAAATTGCAAGACCTCACGTCTGCCCTCAACGATCTGTGGGACAGGCGGAACGAGGTTTTCCTCGGGGAAGCGGGCAAGGAAGTCGGTTCCGATGTGGCCGCCCCGGAGCCGCCAGAGGAATCCGGCGGCGAGACCGACGAATTGACCGGGGCAGAGACATCCGCCGGCACCGACCAAGACAAATCAGAAGGATGAGTGGGAGGTAAGAAATGCCGAAAGTGTTCGATGTAGTCGAGTATCCTAACGAAATGAAAAACGAGCTTGTGCATCGCCTGCCGGAGGTGGGTGCCGGGCATTTCAAGCTCGGTTCGCAGGTGATCGTCAGGGAAGGGCAGAACGCTGTATTGTTCCGTGACGGCAAGAGCCTGGCGGTCTTCGGGCCAGGTCGCCATACCATCTCCACGGCGAACGTTCCCGTCCTCACGGACCTGATAGCGAAAGGGCTTTTCGGCGGGACGAGTCCCTTCCCTGCCGAGGTGTACTTCGTGAGCATGAGGGAATTTCCCCAAATCGGCTGGGGGACGCAAAGCCCCATCGCCATGCAGACGCCGGGGCAGGGGTTTGGCTGGCTGCTTCTGGGGGCTCGCGGGACTTTCGGGCTCCAGGTGAAGGACGCCGAAACTTTCGTCACTAGGTTCGTCGGGGCAAACGGAATCTTCAGGATGTCCGACATCAAGGACAGGCTGAATTTCGTGATCACCCAGGCGCTCACCGACCTGATCTCCGAAGTGAACCCCGGCTCGCTGATGAAGCTCCAGTCCTTGTTCGACGAGATCCAGGCTGGAGTCAGGGCTAAAGTGCAGGACGCGTTCAACACCCTTGGCATGGAGCTCAAGTCCCTGACCATCGGCGCGATCACTCCGCTGGAGACTTCCGCCGAGAAACTGAGGGACATGGGGTTGCTCACGCCTCAGGTTTACGCGCAACTGCAGGCTGCCGATGCCCTCCGGGAGGCCGCTTCCCAGACAGGCGGCGGTGGACTTACGGGTGCGGGCCTCGGCCTTGGCGCAGGTGCTGGCATGGGTGCCATGATGGCGCAGCTTATGGGGCAGATCATGGGCGGCGGAGCGCAGCAGGGCGGCGCTGGCGGAGCGGCTCCTGCCGGAGGCGCGGCAGAAGCGGCCGGCGAAATGGACAAAGCGAAGATCCAGAAGCTCCTGGACGCCCTCGACGAACGGTTCGCCATGGGCGAAATCAGCGAAGAGACCTACAAAGAACTGCGGGCCAAGTGGGAAGCCAGACTGAAAGAGGAGTGACATCCTCCGGCGTCCCGGAAATCCCCCGCGGAGCCATAGGGATTTTCGATTCTGGGGTTGGAGGGCTATCCGTCTGGAAAGAGGTGGATAGCCTCCTTCCGCAAGAACATATCATCTACATAGCGGATCAGGCGCACATCCCCTACGGCCCACGACCGCTGAGCGAAGTACGGTCGTTCGCCGAGGGGATCGTGCGTTTCATGGAGGAGGTCGGGGTCAAACTGGTGGTCGTGGCGTGCAACACGGCCTCCGCCGCTGCCCTGAAGCACCTCCGCGCCACTTTTCACATGCCGATCGTGGGGATGGAGCCTGCCGTCAAGCCCGCTGCACTAAGCACCAGGACCGGAAAAGTGGGCGTCATAGCCACTCCGGCCACGTTCCGGGGGGAGCCCTATGCCCGGCTGCTGGCGCGCTACGGCCAGGGCGTCGAGGTCATCTCCAGGGCATGCCCGGGTCTGGTGCAGATCGTCGAACGCGGCGAACAGCATTCCCCAGCCACCATCGGAAGGCTTCACGATTGCCTGGACGACATGGTTGCCAAAGGGATGGACCAGATCGTGCTTGGATGCACGCACTACCCGTTCCTGCGTCGAACCATCGAGGAAGTCGTCGGAGAAGGGGTGCGCGTGATCGATCCGGCTCCGGCCGTGGCGGCGCAGACCAGGCGGGTGTTGGAGCGGGAGGGCCTCATGCGGGAAGAGAGCAATCCAGGTTCCAGGCTTTTCTTCACCACAGGCGATTCCCCGTCGGCCCTGTCCGAGCCACTCCGTCGGCTCCTCTCCGTTTCTGCTCCTGTGTTCACGCTGCGATGGCTCGAGGGTACGCTGGTGCTCCCCATAGAGTACTGAATTTGCCCATGAAGTACTTGAGTCTCCTGAAACTCGGAGGAAGGGCTGTTGTGCTTCCAATCCACTCTGTGATATACTTCGTCGAGAAAGTGCTGATATCGTTACTTTTTTCGCTTTGAAGCGATTTAAAGAATAGGGTGTTTGGTTTTGCATAGAGTTTGATGGCGAACGGGTGTGAAGTCTCCCGATGAGGTTCGGTTACGAGGAGGTGCCATGAGGAAACTCTACTTTTTACCATTCCTGCTGTTGCTGATAGCCGCTCTGACGCCACTTCCCCTCCATGCCGGGAACGGCGGTTTTTCATGGAACGCCGTTCCCTACTACGACGGGATCGTGAGGGGCCCTTACGCCCCCATCAAGGTGACCGTCTCCGCTGGTGATTCCAGCTTCACTGGGAAGATTCTCTACACTTTCTCCGACGAGCAGGGAGATACCACGTATGAGAAACCCGTCTCGGTCGATGCGGGGAGCACGGGGACTTTCGTGTTCTACATCCCGACGGGGGCTGCATCCGGCAGGGGCATAGCCGACAAGAAGGTTACCATCCTGCTGTCCCACGACGGGAAGACCGATTCGAGGAAGATACGCCTGCGCGCTGGTGGAATCGCGGGAAGCCTGGGTGCCGTGATGGGCTATTCGCCGACTTCACTGGGGCTGCCTCCGGTGAATCAGTGGAGCGTGTGGTGGACAAACCTGAAGCCGGAGGACTTCCCGAGGGAGATCCAGGGGCTCACGCCTTTGCGCGTCTTGATTTCGCCTGTGAGTGCTATCGGGAAGCTCGACGAGGCGCAGAAGGACGTCCTTTTGCTGTGGGTGCATTCCGGCGGAGCGCTCGTGCTGGCAGGCGACCCGTCCGGCTTTTCCTCCCTGCCTGAGGAGCTTCGCCCCGTATCCGGAGGGAAGGTCGAGAAGGGGAAAGGCAGATTGCCGGTCGGGGGTATGGGCTTGAAGGATGCAGGCAATTCGCCGGATTTCGAGCACTACCTGGTCGGTCTTGCTCCCGACGCAACCGTCTTGCTTGCGGACGACAAAGGCTCGCCGTGGATCGTCGAACGACCGGTAGGCTGGGGTAGCGTAACCTTCCTGGCTTTCGACCCGGGGAATCCGCCGCTTTCGTCGTGGAAGGGTGCTCCGGATTTCTGGCGTGTCATCGGGGACGAAGTGGGCGCGAACGAGATCTCTCCCATCGAAATCAGGAACCCTCATCCGATGGTCCTTTCTCGGATATCGGGCGGAGCGGTGCCATCGCTCACGCTCCTTTTCCTGATCTTCTTCGTCTACCTGCTGGTGGTCGGCCCAGGGAATTACCTGGTGCTGAAAAAGATCTCCAGGCTCGAATACGCCTGGCTGACGATCCCGATCATCACGGTCATCTTCACCGGTGGGGTCTACTTTGCCGGGAAAGCGCAGCGGAGCAACACGGTGCATCTGAGCCAGTACAGCGTGGTTCTGGCGTCTCCGGGCTCTGGGAGAGGGCTTACGAGCGGCGGAATGGCGATTTACGGCTCGGTGCCGATAAACGTCACCCTGAAGATGCCACTTCATCAGATGGTCTATCCTTCCAACCTCCAGTCTGGAGGCAAGGTGAGGTTTTCCTCGCTGTTCAGTGAGGGTAAAACCCCAATCCTGGACGTTTCCAGCGACAAACCGTGGGGTGTGACGACGTTTGGTTTCGATGGGGTTGCGGAGGCCCCCGGGGTGAGGGTCTCCGACGTGGAGATCGATGGGGACTTGCCGAAGTGGAAGATCGAAAACACCGGAGACACGAAGCTGGAATCGCCGGTGCTTCTGGTTGGCTCTGAGGCGTTCCTGTACGGGGACCTGGGCGGGGGTTCCGCTGCAACTTTGTCCTCCCCTGTCCGTTCCGCCTGGTTGGAGAACACCCTGGAAGATCTCTTCATGCCAAAGGCCATGGGAGGGCCCAAAAATCAGGCTCTGTGGAACGTAGCCAAGGCGGAAATGGTCTCGAACCTCCTCTTCGGTGGGATCGCGCCGAAATATCCCCGGCCTGGGGGAAAGCCCATTCCGCCGGGCACCAGGCACAGGTCGTTCGTCATTGTATGGAGCAGAAGGCCGGTTCCGAAAGTGTCCACTGGCAGGGCAAAAGTGGAGTATCGTTCTGTGGCTGCTGTAGTGGTTCCTGTGAGATTGAAGCACGATGGAAAGCCTGTCAGGGTGCTGACCAACGACAATTTCCAGATTTCGAGCACTGCCCCGGCGCAGCAAGGGGAGTGCGGCCCTCCAGGGTCGAGCGCTTACTACATGGGGAAAGGCGCCTGGAGCGTACAATGGGATTACAAATCCCGCGATACCTGGCGTCCTTTCAGGATGAAATGGCACGTGGTTGGGGTAAACTTCTTCGTGCCCCCAGGGGTGCCGGGGGCCGGTCGTATGGCCGCTTACCGGAACTCAGTCAAGCTGTTCCTCTACAATTTCGAGACCGGCAAGATGGAGCAGATGCCAATGGGCGAACACGGGGATGTCGAAGTGAAAAATCCGTCTCCGTATTGGAACAACGGCGCCATGAAAGTGGCGCTTCAGGGTAACGATCAGTGGCCGGGAGGGTGCACCGGGGTCGAAGTGGAATTGTTGGAGGTGGCGCCATGAACGATTACCTGCTGGAGGTTCGACACCTGACCAAGCATTACGGGAAAGTAGCGGCTCTGGAAGATGTCAGCTTCGGTGTGCCGCGGGGTAGCGTTTACGGGCTGATAGGCCCAAACGGCGCCGGTAAGACGACGGCTTTGCGAATACTCGCGGGGGTGCTGGAGCCGGACGGCGGAGAAATCGTCATCGGCGGGAGGACCGTCGATGGTGACAAGCGGTATTGGGCGGGCAAAATAGGGTTCATGCCGGATTTCTTCGGCGTGTACCCCGATTTGACCACCTACGAGTACCTCGATTTCTTCGGCAGGGCGTACGGCATCCCGTACGAAGAGCGCACCAAAGCCATAGACGATCTCCTGGAGCTGGCAGAACTCGGTCACAAGAAGCACGAGTTCGTGCAACACCTGAGCCGTGGTATGCAGCAAAGGCTCTGCCTTGCCCGCGCTCTCATCCACGACCCCGACATCCTCTTGCTCGACGAGCCTGCCTCCGGTCTCGACCCAAGGGCGAGGGTGGAGTTCAGGCAGTTGGTGAAGAGGCTTCAGGTACGGGGAAAGACCATCTTGATCAGTTCGCACATCCTGATGGAGCTCTCCGAGATATGCGACCAGGTGGCGATACTGGAGAAGGGGCACTTAGTGGCCGCTGGTGACATAGACTCCATCGGGAAACGCGTGACACAGGTCAGACGATTGGAGATAAAGCCGCTTGGTGATCCATCGAAGCTGGCGGACGCCGTTTCCGGCGAGCCCAAAGTGCTCGATGTCAAGGTGAGCGACGGCGTGGTGCAGGTGGAGTTCTCCGGCAGCGAGAAGGAAGCCGCTGCTCTGCTAAGGTCGCTGGTTCGCCAAGGGTTCGACATAATTTCATTCGGTGGAGCGGAATCGGACCTGGAGGAAGTTTACCTGTCGCTGACGAAAGGAGAAACGCAATGATTTCCGATCACCTGAATCCGATCCTGGTGAAAGACGTGCGGTCGAGGATGCGGGGGGCCAGGACGTTCCTGATCCTGACGGTTTTCCTGCTGCTCGCCGGGTTGGTGAGCTATCTGACATATCTCTCGGTTTCGGCAATATCTCGGTTCGACATATCGATGGTGGTGTCCGGAACCATCGGCAGGAGCCTTTTCTACTCGCTGATGACCTCCACGCAGATCCTTTTGCTCCTCACGGCGCCTCTCCTCACCATCGGGGCGATAAGCGGCGAGGTGGAACGTAAGACTTACGACATGCTTCTGGCGACACCGCTCACCGCTTCCCAGGTGGTACTGGGGAAACTCGGTGGGGCAGGGGCTTTTTCCCTTCTCCTGGTCTTTGGCGTGTTCCCGCTGCTCGGCATAGCGTATTTCTTCGGCGGCTTCTCGATGATTTTCTTCTGGAATGGGCTGCTGACGATGGCCGTGACCGGGCTCGCTTTTGCCCTGGTGGGACTTGCGTTTTCGGCGCTGTTCCGTAGGACGATTCTGGCAGCCCTTTTCACGTACCTGCTGATCCTTCTCCTGACCCTGGGACATTTCTTCGTCCTGGTCTCCCTCGGACAGATGGTGGGCGAGCCACCGGCGTGGTGGATGATTTTCAATCCGGTGTTAGGAGAGCTGAACAGCATTGGTGCCGTGTCCGGAAAAGACTTCCTGTTAGGGTTGGACAGGCCGGTGTGGCATGCGTATCTGCTGCTTGCCTGGGGAGTGGCGCTGCTATCGTACTTCGTTGCGTGGCGTGCGGTCAGGAACAGGAGACGCTGGCGTATACAAGGATCGGAATGGCTTACCGTGCTGGGGTTGGTGATTGCCTTCGTCATAGCCGTGGGGCTGTTCTTGAGTCCGCTTGGCCGGGCTAAGCTGCCAAGCAAAGCGCCTTTGTCTCCAGCGCATTCCTCCAGGGAATGGGTTGCCCCTACCCCAATGCCGGTCAGGATGCACACAAAGGGCGTCGTGAGGGAAACTTCGCAGCCGGTGACCCCGGAGCCGCTCCCGACCCCGTGACTTTATGCGTGGTTCGGTTCAGGTGGCTTGGTAAAAGCCATATGAGTTGCGGAGCTGTGCACCGGGGTTCCCCTGAACGGAGGCATGATCTTGTACGCCAAGGGGAAAATCCTGCGGCGAGGTGACAAGGACTGCCCTGAAATTTCCCTGTTTGGTTCCTATAACCAGTTCGGGAGGAAGCCCAGCTTCGACCGCCCACGTAATCCATGTGTTTCCAGGTGTTTCTTCGTGATTTCGTACCCGAGCTGGATCAACTCCCGGTGTCTGTCGAATTCCCATACCTCGACCGGCGGGTCGGAGCGTAGTCGGATTCTGTGGACGGGTACATTGCTCGCTTCAGCGATTTTCATCTCCAACTCTATGACCCGCTGTTCCACGGCATTCATCATCCTGGAGACTAAGGGGCCGAATCCTTTCTGGTGCAGGTCGATGGCACGTGGCTCTGACAGATCCAGGGCGTAGATCTCCGTGGCACCCTGCGAGATGGCGGGTTCTATCGGCAGGTTGCTCACAAGACCGCCGTCCATCAGGATCTCGTCGTCCCGGGGTATCGGCGGCATCCATGGGGGCAGCGTCGTGGATGCGAGCACTCCATCGAGGACGCGTTCGGCGGGGTTCGTGCCGTAGATCCTGACCCTGCCGTGGTGGAGGTCGGTGGCGATGACGTACAAGCGAACTCCCTTTATCTCGCCAAAGGTGATCTTAGGGTTTGGCATGTGGCTGCGCAGGAATTCGATGGCTTTTTTGTTTGGACTCCCTTTGATCCTGTTCATCACCACCAGAAGCGAGAGACGCAACAGGTTGTGCGGCAGGAGATTGGCCTTCTCTGCTTCGGCCCAAACCTCTTCCATCTTTTCCAATTGTTTCATGGAGGGGTCGAGGGCGAAGAAAGCGGCATTGGCCGCCCCAATGGAAGTCCCGACGAGCATGTCAGGCTTGATTCCGGCTTCGAGCAAAGCCCTCAGGGCTCCGACTTGGAGAGCGCCACGCGCTCCCCCTCCGCTGAGCACGAATGCCACACTCTTTCCCATCTTTTCTCCTTCCCGACATGGGCCGAAATGCTTTCCGATTCCCGGGGCGGTGTCCTCTCAGCCGAATCTTCCGGGGCGGAGCGGCTCCACGTCGAAATCTGGCGGCTCGCCTGAGACGATCTGAGAAACGATTTTCCCAGTAGCTGCGGCGAGCGACACGCCCAACATGCAATGCCCGGACGCCACCATCAGGTTCTTCCATCGGCTAGCCCATCCGATCACCGGGAGGCCGTCCGGCGTGCATGGCCGGAGGCCGGCCCAGACTTCGGCGTCCTGGAGGCTCATGGAGTCCGTCCGGATGTACCTGGATGCCGACGCAATCATCGCTCCGATCCGACCAGGAGGGATTTCCGGTTCGAACCCGGCGAACTCCAGAATCCCGGCCAACCGGATGCGACCTTCCAGCGGGGTCACGACGACTTTGCTTTCGCCGAGCATCAGGGGGATATCCGTGAAGCCATCGGGCCTCGCCACCGTAACGCTGTAGCCCCTGGCGGGCTGAATCGGAATGGAGAGCCGCAGCTTTCTGGCGAGGCGTCCTGTCCACGCCCCGGCCGCCAGCACCACCACGTCCGGCGAGTACAGGCGGTCGCCAGCTTTGACGGTCAGGATTCTATCGCCCCCTGTATCGAACCCAACCACGGGCGCGCCGGTCTCGATCTTCACGCCCCTTTCCGCAGCTCTAGCGGCCAGCTCCTCGAGAAAAGCGTGTGGGTCGAGGTGGGCATCCTCAAGGGAGTACATCCCTCCGGCGATTGCGCTCGACGCCATGGGCGCTTTTTGCAACGCTTCGTCCCTTCCGAGCACCTCCACCTCCAGGCCGAACCTGCGTAGCAGCTTGGCATCCTCCTCGCCCGTGCGCATCTCCGATTCCGTCGCAAACAAGGAGAGCACGCCGTTTTGATGGAAGTGGCACTGGAGGCCTTCCTGTTGGATCGTTTCCCTGGTCAGGCGCAGGCTCATGCGGTTCAGGTCTCGCAAGATAGGGATCGTGCGAAGCATTTTTGGCTCTTTGCTGGCCGAGACGAATTTCCACAGCCACGAGGCCAGCTCTGGATCGAACCGCGGCTTGATGTGGAAAGGGCTGTTCGGGTTAAGCATCCATTTCAGCCCGCTGCGCACCGAATGGGGCGACGCCAGCGGTATGCTGTAGCTCGGCACGAGCCATCCGGCGTTGCCGCGGGAACTACCTGCCCCGATCTCGGACTTCTCGACGACCGTGACCGAAGCGCCTTTCTTGCTCAGGTAGTAGGCGATGGAAAGCCCGATCACGCCTCCGCCGATTACCAGAATGTCTACTCCGTCTGCCATGCTGC
>JALWAP010000053.1 GCA_027016315.1 Anaerolineae bacterium | reverse complement strand
GTCTTCGGCAAGTACGAGAAAATCATGGACTACGAGGGCAACATCATCCGCGCCGACCGCCTGCTGGAGGAGGTACGCACCCTGGCCACCGACTTCGCGGTGCGCCAGATCCTGCACAACGGCTTCGCGGGCGAGATCGACCCCCTCACCCGCTTCTACGTCCTCTGGCGCTGGAACTTCGGCGAAGCCCGCGCGCCCTTCGACGAGGCCCGCAAACTGGCCCAGTCCTGCGGCATCGACCTGGCCCAGGAGTGGAACCGCCGCGGCACCTTCATCAAGAAAGAGCGGGAGTTCGTGCGCGTTCTGGGTCCCCACCAGCGCAAAGTGGAGGACATGGAGAAAGACTCGCGGGAACTGATCAACGTGCTGCACCTGGCGTTGCGCTACTGGGAAGCCGGGGAACAGGAGAAGATGGTAAACTTGCTTTCGGTCACGGGTTACGGGGCCAATGAGGCCTTCTACCGAGTCGCCCAGGCCATTTCAGAGACATTGCCTATCACCAGCAAGGAGAAGAAGCTGCTGGATGGCTTCCTGGCCGGTCGCGAGCGCGTGCGCCGAGCCGTTAGGGAATGGCGGGAAGTGCTGTTCGATGATATTTAAACTGGAGGTATTGCTATGACGAAAATCGCTGAACTCGTTACTGATATTCGTAACAGGGACTTGGTGCTTCCCGAGTTTCAGCGGGAGTATGTATGGAGCCGCGAGCAGGCAAAGCAGTTGATGGTATCTTTGTTCAGAGAATACCCCATCGGCGCGCTGCTCTTCTGGAAAACGACCCACCCGCCTGAACTCAAGAACACTGCAACCTACGATCCAGAGATGGGTACCGTATCTATCATTTTGGATGGACAGCAGCGGTTGACCACTCTTTACATGCTTCTTACCGGCGAGATTCCCCCTTTCTACACTGATGAGGACATCCATACCGATCCCCGGGAACTCTATTTCAACTTGCAAACGGGCGAATTTCAGTATTACCAGGCCTCCAAGATGCAAGACAACCCCCTATGGATACGGGTGGTAGATGCCTTCACGAAAAAAATCAGCGTCTTTGGAATCGCCAGAGAACAGGCAGAGGATGATGCACAGGTCATAGAGTTGGCCGAGCGGTATAGTGAAAATCTGGAGCGTCTTCGGCAAATTCGTAACATCGATCTCCCGGTGCAAATCGTGCCCTCTCAAGCAGGGTTAGACGAAGCTATTGACATCTTCGACCGAGTGAACAGTCAGGGAACCAAGCTGACCGACGCCGAACTCGCTTTGACCCATGTAACAGGCAAATGGCCTGCTGCACGCAGGGAGATGAAAGCCAAGATTTCGTCGCTGGGTGATCGACATTTTTATTTCGATCTCACCTTCATGACTCGTGCGCTTACAGGGGTCGTCGTGCGCCGGGCACTTTTCGAGACTATCCACCACACGCCACGCGAAGAGCTTGTCAAAGGCTGGAATTTGCTTTCTGACTTGCTCGACTACCTGGTTGCGTTGTTGCCTGGTCGAGCATATATACACTCCACGGAAGATCTAAATACCACCAACGTTCTAATCCCTATCGTCGTGTACCTTTCCCTGAACGGTGGTACATTCCCTGATGAGCGGACCCTTCAGGATGCAATCCACTGGTTGTACAACGCACATATCTGGGCCCGCTACACGGGGCAGACCGATCAACGCCTTGAGCATGATGTGAGCATTGTAGTGCGAGAAACGTCTCCTTGGGAGGAACTCCGCATCCAGATCGTCGATCAGCGAGGGAGGGTGGAGGTTCGTCCAGCGGACTTCGTAGGCCGCGGAGCACAACATCCGCTTTACCGGATGACGTTCATCCTGGCCAAAGCCCTTGGCGCTGTAGATTGGTTCAACGGTATGCCTTTAGCCCGCACTCCAAAGAACCGCTATTACATTCACAGCCACCACATTTTCCCTCAAGATCTTCTGTACAAGGAGCTATACGAGCCCGGGAATCACCTGGATAGGAAGAAAGTAAACGAGATTGCTAACCGGGCTTTTCTGACGGCATCGACCAACCAGCGATTGAGCAACCGTCGCCCTGAAGAATACCTGTTCGAAGTTGAGGAACGATTCCCGGGAGCTTTGGACAAGCAGTTCATTCCCAAAAATCCCGAACTGTGGAAAGTAGAGCGTTATGAGGAGTTCCTGGAAGCCCGGCGGGCCTTGATCGCCAAGAAGTTGAACGACTTCCTGGGGAGCTTGTTGGTAAAGCGGGAGGAAACTCGACTGCGCCCGGTAAAAGATCTCATTGAAATGGGAGAGAGCCCCTTCGTCGAATTCAAGAGCACCCTTCAATGGGACGTGCGCCAGAGGCAGGTAAATACAGCCCTACGTCACACTGTTTTGAAAACAATTGCCGCTTTTCTCAACACAGAAGGTGGCACGCTCATCATCGGGGTGGAAGATGACGGAAACATCTATGGCTTGGAGCAGGACCTGGCCCTTGTTCAAAACTCCCAGGATCGCTTCGAACAACTCCTGGCCAACCTCATCTCGGAAGCAATTGGTCCTCAGTACAATCACCTGATTCGGGGACGATTTGAGGAAGTGGACGGCAAACTGGTGTATGTGGTCGAGGTAGAAAAGGCGCCGGAACCAGTCTTCATCAAGGGGCCAAAGGGAAAGGAATTCTACATTCGGGTGCGCACTACCTCACGGGCCCTGGATCCAGAGCAGACAGTGGAATACATTCAGATGAACTGGACGTAAGGGGAGGATTAGTCCATGAACATCAAAGATCTGATCGCCGGCGGCGAAAGCCAGACTGTAGAATTTAAGAGCAGCCTGCAATGGGATGTGCGGCAGGACAAGCAGAACACCGCTCTCCGACACCAGGTACTGAAGACCATCGCTGCCTTCCTCAATACCGACGGCGGCACCCTGATCATCGGCGTCGAAGACGATGGGAATGTCTTGGGCCTTGACGCAGACCTGGCCTTGGTGAAGAACTCGCGCGACCGCTTCGAACAGCTCGTGGCCAGCTTGCTCAGCGACCATCTGGGTGCCCAGTACGCTCCCCTAATCCAGGGACGCTTTGAGGAAGTAGATGGTAAACTCGTCTATGTCATCGAGGTGCGACCTGCCTCGGATCCCGTTTTCCTCAAAGGGGCCAAAGGGGAGGAATTTTACATTCGCGTCCAAACCACCACGCGTCCTCTGAACACACGGGAGACCGTGAAGTACATCCAGAACCGCTGGCCTGCTTTGAAGGACGCTCGCAAAATCGTCACCGAGAGACAGGAACAGCCCGGCGATGTGGTGCGAGCCTTCCACACCATTGCCATTCCCCATGACGATATCTTGGAAGGCCGTCTGACCATGGACGTGTTCGCTGCAGACTTGTGGGAAGTGTTTCAAGGTCGGGCGCCGGACGAGTACCAGGATCCCGCCCGCTTCTTCCAGAAAACCTATCCCACCGAAGGCCTGACCAACCTGCTTGCCGTGGTCGAAAAGCGCTTGAGCGGCGGGGGCGGCGATCCTGTCATCCAGGTGCAGACTCCCTTCGGCGGCGGCAAGACCCACGCGCTCATCGCCATGTATCACAAGGCGCGCGAGTGGAACGCGCGCACTGTCGTGCTTGTGGGCACCGTACTAGACGCCAACAAGGATACCCTGTGGGGCGTGATGGCCGAGCAGTTGACTGGCACGCGGTCCGGCTTCAAAGGTCAGACTGCGCCCGGTCGAGAAGCCTTGCGCTCGCTGTTGGCCGCACACCAACCGGTCCTTATTCTCATGGACGAAGTGCTCGAGTACGCCATTAAAGCAGCAGGCGTTACCGTCGGTCGTAGCAACCTGGCCGCCCAGACTCAAGCGTTCCTCCAGGAACTCACCGAAACCGTCGATACCTTAGAGCGCGCCTGCCTGGTGGTCACCCTACCCTCCAGCCTCCTGGAACGCTACGACGAAAACGCCGAGCGCCTCTTCCAGCAGATGCAGAAAGTGCTTGGCCGCATGGAGAAGATTTACACCCCGGTCCAGGAACACGAAATCAGCCCCGTTATACGTCGCCGCCTGTTCAGCCGCGTGGACGAGACCGCGGCCCGCCAGATCGTGAAGCAATTTCTTCGCTACGCGGAGAAGGAAAATCTTCTCCCACCGGGCATGGAGCCCAGCGAGTATCGGGATCGTTTCCTGGCTTCCTACCCCTTCTTGCCCGACGCCATTGACGTGCTCTACCACCGTTGGGGCAGTTTCACGTCCTTTCAGCGCACCCGGGGCGTGTTGCGTTTGCTTTCACTGGTGGTTTACGGCCTGCGGGAGCGCAACTTGCCCTACATCACCCTGGCCGACTTCGACCTAGCCGATTCGGAGATTCGCCGTGAGTTGCTTAAGCACATCGGTCCTGAATTCGACAGCGTGATCGCTGCCGACATCACCGACGCTACAGCGGGGGCACACAAGGTAGATCAGGAACTGGGCGACGCGTACCGTTGGCTGCACCTGGGCACGCGCGTGGCCACCACGGTCTTCCTGTACTCCTTCTCCGGGGGCACCGAGCGGGGCGCCACATTGGGCGAAATCAAACGCCATGCCACTACCCTCCAGAACCCCTCCAGTGTGGTGGCCGAAGCCCTGGAGCATCTCAAAACGCGGTTGTTCTATCTCCAGCAGTCCGACGGCAAAGTTTACTTTTCCAATCAGCCTAACCTAAACCGCATTTTGTTGATGCGAGAAGAGAACGTTCAACCTGAGGAAATCGCTAACCTGGAGCAGGAACGGCTTAGGCGTCGCGTGAGCGGACGTCAATTCAAGGTTTATATTTGGCCGGAGAGTGAGAATGACATCGCGGACACGCCGGAACTCAAATTGCTGATTTTCCGCCAACGCGACCAGCAGAAGATGCGTCGGTTCCTTGAGAAAAAAGGCCAAACACCGCGCGTGCATCGGAACACTTTGTTCTTCCTGGCCCCGATGGAGCACGAGCACTTAGCCCTACAGCGGCTACTGCGTCGATATGCCGCGTTGCGTTCTATTGAGCGGGACACTACCCTTCGCCTGAATGCAGAACAGCGCAAGGATGTCCGAGAGCGTCTCGTCAAACTGGAACACGACGTCACCGATCAGGTGCGTAACGCCTACCGGTTCGTTTACATCCCAGCACAGGGGGGCGACCTGCGCGAGCTGGATATGGGGATGGGAACTTACGGAATGGATACCCCCTTGGATGAACAGGTTTATGAGATTCTGCGCACCAACAACGAAATTCTGGAACGGCTGGAGCCCTTGGTTTTAAAAGAAAGCTACCTGCGTGACCAGGCATATGTCTCCACGGCCCAACTGGCTCGAAGCTGGTCGCGCACACCTGGCGCATTGCGCGTCGTTAGTGAGGATGCCTGGCGCGATAGCATCGCCCAAGGTGTACGGCGAGGGTTGTTCGGCCTTGGGGTATTGGAAGATGGGGAAATCCGCTGCCAATCGTTCAAGGAGTCCCCGATGGTTGCTCTTATCGAAGGTGAAATAATAATCAAGGACGAGATATGCGAAGCACAAAGGAGGGAGTTCGATACGCTTTCTCCGATCACTGAAGGCACGATTGACAAACAACGTGAACAAGACGAGAAGCAAATCGAAGAGGAGCCTGGGAAGTTCGTTTCCGGGGGGCTTTCACCGGTATTGAGTAGTTTCCACTTAAGGCTCGTGGTGCCCAAGGGCAAGGTGTCTGACCTGTTGGGGCTATTGTACTTCCTTCAGGCTAAGTTCAACCGTTTGGAGGTAACAATCCAGGTGTCCGATGGACAAATAAGCGAGCAAGAGTACAAGGACAAAGTGGAAGAAACTCTCCGGCAGATGGGAGTAGAAAAAATTGAGTAAGCGCCAGCCAGAGGAGGTTAAGTATCGTGAAACATGATGCACGGATTTTTGTATCGGTTGCTTTCCTAAGCATCCTTTTTTACTTTATCATCCTGTAGCAAAGAGGCAACCCCGAACCCAACGGTTGTGGCGCAGGTAGCACAGACGGCCGTAGCTGCAACCTTGACAAGCCAGCCACATTTAAGAGCGGAAGTAGGGGAGTCTCCGACGGCATACGTGGCTGCCACAGTTACTTCGTCTACAACTCCCACGGCTATTCTCCCCACCCAAACGCCACCACCCAAGCCAACTTGCACAGCGACCTTGGAACCTACGGCAGTCCCTGAAGTGACAGTAATCGTTAATGTGCTAAACGTACGAGCGGGGCCAGGAACTGAATATCCCGTTGTAGCGAAAATTAAGAAAGGGGAAAGTTTTCAGGTCTTTGGTCAGAACGCGGACAAAACTTGGTTAGAAATCAGGCTGTCGGGTGGCGGAACGGGGTGGGTATCGAGGAAGTTAGTGGTAGTTAGCGGTAACGTGACCGGGATTGAAGTAGTACGAGACATTCCTACGCCTCCTCCGGTCAGAAAATCGTCGGCAAGAACGTTACAAGTCTCTTTTTTGAACCCACACTACGAATGTCAGCAGAGAGAGTGGAGGTATACCGGAGACGATGGGAAGCTTCATCCAATTTGGGGATATAGAAGTTTTCAAGTGGATATGTACATAAGGAACAATGGCTCTGAGGAGGTAAAACCTCCGTGGCAGCCAACTCGGTGGATCATTACAGACGGCGTCCATGAGTACGTAAATGACATAATGTGGCAATGGGTAAGCAGAAAGGGATTTTACAAACAGCCGGTTATCCATCCAGGAGAGAGCGCTGGCTGGACATTCCTGGCTTTCCCGATTGCGAGGAACCAGTGGGTCAAGGCTGTAGAGTTTTGGTGGAATGGACAAGAATACTATAAGACATTCGACTTAGGGCCGTACCACAACGCGTACAACTACAAAGATTGCGGAGAGCCGGCTCCTCACACTGTTCGCCCAACCCCGACCCCCTATAAAGGGAGGTGAGGTGCTCCTGTAATAGTACCAGCAAGAAAGAGAGAAACCCGGCAAAATAGAGGTGAGGGGAAAAGGTCATGAAACGGAAGAAGTACAGCCAAAGCCAGAATGCCCAGATTCTGAAGGAAGCGGAATCCGGGGTGCCTGTAACAGAGATATCTCGTAAGCTCGAATAGGCAACGGGCCTGAGTTCATCTCCGATGCAGCGAGGTGTTCGATTCAGCCGGGGAAACCTGCACAGAATGGCTACATTGAGCGTTTCCACCGGACGTACAGGGAAGAGGTGTTAGATGCTTACCTGTTTGATACGCTGGAGGAGGTACGTAGGGTAACGGAGGAGTGGTTGCAGGAGTACAACTTGGTGAGGCCTCACGATGCCTTAAGTGGAGTATCACCATGTCTCAAGCAACCTGATTTCTCTCTTTCAGAGTGGTACTAAAAGCTAAAAATGGGTCCTTGACATAGGCACTGGACATGTGAGGTGCCGCGCGGTGCTCCATCCTTGACCTCGCGACAAACTTCGTTATCAAACGTTGCTCTCCCTGCATGCCGATGGTGAGGAGCATCAGGTTAATGGCTTGTCGAGCGAGAGATTGTGAGCAATGTCTCTCGTGCCCAGGGACACTATGCGTCATTCTGAGCCGAGGCAGTAGAGCTCAGCAGCGCTGAGCTCGATGCCGAGGCGAAGAATCTTGCAACACTCTGGATAAGCCAGGGGCGTTCGGCAAAAGAGCGCTCAAGATTCTTCGTCGCTGACGCTCCTCAGAATGACTGAAAGCGTGTGACAGGTAATGAAGTCATTTGCCTTGAAAAGGGCGAAACATCGCCTCTCCTATCCGCCACCAACTGAAATATGCTTGACAGCCCACTAGAGGAAAAATGAAAAGGCCGGGTCTGGCCCGGCCTTCAGGTACCCCAGACAGGATTTGAACCTGTGACCTCCTCCTCCGCAGGGAGGCGCTCTATCCACTGAGCTACTGGGGCTTGTAGGCGGGGAGGGTGGGATTTGAACCCACGAGGGAGCGCTTAGCCCCCTACCCACTTAGCAGGCGGGCGCACTCGACCGGACTATGCGACCTCCCCGTGTTCCGTTGCCAACCTTCTCAGGCGGAGGGAGAGGGATTCGAACCCCCGGTACCCGTTGGGGTACTGCGGTTTTCAAGACCGCCGCAATCGTCCACTCTGCCATCCCTCCACGAGATATCCTCGAAACTACCTCGCTGGCTTCAACAGTATAGCAATCGAAAGTCCGCGTGTCAAATGCGGTTGGCCGAGAAGCTCGGTGTCGCCGGCTGTATCGAGTTACGTAAATCTTAAATCGCCGCAGATCTTGGGTTTTAAACTTTACTGAGACGGGAGTACAACATTTGGACATTCCCTATCTGTCGGCATATAAGGGTATAGCTTTTGAATCGGCGTGAAGGTATGTGTGCTCCGGCAAGCCTTTCTCAAACGGGCGACCGCCTTGCTTGCCTGAAAGCCTCATGTATAATGGCAGCTACCATCGACAGGGTAGCGCTGACATGCCTCCAGCCTACCGAAATGGTCCATTCGTAGAAAAATCTATAGAAAGCTTTTGACTCTGCAAGCCAGGAGAGCAGGAGGGGGAGTTTTGTGCTGCTCGACTGGCTGGGCGGAAGGCATCATTTGCGCGTTCTTAACGTCAATGCGGTCATGGAGAACAGATTGAACTCTGCCGAAATTTGGAAACGTGCTCTTGGTAAGCTCCAGGTCCAACTTCCGAGGGCCACGTTCGATACGTGGCTCGGCGATGCGTACCTTCTGGGTGAGGAAGATGGCCTGTTCATCATAGGCGTTCCTAACGCTTACACGAAAGGATGGCTCGAGAGCAAGCTTCATAGAAGGATTCATCGGGTTTTGACGGAAGTAGCTCACCGGCAGGTAGAAGTGAGGTATGTCGTTTCCACCGGGGAAAAATCTCAGCAGAAGGAGCAGCCCGATTACGATGTGCCCTTGCTTTCAGTAGGTGCCAAAAGCGCCAAACCGGAGGCTGCCCGGCACTTTTCAGATATCGTCGTCTCCGATTTCAACAGGATGGCGTTTGCGTCGCTGACAACCGTCGTAAAGGAATTTGCAGCGACGAGACAGCCAAGCCCCTACAACCCCTTGGTGATCTACGGCGGCGTCGGGTTGGGCAAGACGACGCTATTGCGCTCTGCTCATGGCTTCTTGACCGACGCAGGAGTCAATTCACTGTACATAACTGCAGAAGGGTTTACAAATCAGCTGATCCTCGCTATTCGAAAAAAGCAGACTGGCGAGTTTCGCAAGCGTTTCAGGGAGTTGGATGTCCTGATAGCAGACGACCTGCATTTTCTGGCGGGGAAGGAGAGCAGTCAGGAAGAGTTCTTCCACACGGTGAATTCGATAGCGGAGCAGGGGGGTCTGGTCATTGCTTCCAGCTTGTACCATCCTTATGAAACCGTTGGACTCGACGAAGCTCTTTCGTCCATGCTGAGCGGAGGGTTGACTGTTTACATAAATGCTCCGAACGCGGCGGAACGGGCAGAGTTGCTCGAGCACCTGTTTTCCAGACATTCGGTGGACGTGGGCAAGCACGTGCTCACAGCGATTGCTGAAGCGCCGATAACCGGGATACGGGAGCTTTCCGGAGTTGTGAACTACGTGGTGGCGCATGCCAAATTCCTGCGGCAGGAGATCACCATGGAGATTGTGCAGCGGGCGATTGCTCCTTTCGTTGACGGCATGTCGCGGCGCTCCATGCAGCCAGGGGCAGTCCTATCTGCCGTCTCCGATTTCTACGGTGTGCCGGTGGGGGAGATCGAGGGCAAGTCGAGGCGAGCTTCCGTATCCAAGGCGCGCCAGATGGCCATGTACATTCTCCGGGAGGATATGGGATTGAGGCTTACGAGAATAGGTGAACTGCTCGGCGGGCGGAGCCACGCCACGGTGAAATACGCATGTCAGAAAATTGCGAGGGAGCTGGAGGGGAATGCCGATATCAAGCGTGAGCTTTTGGAGATACGGTCGATCATCCGTGAGGCACCGGCGCAGGCTCCTTTGGTGACGGATGTGGAACGTGAGGAGGTATTGCGGGAGGTTGCCGACATTTTAGGATGAGTTTCGAACACATGAGAACGAAAAAGGCCGGGGTATGATTTCCCCGGCCCTTGTTTTTCTTCGAGGTTGTCAGGACCTCTGGTCGATCGGGATGTATTCTGCCTTGAGCGGTCCCGTGTAGACGGCGCGAGGCCGGAAGATCCTGTTGTCGTGCAGGTATTCCAGTACCCTCGCAACCCATCCGGCGACTCTGGCGACGGCGAAGATCGGCGTGAACATCTTGGGATCGATGCCAAGGCTGTAGTACACGATTCCGGAGTAGAAATCGACGTTGGGGAAAATCCCTTTCTTGCCCAGGCGCTCGATCATCACCTTTTCCACTTCTTTGGCGATGAGATAGAGTTTCTCGTTTCCGGAGAGCTTGGCCAGCCTCTCGGCGTAGGAACTGAGTATCCTGGCCCTGGGGTCGTAGGCTTTGTAAACCCTGTGCCCCATGCCCATGATCTTCTCTTTCTTCGCTAGCTTTTCTTCGATGTAGGCTTTGGCGTTTTCCGGCTCGCCGATCTCCATGAACATCTTCAGAGTTCGCTCGTTGGCGCCGCCGTGCAGCGGGCCTTTCAGCGAGGCGATACCGCCGGTGATCGCCGAGTAGATGTCGGAGAGCGAAGATGCAATCACCATAGCGGTGAACGTAGAAGCGTTCAGCCCGTGGTCGGCGTGCAGGATGAGCGCTTTGTTCATTACGTCCGCTTCCAGCTCGTTCGGCTTGCGGCCGGTTAGCATGTAGAAGAAGTTCGACGCGTGGTTCAGAGTGGGGTCGGGTTCCACTGGCGGCTTCCCGGCGCGCAGGCGTCCGACTTGTGCGGCAACGGTCGCCATTTCGGATATCGCCTTGATGCCCAGCTCGGTCCAGGTCTCCAGATCGAATTCGTCGACCTTGGCCGGGTCTTCGTAGGTGCCAAGGGCGGAGAATGCCGTGCGCAGTTGAGCCATGGGGTGGGCTTTCGGTGGCATGTCTTTGATAATCTCCGCCACACGTGGGTCGATCTTTCTGTAGCTTACGAGCTTTTCGTTGAACTCGTCGAGTTCTTTTCTGGTCGGCAATTTGCCGAACAGGAGCAGGTAGGCCGTCTCTTCGTAAGTGGAGTGCTCGGCAAGGTCTCCGATCTCGATCCCTCGGTAGATCAGCCAGCCCTTTTGCCCATCGATGTAACCGATTTTGCTTTCGCAGGCGATTACTCCCTCAAGGCCTTTGGAAAATTCTTCCTGGCCGTAAAACTTCTTTTGTTCTGCCATTGTCTGACCTCCTTGTAAATCTTGTGTACACCTTCGTGCTTGTTATGGTAACAAAGAGCTCTCGAACCGAGAGCCCTTTGTCTTGCCCTATTCCCTGATAGAAGCGTCGAGAGCTGCCAACGCTGCCATGTAGACGATTTCCCTGACGGAAGCACCGGTCTGAAGGATGTGAACCGGCTTTCCCATGCCCATGAGGATCGGCCCGATGGCTTCCGCCCCGCCGAGCCTCTGCAGGAGTTTGTAGGCCACGTTTGCAGCTTCCAGGTCGGGGAATATGAGGACGTTTGCGTCCTTCACCCGGCTGAATGGGTAGTGCTCGGTGACGATTTCCTCGACGACTGCGGTGTCGGCCTGCATTTCTCCGTCGATAACCAGGTCTGGGGCTTTCTCACGGACGATCTCGACAGCCCGTTTGACTTTGTTGGAGAGCGGGTGTTGCACGCTCCCAAAGTTGGAGAAAGACAGCATTGCGACTCTCGGTTCGATCCCGAGTTCCCTGGCGACTCCGGCCGACAGTATCGCAATGTCTGCCAGGTCTTCCGCTGTTGTCTCGATGTTCACGGTGGCATCGCTGAAGAAATAGACTTTGTCTTTGACGAGCATGATGTAGAGCCCTGCCACTTTGCTCACATTGCTCTGTGTCCCCACGACCTGCAGGGCGGGCCGGATTACGTCGGGATAGTTGTAAGTGATGCCGGAGACCATGGCATCCGCATCGCCGCTTTCCACCATCAAAGAAGCGAAGTAGTTGGGCTGTTTTACCAGGTCTCTTGCTCTTGCCTGTGTAACGCCTTTGCGCTGGCGTTTGGTGTAAAGCATCTCCGCGTAAGTCTCTTTCTTGGGATCCGTGGATGGGTCGTGGATTTCCGCGTCGAGTTTGAGCCCAAGGGTCTTGATCTTCTCCACGATAGTCTCTTTGTTGCCGACGAGCACCGGCTTGCCGAAGCCCTCGTTCTGTATCTGAGCAGCAGCCCGGAGGATCTTCGTATTTTCACCCTCTGGGAAGACGATCCTCTTTGGATTGGCTTTTGCGCGATCCATGATCCCGCGCATGAGTCCCCAGCCCTTGCCGAGCCTGCTTTCGAGCTGCTTTTTGTACTCGTCGATGTCGATTGTCTTCCTGGCTACGCCGGTATCCATGGCCGCTTTGGCGACGGCCGGAGCCTCCCACAGAAGCACCCGTGGGTCGAACGGCTTGGGGATGATGTAGTCCGGCCCGAAGTGTATGCTTTCCACTCCGTAGGCTTGCAGCACCGAATCCGGTACGTCCTCCCTGGCCAGGGCTGCCAGAGCGTGCGCGGCAGCGAGTTTCATTTCGTCGTTGATCGCCCTTGCGTGTACGTCGAGTGCACCTCGGAAAATGAAGGGGAACCCAAGGACGTTGTTTACCTGGTTCGGGTAGTCGGAACGCCCTGTGGCGACGATGGCGTCCGGGCGTGCTTCTTTGGCAAGTTCGTAGCGGATTTCCGGATCAGGGTTGGCCAGGGCGAAGATGATCGGCTTGGGTGCCATGCTCTTCACCATTTCTGGAGTTACAACGTCGGCTACCGATAGCCCCAGGAATACATCTGCACCTTTCATTGCTTCTTCCAGGGTGCGAAGTTTCGTGTCGTGGGCGAATCGTTCCTTGTAAGGGTTCATCCGCTCTTTGCGACCTTTGTATATCACGCCTCGAGAGTCAAGCATTATGATGTTTTCACGCTTGACCCCCAGCTTGATGTACAGCTCTGCACACGCGATACCTGCCGCACCTGCGCCATTGACCACTACTCGCAAGTCTTCCAGCTTTTTGCCCTGGATCTCGACCGCGTTGATCAGGCCCGCGGCGGTGATGATCGCCGTCCCGTGCTGATCGTCGTGGAACACCGGTATGTCGAGCATCTTCTTCAGTGTCTCTTCGATGTAAAAACACTCAGGAGCTTTTATGTCTTCAAGGTTGATCCCGCCAAACGTCGGTGCGATGGCTCGGACTACGTTGATGATTTCATCCGGGTCGGTCGAATCTACTTCGATATCGAAAACGTCCACGTCTGCGAACCTCTTGAAGAGGACCCCTTTTCCTTCCATGACCGGCTTTGCAGCGAGGGGACCGCGATTGCCCAACCCAAGGATGGCAGTTCCGTTGGAAACCACCGCCACAAGGTTGCCCTTGGCAGTGTATTTGAAAACGTCAGCGGGATTTTTGTCGATTTCCAGAACTGGCTGAGCAACTCCAGGGGTGTAAGCCAAACCCAGGTCCCATTGAGTGACCATGGGCTTAGTCGGCACGACTTCAATTTTACCAGGCCGTCCTGAAGAGTGGTATTCTAGAGCGGCTTCACGCAGCGACTTCTCTGTCATTTGTTCCTCCTGCTTCCCTTTCTACGAGTGGTAAGCACTCCCGAAACTTTCGGGCTTGGAAGGGAGACGATAGCCGTTTCTCTCCAAAATTGATGATACCTTCTTTGCGTTAGCTAAGCAAATCTTCCAGAAAGGTTTGTTCAATATGGAACGAAGGAATACCCTACGGAAGGTGAACGTGGGCTAAAGTGAGGAAGTCTTTCCCGTTTTGATTCTTGAACCTCTTGCCTGTGGATGGGTCGTATACTACCAGGATGAGTTTGTAGTCGCCCGGGCGGAGCCTTTCAGGGAAATACTCGGCGAGCTTGATCTTGATGGAGGCGCCAGGCTTTTGAAGGGTAGGGGGCACGAAGGCTCGCAACGGAAGGTCCTTTTGTGCTCTGAGTTTCCAGTCAGCGTCGAGCAGTTGGACAGAGATCTTGTGAGACCATGCGGATGGGTCGTTCATGCGGAACTCGAGGTCGACGTAAGCCCCTTTCTGTCCCTGGGAGACCGAGTAGGAGACTAAGTCTTCGTGGGGGTACCTCGTTTGAGCGCGCTGTTGTGCGACGGTGGAAGCATGGTCTCCTTTGTCAAAGAGCAGCAGCCGGACTTCTGGGCCTGTCCACCGAGAGCTTACGAAATACATTTTCCTTGCGAGGGCAAACTCGACAGGCCTCTCTGGGGCGTCCTCTTTGATTTTTTGCTCGATTAGCCACGCTCTATCCGATTGGCTCAGGTGTCTCCACAGATTTTTCTCCCACGAGGGATGTCCGTCTATGAACTGCTCTTTGATCACCGAGATCTGGTTTAGACAGCTTCCCTTGCAGTAGTTGAGCATCGCCACTTTCGGGATGTAGGCTTCCGGTGGGTCCCCCCACATGTAGATGACGAGGGCGTCGCCTTCTTGCCAGCCTCTGTGAAGCGTTTCCGCAGCTTCTGGAAATCCAATGTTTCCTCCGTAAGCCGGGCTTCGGTAGGATGCAACAAGGGTCATCCCGACTTCCAGAAGCAGGGCGGCTGTCAATGCGAGGATCACCGGGGCGGATTTTCGCGAACCGATGGTGCCCTTCACGGCTTTCCGTAGAAGCCATCCGGCGGCACACAATGTAATCAGGTCGAGCGACAAGAGTCCCCATTTGATGCTGCCTTTGTATCCCCAGGCGACCTCCAGGTTGGAAAGTTTGACGAATCGCCACTGGTTGAGTGCGGGGGAGGCCTTCCAGGTCCACATGAATCTTTGCGGAGTTAGGCCTTTCTTGAAGGCTTCCTGGTAGAATGGGTAAGAGACGAGCGCTTGCATTGCGGCAAGGGCTGCACCTGCGGTGAACAATGCAGCTATTACGGCTTTGAGCCACGGCTTTCTCCCAGCAAGCACATAGACCTCGGCGAGTGGCAAGATGAAAAGTGGCAGGACAGGGTTTACTTGCCTTGGCCCCCAGTTCCACGTGCCCCACCAGAGTGGATGGTGGCTCATACCGATGAAATACAGCCATGGAAGGGAAAGTAAGAATGTACCGTCCAGTGGATTCTTCTTGACGAACCCTGGGATTCCGATGAAGATCAAGGCCAGCACGGGCGAGAAAAGGAGAAGTCCCCATCCTGGGCTGACAAACATTGCTATCCCGGTTTTCCAGTTCGGAAGCAGATCCGATAGCTTGTGCGGGATCGGGAGGTAGTAGTACCTGTGAAGCACGTAAACCAAAATCGATATGCTGAAAATCGAGATGGCCGATAGCATCCAGGTGGTCGTTTTGCTTTTCCGAATCTTGTACATGGAGTTGGTTTTGTATGCCTTGATCGCCAGGTAGGCGAGGTAGAAAGGTACCAAAACAGTCAGGGCTTTTTTGGTGAGTACGCCCAAGGCCAGGAGTGTTAGACTGGCAGCTAGATTTTTCCCGAAGTTCGACCTGCGCAAGCGGATTGCAAACAGTGCGGCTATCAATGCCCACATGGCACCGGTAGGCTCACGTAGCAAGTAGTTGCTGTAGGGCCATGCTTGTGTTCCTACCCCGTAAGTCATGCCTACGGCTAGGCTTACCAAGCGGCTGTATCCGAGTTCTTCCAAAATCAGGTAGACGAGCAGTCCGTTTGTAGCGGTGGAAAGCACATTCCAGACGGTTAGAACCTGGTAGCTTCCGATGTGCGGCACTATCCTGCTCAGTGACAGGAATGGTAACAAAAGCGCATAGTAGGAGACGTAAAACCTCGCGGGCCGACTGAATCCCTCCACCAGCACCTTGCCCATTTGTTGTATGAATAGCCACTCGTCGGTGGAATGCGACGTGCCTTTAAATGTCAGCAGATACAGTGAAAGCAGGAACAACGTGGCAGCGATCGGGGTGATGACGTGTGCCTTTTTCACTTTGCGTTCCCTACTTTAATATCCATGAGCTTGATCATGTCTGCCGTTGTCTGTAATGAAGTCATCGGCGTCAGACGTTTTCCATCATCTGGATCATACACTCCGAGATACAGAGTGTAGTTTCCTGGAGGCAGGTTTGTTGGGATCACGAACGCATAGTTTTCCTGGTGAATAGTCTTTTCGTCGGTCCAAGAGGAAGTTGGCCAGAAACCATCACCAATTTCTCTATCGAGCTGTGCTCTGAGTTTTCCTTTGGAATCCAGCATTTGCAGAGTAACTTTGTAGTTTTTGTGCATCGGTTTTAGTGCTTGCCAGTAAAATGAGATGAGCAACGGATCTCCTGGTGAGTGCAAGGAGCCGGAGCCATTATTGGAGGTGATTAAAGAAGCCTTCAGGAGTCGGATTCTGTCCCCGAAAGTGGCATTGCTGGCGACGACCTCGGCCTTTTTTGCTTTTGGTGGAAGATAGTATAGGCAGACCCGAATAGTTTTACCGGTCCATTTGCAGGATTGCTTGAAGTAGTGCTGATCCATCCACTGTTCGACCTGGCTCTGTGGAGAGCCGGGGGGTAGATCAGTGGGGATGAGCCATGCTCTTGCCTTATTCAAAAGAGTTTTGTTCAGCTGCTTTGAGCGTTGGTCGTCGTTCCACTTCTCCCACACCTCCCTGGTGATGACTTGGTGGGGCGGGCAGTCGCCCTTACAAAAGTTCATCACTCTGGCCGAGGTGTAGAGCTCGTCTTGTAAGTAACAATCGACGACTAAAGCGTCTTCATTATGGACAGCCTGATGTTTGATGTATGTTATTGCGTTCAGATATCCATTCACAGCTTTATACCTGTCATCGTATTTGTAGAATACAGCAAGGCTCATCATTATCAGCGATAAAAGCGAGAGTGTCAGCGCAATAATCGTGAAACGCATAGAGGTGAGCCTCTGCTTTCTTAGAGCCTTACGTAGCAACGAAAGTAGCAACAGAGTTGATACCGCATATGCAATCAATATGATCACTCGCATCTCAATATGCGCGATGTGAAAAATCGCCAAGTTCATACTCATGTGATGGAAATCATGTTGAAGGAATTGCCAGACAAATGGAGCGAACTTCCAGCTAAAAGCTCCTGAGGGATCCTCAGGCGAATTCATTGACAAGTATCCTATGCCTACAGTTACTCCCAGTATCTGAATAAGCAGTCCTAAAAAAGAAAGAATCAGTAGCAGAAAGTACCAGGGAGTTTTCTTTGAAGTTAAGGCTTTTTCCGCTATGGGAAGTATGGGCATCACGAGAAAAGGAAGAAATGGAACTATAAATCTTGACATCCAGCTCCATCCCCCCCACCAAATCGGATAATGGGCTACTGCAACAAAATAGCCTAAAGTAGGAAGAAATAGAACGGTGGATTCTACGGGATGCTTTTTTGTAAAATAATAAGTACCTAGCAAAGCAAGTAGCGCGGGAGGAGTATATACGAACAATCCACGACCGGGAGAGATTAATAGCCCTTCCAAGGTTTTTATCTCCGTTCTGCTGAAATGTAAAAAAAAGTAGTAAGATTTGAGATATCTCATGTAAGCTTTTTCAATTTGGTAAGTTAATGAGTAACTTCTCGCGATCAAAAATAATAAAAAAACTGCTACCATTCCCTCTATTGTGAGTTTCAGTGCCAATGTTGCTTTGTTATCGGCTATGTTTCTAGATGTAGGTAATGTTTTTTTGACCATTGTTACAAACATTACTAACAGATAGAGCCCTACAAAAGGCAGTACGGCCGCTGTCGATATTCTAGTACTAATTGCTATTAGAAAAAAAATTATGCTTATTATCGCAAAAAAGGAAGAATTTTGTTTCTTGGTTTTAAAGAGAAAATAAATTCCTCCAATTAGCAGCATTCCTACAAAAGGTTCTCTAAGGAGAGTTTTTGAGTATACCCATGCCGGAGTACATAAGCCGTAGATAAGCGCGACAGCCAGTGATGCTTTATCGCTGTATCCAAGCTCTATACCGGCAAGGAAGATAAAGACTACAGCCGCTGCTCCCGCGAAGATATTTACAGCGTACATTGACTGTACGGCCCCAATTGCAGGTAACGCTTGCGCAGCTTTGTAAAAGGCAGACAGTGTGATGATGAAGGGCATCCTGTGGATGGCTGCTATATTGTGCAAAAGTCCGTGTGTAGATGCCGAAAAGAACCGTATTGTGGGGCGATGGACGAAAGCCTGAGCTCTTAGGCCATAATATTCCTCATCGAACACATGGAAAATGCCGTCGTAAGTGGTCATGTAGACGGCAATGAAAAATAAAAATAAGATGAGCGCCAAGGTGGTGATTGTGCTGTCAGATTCTTTCGGTTCCATCGATTTTTACGTACCGTGGGAAAGCTTTTTCCAGGGGAAAATGCTGCCTAAGCACCCTTTCCCCGGATGATTGGGTTCAGTTGGAGAAGGAGGTGTATCTGGTGGAACGTGGGGATGCTTCGGCTCTTGGGTTTTCGGACGTTTGGGCGTTGGAGAAAGTGGCTCTTTTTCTATTTTTGAAACTTTGTATGCCTCAAATGCATCCCCTCTGCCAGCTCCTTGCGCAAGTACGTCAGCGCCGATATCAATGGCGGACGACATAATCGCCTCCTTCACTTCCTTGGGGGTGAGGTTCGGGTTAGCTTCCAGCAATAATGCAGCAAGCCCGCTCGCATGCGGGGCTGCCATGCTCGTGCCTGAAAGCTCCATGTAGTGGTCACCGCGCAACGCCCCAAGCGAAGATCCTGCTGCCCGGGCTGAAGTGATATTGGCTCCAGGGAAGCACACGTCTGGCTTCTTTCTCCCATCCTCTGTCGGCCCTCTGGAAGAAAAGTCCGGGATTTTGTCCATGTCTGTGGTTGCTCCGACGGTAATGACTTTTTCCGCACATCCAGGAGAGCCGATTGTTTTGCCAGCGGGGCCGTTGTTTCCTGCCGCTGCCACGATGACTATGCCATGCTCTTCTACCAGCTTGTTGCAGAAGTACGATACGGCATCGGTGCCATCGCATGGCCCGGGAGTCCCTAACGACATGTTGATCACCTGCACATGGCGGCTGTAGAGCCACTCCAATCCGGACAATACGTCACTGCTCCTGCCAGATCCATCGTCTTTGAGCACTTTTGCCGAATAGAGTACTGCTCCTGGTGCCACGCCTTTGTATTTACCCCTGCTGGCCTTTCCATCGCCAGCGATTATCCCCGCTACATGTGTCCCGTGTCCGAATCGGTCGATCCCGTCGTCGCCGATGGCGCTGTATGTTTCCGCAATCCTGCCTTTGAAGTCAGGGTGGTGTGGATCGATGCCGCTGTCGACGACGCCGACTTTTACGCCATCCCCGGTATAGCCGATATCCCAAACCCTTGGCGCTCGGATTAGTGGCACAGAGATGTCCAGGAACGCGTAAACTGGGAGGTCGGGCCAAATGTGCAGGATTGTGGTATCTTCCACCAATTGTTGTATCTCTGTTAGCGTGACCTCGGCGGCGACGAAGGGGAAATGGCGTAGTGGTCGCGCACCTGGGATGAAAGGACTTCTTCGCTCGGTGGTGATTTTCTCTATGTCCAGCTCTACGATCAGCGGTATTTTCTGCCCCACGGGTATATTCGCCATGATTTCGTGTAGCAATGGAGAGATTCTGCTAATCTTCATTTTCATCCTCCGTCGGATTGCCTTGTGCTCTGGAGAGCGCGCCGCCGTGTTTTTCAATCAGGTAACTCACTACCGGATCGGAAGGCATTTTATTGCTATGAGAAAAGTCCACCTGGAGGTTTGCCGGTGGCTCGTTCCCTGTAAGCAGAATGACTTCGAACTTAGTTTTCTTGCCGAATATACTCTTCAGGACTTCTGCCATCGCGCTCCTGGCTTTTTCTGTCTCCATTTTCTGCTTGTGGAACCTGGATTTAAAGCCCACGACGAATTCTCCGTCGGTGGATTTAAGCACTTTTCCAGACCGCATTATCGCTTGCAGCATGATGTCCCTTTTCTTGAGCTCCGTAAGAATTCGTTGTTTGACGTTTGTTTCAGAAATTGGTGCTGAGGGTGTTACTTTGGATCCGGCAGGTCCCGATTTGGACTCGAGGCGGGGTTGCCTATCTGGTTCTTCAGTGGGTTTCAACGGCTTTGACAAAGCGGTGGTGGGCTGGGCTGATGGCGTCGAGGATAGGAATGCGATCTCCAATGGTAAGTCCGGATGGCCAAGCGCCGCTTTGGATTTGAAAGCTTCCTCGAAATTCCGAATCGACGAAATGATCGATCGGAGGTTCGCTTTTTCCGCCAGGGGTTCCATCTCTTGAATCTCCGACTTGGATCTACTGAGCAGCGAGCTGCCGCCTGCTTTCAGAAGCATCAGGTCTCTCAGGAAGTCGACGATCTGACCAGCTAACTGCTGAGGGTCGATCCCACGTTCCGCCACCGAGTGCAGCAGTTCGAGGCCTCTTCGCCTGTCTCCATCGAGCATAGCGTCTACTATCACCACTATTTTCGATTCGTCGACTGCGCCCAGCATGTCGAGAATTTGCTCACGGGTGAGTTTGCTTTCGCCGAACGCGATGGCCTGATCCAGCATGGTTATGGCGTCTCTCATGCTGCCGCGCGCGTTTCTGGCAATGAGCGTGAGTGCCGATTTCTCCGCTTCTACTCCCTCGCGCTCGGCTATGAAGGCGAGCCTGCCTTCGATTTCAGCCACGGATAGCGGTCGGAAGTCGAAGCGCTGGCATCGCGACAGTATCGTTGCCGGAATCTTGTGTGGCTCCGTGGTGGCGAGCACGAAAATCACGTGCTCTGGAGGCTCTTCCAATGTCTTGAGCAGGGCGTTGAACGCCGCATTGGAGAGCATGTGCACTTCGTCGATGATATACACTTTGTAGCGGGACTCGCTGGGTCTGAACGCCACTTTGTCCCTGAGGTCTCTTACGTCGTCCACGCTGGTGTTGGAGGCGGCGTCGATCTCGATGAGGTCGATGGAGCGTCCTTCGTTGATGGCCACGCACACCGGGCATGTGTTGTCCGGCCTCAGGTTCACGTTGTCGTTGAGGCAATTGACGGCCTTCGCCAGGATTCGAGCCATGCTGGTCTTGCCAGTGCCCCTCGGCCCAGCGAAAAGATAGGCATGTGAAATCCTGCCCTCACGCAGTGCGTTTTGCAGCGTGCGGGATACATGCTCCTGCCCGACCACTTCCGAAAAGTCCTGTGGTCTCCAGCGACGGTAGAGAGATTGCGACGACACGAGAACCTCCTGGTAGGCAAGTTTACCATGCTCCATCGCCACGGGCAAGAAGAGCAAGCAATCATCGGGACGGACAATTCGGGCGGCGCAGTTTGCTTCAGGTTTTCCGGGATAGGGATAGACTTTGAGATCCGATTTTGAAACTAGGGAACATAAAGCAATAACATAAATCAGTAGGTAAGCTGCTCGTCCAGAAACGCAACCGCGCGATCCATGCTCTCTGCCCATGTGGGATGGCGGGCGTAGCGCTCCAGCGCTGCCCGCCCCATGGCCGCCAGCCGCTCACGATCCCAATGCAGCGCCAGCAGGTGCTCCGCCAGCGCCGCCGCGCCGTCCGGGGGCACCAGGAATCCGTTGACCCCCTCTTCCACGAACTCCCTCGCCGCGCCACCGGTTCCGGCCACCACTGGCAGCCCAAACCCCATCGCCTCCAGGTACACGATGCCGAATCCCTCGTACTGCGACGGCACGGCCAGCAGATGAGAACGACGGAGCAGCGCCGCCAGCGCCTCGTCGTCCAGTTGCCCGTGGAACCGCACCGCACCGTCCAGGGACGAGGCCATCTCGTGCATCCGCCGGGCGTACCGGCGGTTGAAACCAGCGCCGCCCACCATGTCCAGCGTCACGGTGCCCGGCGGCAGCGTCCGCATTGCCGCCAGGAGCAGGTGCAGCCCCTTGCGTGGAATCAGGTTTCCCACGAACAGGACACGCAGCGGGCCCTGCTCCATTGCTCTGGCGCGCACATCCTCCGACGTCACATCCGGCGAGAACCGGTCGCCGCCGGGGTAGGCCACCACGCCCGTGGTCTTCCGCCCCAGCACCGACTCCACCACGCTGCGGGTGGTGCGGCTGTTGAACACGAAACCGTCCACGCTCGCCAGGTATCGGCGCTCCACGGCGCGGTAGAGCATGCTCGCAGGGCGGGAATGCCTCTCGCTGATGCGCAGGTGGTGGACGATGGAGATCACGGGCGGAATCTTGCCCCGCAGCCGGGCGTTCAGGAGAAAGAAAGACGGGTGGTTGAGCTCGTCCTGGAGCCAGAGGTCGACTTCCGCTGTCAGGAGCCTGCGCCGGAGCGACGGGTTGAAATTGTCCAGCAGGTGGTGGGCGTAACTGTGCCACGGAAGTGACACAACCGTCACCCTATGCCCGCGGAAACGCAACCGCTCCACCAGCTTCCGGTCGTACAGGTAGCCGCCGGAGAGGGTGCCCAACGAGCCGTAGATTACCAGGCCGACGTGCATCCTAAAGCTCCGCGCTTCTCCAAGTCCAGTCGGTAGGCATGAAACGAACCCCAGTCCGAGGCCATGGCTACCCTCGATCGGCGGCGTTCAGGAGCGTCTCGTACTCGGCCCAGGCCGATTCGTGCTCCCACAGGCGCACGGCGATGCGCTCCAGGTTCGGCGCACGGAGCTTCCGGGCCAGCGCCTGGCAGAGCAAGCGGGAAAAATGCTCCAGGCTGGGGTTCAGCCCGGCGAACTCCGGCAAATCGTTGAGCATCGCATCCCTGTAGCGGGCCACCAGCCCGTCGAGGCTGCTTTCGATCTCCACGATGTCCACCAGATACCCGTGCTCGTCCAGTTCCCTGCCAGAAAGCCGAACCTCGACCCGGTAGTGGTGGGAGTGCTCCTGGTTCTCCGCTCCCCAATCGCCGCCGACGAGGTAATGCCGGGCGATGAAATCACGAACGACCGCAACTGTGTACATCAATCCCTCCTATTCTGACGCAGAGACGCAAAGGCGCCGGGGATAGAACTTTTCTCCTCGTCATTCTGTGTAACACATCGCACATTGCGCTTGCACAAGGGAGCTGGTATTGCCTTTTGCCCTCACCCATCACCCCAGCCGACTTTGTAGGTCGAGCTGGACAGCTCGACCAGGCGAGCCAGACGGCTCGCCCTACATCTCTGCGTCAAACATCTCCGTATTCAAGCACTACCTGGATGGCTTCCTGCGGGCGCTCGTCCAGCAGGCGGTAGGCTTCGGCGGCCCGCGCCAGCGGGAAACGATGGGTCACCAAGCGGGACGGCCTGATCTCCCGCAGAATCCGCCACGCAACCTGCATCCTGCGGCGCTTGTCCCAGCGGCCGGAGAAAGCGGGCGCCAGAGTGGTCACCTGGCTCGACACCAGCTTCATCCGCCCCCGGTGGAACCGCCCACCCAAGTCGACGGGGTGCCGCTTCTGCCCGTACCACGACCCGACGACGATGCGTCCGTCGAACCCTGCCAGCGCGATGGCCTCGTCCAGCGCCGCCGGAGAGCCGCTGACCTCGTAGACCAAGTCGGCGCCGTCGTAGAAATCCACAGCCCCCAGGAACTCCCGCACGCGCGCTACCGCATCGTCGTCCGATGGGTCGAACGAAGCATGGGCGCCGAAATCCAGCGATGCCTGCCGCCGGAGCGGGAACGCATCCATCGTCGCCAGCGCCTCCAGCGGGAATCGCGCCAGCAGCGCCGTCGTCAGCAGGCCCACGACGCCCTGGCCCAGCACCACCACCCGCTCGCCGATGACCGGTCGGCCGTCCATCACGAAATTGACGGCGGTCTCCACGTTGGGCAGGAACACGGCTTCCTCCGGAGCCACGCCGTCGGGCAGCGGCATCAGGTCTTCCACCGACGCCACGAACCGGCTTTCGTGGGGATTGAAAGCAAAGACGGACTGCCCCAGCCACGCCTCATCGACCCCAGGGCCCAGCGCCTCCACCTTGCCCACCGCCGAATAGCCATACTTCAGAGGGTAGTCGAGCCTGCCAGCCAGCGACGGTATGCTCTCGTCGGCTGCCATGCCGCGTGGCATCTCGCCACGGTAGATCAGCATCTCCGTGCCGGAACTGATGCCGGAAAGGAGCGTCCGCACCAGCACCTGGCCCGGCCCCGGCTCCGGAACCCGCTCCTCCCGCAGTTCGACCCGCCTGGGGGCCACGAAATAGAGGCTCTGCCGCATCATGCGCTACTCCTTCCCAAAAACATCTCGTTGGCAAAGCAGTCAGGTCAACGCAAAGCCGCAAACAAATTCGAAAAGTCTTCGCGGCTTGTGCACTTTTGCGTCTCAGCGTTCCTTTTGATCACGGTCGGCAGCGTTTCTCTTCGTTCGAGCAGACTCGCGCTCTGTAGACTTACCTGGAACGAACCTGCCCCATACGACCATGTCCCGGGCGAACCGACCGCAGCGCCAATCGTCGCCCAGGCCGGGGAACGGCTCGACGCTGGCCGCGTCGGCGGGGGGCAACGCTGCAATCGCCCGCACGCCGCCGACGAATCGGGGAGCGATGGTCACCAGAACCCAGTCCACCAGCCCGGCCCGCAGGAACGAGGTCAGCACCGACGTTCCGCCTTCCACCATCACGCTACGGATGCCCATCTCGCCGAGGCGACGGAGCAACGCCGTTAGGCTCAACCCGCCGTCGCCAGCGGGTAGCCGGACGATCTCAGCCCCGCGGGCACGCAAATCGCGTTCCAACGCAGCGTCCGCGTTCTCCGACGTGGCGATGACGACGCCGCGCGGGTGCCGGATCACTTTCGCATTCGGCGGCGTGCGGAGTCGGCCGTCCAGGATCACCGGACGGGGATGGGGCCCGCCGACTCGCCTGGCGGTGAGTTTGGGGTCGTCGGCCAGCACCGTGCCGATCCCCACCAGAATACCGTCGTGGGCGGCCCGAAGCCTGTGGGTCAGGAGTTTCGTCTCCTCGCACGAGACGGCCAGCGGAGCGCCGGGGCGTGCGGCAATGCTCCCGTCGAGGCTCTGGGCGTAGGTGAGGGTCACCATCGGCCGGCGCTTCTGCGCCACCATTTCCTCAATGCTTGACCTTATCTCTTCCACCGGCTCCATTGTTGCCCCTCGGCGCGTCCAGATGCAGATGCCCCAGGTTGATGAGGTGGTGCATCCGCCGGACTTTGGTCTGGATGTAGTGCCGGTTCTCCGGAGTGATGCCGACGACCACCGGAACCCGCTCCACCACGGGCATCCCCAGCTTCTCCAACGCCTCGATCTTGGCCGGATTGTTGGTCAGCAGCCGCACCGACCGGACGCCCAGGTCGCGCAAGATCGCCACCCCGATGTCGTAATCCCGCTCGTCGGCCTGATGCCCCAGGAGCAGGTTAGCCTCGACGGTGTCGTAACCCTCGTCCTGGAGATTGTACGCCCTCAGCTTGTCCAGCAGGCCGATGCCGCGCCCTTCCTGCCGCAGGTAGACCAGCACGCCCCGCCCCTCCTGGGCGATGAGTTCCATGGAGCGGTGTAGTTGCTCGCCGCAATCGCACCGTTGGGAGCCCAGGACATCGCCGGTGAAGCACTCGGAGTGGATGCGAACCAGCACGTTCCCGCCCTGAACATCGCCGACCACCAGCGCCAGATGTTCCTTGTCGTCACGGTTGTTGCCGTAAAGGCACAATTGAAAAGTCCCCTCTTTGGTCGGAATCCTCGCGCAAACCAACCGTTCCACAATCAATCCTTCCAACACGAATCCTCCTCCATTTTCGAATCGGCGAATCGAGCGAATCAGCGAAAGGGCTTCCCCAAAGCGGTCGGTTTCGCCGATTCGCTGATTCGCTCATTCGCTGACTCGCTTATTCGCTCATTCGCTTGTTCGCTGATCCCCGGCCAGGGATTTTCCAAGCCACAGCCCGGCCAGCCCAAAGGTCACGTCCCTGGCGCGGATCAGCAGGCTGATGCTCAGGCCCATCGCCGGGTCGAAGCCCAGGACTTTCATCGCCAGCACCTGTCCCGCCTCCAGCGCGCCCAGGCCGCCGGGCAGGGGGAACAGGAACGCCAGCCGGGCCGTCGCCAGCGCCGCCACCACCTGCGCCAGCGACATCCGGAGGCCAAGCGCCCAGGTCATCAGCCGGTACTCGCCCACCAGCAGCAGCCACAACCCTCCGGCAAACGCCAGCACAGCAGCCATCCCCCACGGCTTCCGGCGGCAGAGGGCGGTCACCTGCCCTTCCGCATCTCCCACGTGGAGCGCCAGCCTCGCCATCGCATCGTGCCGCACGAGCCTGCCCAGAAGCCCGGACGCCCATCCCGCTGGGGCCACGCCGAAGCAGAGGGCAGCGCCGTAGACCATCGGCATCGCCGCAAGCAGAGCCGCCCCGGCAAGCGCTCCGTTCCCGACGGCTCCGGCGAAGAAGCCCAGCTTCACCATCGCCGCCACGCCGATCACCAGGAACGCGAAATTCACCATCAACTCGACCAGTTTGTCCACCCCAACCGAAGCAATGGCCTCCGCCGTCGGCACACCATCCCGCCTGTTCAGCAGGTAGATTTGCAGCGGCTCCCCGCCGAACTGCGTCCCCGGCGTAAAGTAGCTGATCCCGAACGCCGCCAGCCGGTACACCGCCAGCTTCAGGGACGAAATCCGGCGTTCCCCCGCCCGGAGCACGAGCCACCACCGGACGCCGAAGAGCCACAGGATGAGCAGGTTTAGCACCGCCAGCGCCAGGATGGCCGCCGGATGGATACCCCGCACCTCCGCCCACATCCTGCCCAGGGGAGCGGTCTTCAGCGCCCACCAGGAGAGGGCTGCTATCGCCAGCCAGGTGACGTATCCGGCCACGGGGCGCACCGAGCGCCGCAGCGAAATCATGCTTCCTCCCGCTCCCCTAGCCACCCGGCGATGTAGAGGAAGTCACGGACGAAGCCCCCCATGAACGGGACGAAGACCGCGATCCCCGCCGCAAGCAGAAGGCGATGCGGGACGACCGGGTAAAGGGCTACGGCCAGGAAGGCCATCATCGTCCCTGCCATGAAGCGACGCATTGCGCTGGGCGGCAGCGGCCGGGGCGACTGCCCCGCCCGCTCCAGGGCCCACGTGCCCGCAAGGAACAGGTATCGCGCCAGCCCGACTAGCAGGAACCACACAGGCAGCCTGCCGTATCGGACGGCCACCGCAGACGCCGCCAGCACACCGAGGGAGTCGAACTCCACGTCCATGGACACGCCAAGCAGCGAGACGCGCCCGGTGGCGCGGGCGATTTTCCCATCGAGCCCGTCCATGGCCGCGGCGACGGTGTACAGAATGGCCGGGGCCCACAGAACCACGCCCTCCGGATGCCGGAAGCACACGAATCCGGCTACCATGGCGATCAACACCCCACGAATCAGGGTCACGGCGTTAGCGAGGCCGAGATCGCGGAACGGGTTCCCTCCACCGGAGGGGTGGTTCGTCCGCAGGCGCTTCCACGCGTAGCCGCAAACGTAAGCGGACACCAGGGCGCTCGTCAGCAGCCACCAGCCGATATACGAAGCCCCCGTGAAATCGAGCAACACGTAGGCCAACAGTAAAATCATTGCACAGAGTGCAACAACGATTCCAAAGTGCCGTGTCGTCCTGAACGAACCGAGTTGCTTACCCACGTTGCGCGTCCTATCTCCAACCATGAAACCATCTCCACAGAAAGGCAATTCTCATGCTATGTCACATGCTATGGACGAAATCTCTTCTGCCGACCGCACACTTGGGCCGACGCTCTCCTTTCAGACTGAGTGGCTGCCGCAAGTCAATTCACTTCGTCGAAAGACCCGACGACTGGGAACTTTTCGAGCAGTTCTGCCCCATGTGGTGCCTGCTCCAGTTCATCTGTCAGGTCTCTACCCGCTCTATGTATAACCCAATGCTCGCCATCGCGCCACAGGAAACTCTGAGAGACGTCATAAACCCTCCCCTTGTAGGCCACGAAGGCTGGCGCACTGTCCTTTCCGTCGTATCGCGTTAGTTCCTCTTCTGTGAACCTTCTGATCTCCATGAGAAACGATCGAGTCTACAGATTTCGCGCTACCTGAGAAACTTGGATACGAAGGGAGAGGTCTCGCCGCGCCGCATGAAGTGCCCGGATGGACCCTCGCCGAGGAACTCAGAGAACCACGACTCGTGCTCGATCTCCTCGTTGAGTATTGCCAGTGCCAGATCGTACGTGCGATGGTCTTTGCCAGCCGTCATGCTGCAGATGTAGCTGTAGCCCCGCACCGCGCAACGCTCGGCGTCCACAAGAACCTTCAGGATGGCCTTAACGTCGCTCGGGTCTTCGGGCAGGCTGGCGGGCGGGCAGGCCGACATGTCATGGAAAGTCTTCATATCCGCCGGTAGCTCACCGCCGAGTTCGTAAATGCGAGGGACAAGCGCCTCGAAGTGATTGCGGTCTTCGATACGCGCCGTCTCCGCTATCTCCTTGATCCCTTCGCCTTCCAACCCGATCAGATTCACCCTCAGGATCGTGTAATAATAGTAGGTTGTGAGTTCGGCAGATGCATTCTTGACCAGCAATTTCACAAGCTGGTCGACATCGACCCCTGCTTTCTCCACCATTTCTCGTGCTACTTTAGCCATTTGTCACCTCCTTATCTCCTTTCACTTGCGGCATGAACTACTCAGTCTGAAGGGAGAACGCCGACTGGAACGACCAAAATGCAAGGTCATTGGCGTCGCCCTTTCCAGAAATCACACTTACTTCTTGAACAGTTTCAGGTACTCGCCGTACCCTTCCTTCTCCAGGTCTTCCACGGGGATGAACCGGAGCGCAGCGGAGTTGATGCAGTAGCGAAGATGGGTCGGCGGCGGGCCGTCGTGGAAGACGTGCCCCAGGTGAGAATCGGCGTGCTTGCTGCGCACCTCCGTCCGCACGATGCCAAGGCTCGTATCACGCCGCTCCACGATGTTGCCTGGCTCCAGCGGCTTGGTGAAACTGGGCCAGCCGGTGCCGGAATCGAACTTGTCCAGGGAACTGAAGAGCGGCTCGCCGGAGACCACGTCCACGTAGATGCCGGGACGGTGGTTGTCCCAGTACTCGTTCCGGAACGGCGGCTCGGTGCCGTTCTCCTGGGTCACGGTGTACTGAAGCGGCGTCAGCATGCGCTTGAGTTCTTCCTTTGATGGCTTCTTGAAGTGCATCCAGGGCCTGTCGTCCTCCGGGAAGAAATCGAAGTCCTCGTGCCCTTTCCACACCTTCTCGAAGAACCGCTCTTTGCCGGAAGCGGCGACGTACGCCTTGAAGCGGGCCGGGTTCTTCTTGTAGTAATCCTGGTGATACTCCTCGGCGGGGTAGAAAGTCTTCGCGGGCAGAATCATGGTGACGATGGGCTTGTCGAAAATGCCGGACTCGTTCAGCGCCCGCTTCGATTCCTCGACCAGCCGTTTCTGCTCCTGGCCGAGATAGAAAATCGCCGTGCGATACTGGCTCCCGCGGTCGTAGAACTGCCCGCCGGGATCGGTGGGGTCTATGTGCTTCCAGTAGGCTTCCAGCAACTTCCGGTACGATGTCTTCGACGGGGCGTACCGCACCAGCACCGACTCGAAATGGCCGGTGGTGCCGGTGGAGACCTGCTCGTAGGTGGGATTGGGGACGTCGCCGCCCGTGTAGCCAGATGTCACGTCCACGACGCCGGGCACCTGCTCGAAGAGCGCCTCCATGCACCAGAAACATCCTCCGGCGAAGATAGCTTTCTTGATTTCCTGCGGCCGAGCGGTGGCGAAGGGGCCTTTCATCGGCTGTGGTGTGCTCTGAACCATGCTTTTCACCTCCGGTTCTGCAGTGTGCGTCAGTGGGATGGATGCCACCGTCGCCAACGCCGCCACGACGACCAGCGCCAGCGCAATCCACCCGATGTACCGTCTTCTGATACGTTGCATTTGTACTTCTCCGTTTCAACCGCCGGCCACAAAGGCTTTCTTGCCTTCACGGGCTTCAATAGTGTTACGCAGCAAATGTGCCATTTGGATTCATTCCACATCTACCGGGCCGACGCCCCGATGCCGTGAGGAAGGTACGGCGGAAGTTTCCCGGTGTCCGCCCCGTAGACGGCCAGAAGCTGGCGCACGAGCATCGAGTACAGGCCCTCGTGGTGCATGTCCGGTGTGCCGTCTCCGGGCACCATCCCCGGTGCGAACCCGTACTGACGAAATCCGTCCACGAAGCGGGCGTTCCTGCTGATGACGTGGATGGGCGTGGCGTAGCCTTCCCACGGGCCGGACACGGCGGGCGGCTGGTGGTCGCCGATGAGGACGATCACGTCGTTCGGCCCGGCCATGTTCAGCGCGAAATCCGTCAGCAGCTTCAGTTCGTACCTGATGGCGGCCTCGTAGTCCCGCGCCCGCTCCCGGTACGAAACCGGCTCCGGAAGCGGCTTCGGGTGATCGATGTTCGGATCGTCCAGCCTGCGCCAGTCGTCCACCATCGGCGGCAGCGGCGCAAACGGGAAATGTGACGCCTGGGTCAGGAAGAAGAGGAACACCGGCTTGTGGACATCCCGCTTCAGGAACTCCTGTGTGAACCCCAGAGTGTACTGGTCGGGTGGCGACGGGCCCCAGCCGTACATCGGCCCATGGTAGTTCAGGTCTTTGAACGTGATCCAGCGATCGGGGCTGTAGAACCGGCTGTTCTCCATCTGCTCTTTGGGCGTAAGCCCGCGGTCTATCGGCACCAGCCAGATGTACTCGTAGCCCTGGCTGTGCAGGTAGCGTCCCAGGTTCGGGTACGGAAGGAACTGGTACTTCTCCCGCAGCGCCAGGTACTGGGGCTGCTTGCTCACCCGCACGCCGAACATCGCGGAAGTGTACGCCATCCACGACCCGCCGCCCCACGTGGGAGAGATGCTTAGGGCAGTCGCCTCGTGAAATCCGGCGGCGTCCAGCTTCTCCTGGAGATTCTTCGCCGTCTCCACGTAGTCGTCGTGGAAATCGGGGTCGGTGTAGAGCACGCTTCCGTAGGATTCGACGAAGAACAGGTAGATGTTGGGTTTCTCGCGCAGGTGGTAGCGCGCGTAGTCGTAGAACGCGTAAGGGTCGAGCCGGTTCAGGTTGCTCACGGCCCGGCGCGCGATGATTGAGCGATGGAGGTTGTCGGCAAGCTGCACGGTCAGGCTTTCGACTTCCATCTGTGGCTCCGAGGCGGCGCTGCCGTAATGGACGACGAAAGCCATCGCCGCGGCCGCAAGGAGAGCCATGGCGAGCCGGGTGGAGAGCTTCAGCCGTTCCACCGGTATCCATCGGAACGGCGCCGACGCCAGGGCGTACAGCCCACCGAGGGCCATCGCCAGCGCCACTGCGGCCGCCGGGTAGTACCACGACGGCACCTGAAGGCTGTCCAACACGAATCTCGCCCCGCCGGTCATGAACGGGTAGTCATTGTAGAAAGCAGGTTCGTTGTGGTAGAGAAAGATGTCCACACCGGCGTAGATCTGGTACACCAGCGCCACGAAGAACACAAGCACGAAGAATCGCCGATACCACTTCCTTCGGCTCTCCTCCCACAGCCATCGCACCCAGACCCAGACGGCGAGGAGCCCGACCACCTCAGCGTTCAACCGGAAGGGGTCGTAGTTGTCCCGATGGAGCAGCCACCGAAGGAAATCGATGTGTTTTCCATTCGGCAGCGGCAAGAGATGCGACTGATGCCTGGTCAGCAGGTAGAACGGCAGGAACAGGATGGCGTCCAGCAGCAGGAACGCCGCCCAGAACCCCAAATCCGGCAGGAGCGAGCGCACCTCCGACGTCAGATGCTTCTTCACGAACCGTACTTGCCACATGATTTTCCTTTTCCACGATGTTTTCTCATAGGAGATACGAAAAACGGGCGGCTCACGGATTTCTGCCAATCAGCAATTCAAGAAAACGCGAAGACGCGAAGGGGCCAAGACGCAAGGATTTTCAATGCTTCGATCAAAATGCCGGGGGTGTCACAGTCGGTAGAGGCAGGGCTTGTCCCCGCCCAAGTGTCCGGCGTTTGCAGTACCGAATAAAATTCGGCACTTGAGGCGCCTTCGGCGCCGACCAGGACGTCGCCTGCGCCGAGAGCGCTCTTTCGACATAAGTGCTCTCTGAGCGATACAACGCCCTGTTCGGCGGGCGTAGCCTGTCTAAAGAACCGGATTCATCCGCTCATTCGCTGATTCGCTGATTCGCTTATTCGCTCTCCCTTGTGCATTCCCCCGACGGGTATTATACTCTTGGTAGACGTCAGTCTGCCCATGGACGGAGCCCGATGTACGAAAACCTTAGCGACGAAGAACTGCTTGCTTTGATACGAAACAGGGATCAGCAGGCGCTGGCCGAAATCTACGATCGGTACAGCAGTCTGGTGTACGGCATGGCCCTGAAAGTGCTCCAGAACGTGGTGTTCGCCCAGGAGATCACTCAGGACGTGTTCATGAAGCTCTGGAGCAAGAGCGAGCGATTCGATTCCTCCAAAGGAAAGTTCACAAGTTGGCTCCTGGCAGTAACCAGGAACGCTTCCATCGATCGATTGCGGCGAGAGCAAAAGTACGATCCGGAAGCGCTTTTCGCCGATTTCGGCGACCGGCTCCGGGACGAGATATCCTCGCCACACCTCATCTCCGCTCTGGAGAGAACGATTCTGATAAATTCCATGCTGAAAAGGCTTCCTCCGGAGCAGCGCCAGGTCATCGAGTTGTCGTTTTTCCGCGGCTGCACACAGCAGGAAATTGCAAACCGGCTCGGAATCCCGCTGGGCACGGTCAAGACCAGGATGCGTCTGGGCATGGCAAAGCTGAGGGAGATGTGGAGGAAGGAAAGCGCATGAATCCAAACTGCATATGAGGTGCGTTTACATATCGAGGGAACCATGAACTGTGACGAAATCAGGGACTTGATTCCAGAATACGCCCTCGGGGCTCTGGGAAAAGACGAACGAACGGCGGTCGAGCAGCTTCTGGACGAATGTCCGGAGGCTCGATCGCTGCTGAGCGAATACGAAGAGGTCACGGAAGCGCTGCTGTACGCGATCCCCGTGGTGTCTCCGCCCCCATCGGTGCGGGCGGCGGTGCTGGGAAGCAATGGCGGTCGGCAGGCTTACGTCGGCGTGCTCCGGCGGCTCCGCACGGCGTTGGGTCACAGGATCGCCTGGGGGCTCGCGGCGGTTGCCATCATTGCGTTGATTCTGACGAACCTCTACTGGGCCGGTGCGCTTCACAAAACCAGGAAGCAGGTTGCTTACCAGGCCACGGTAGTGTCGCTAATAGCCAGCAATCACGTGGTGGAACTGAGCGGGCAGGCTAAGGGGATGGTTCACTACGACCCTAACGGAAAAATAGGGCTGCTAGAAGTGTTCGGGATGCCTGCTTCGCCCAAGGGGAAGGCTTACCAGCTATGGCTTATCCGGCCAGATCAGAAGCGGGATAGCGGTGCCGTGTTCAAGGTCGAGCAGGATGGAAACTGTGTGGTAATCTTCCATGCTCCCCGACCGCTTTCGGAGTACGTGGGGCTTGGCATAACGCTGGAGCCGGAGGGCGGAAGCCCGCACCCAACCGGCCCCAAGATGATGGGTGGAAAGCTGTCGTCGTGACAAGAGAACGCACAGTCTCCCTGTGCTTTTGGTAAGCCTTTTCCCCTCAGTGATGGGCACGTCGCGCGCTGCTTGCTGCTCTTGCTGATCTTTTGGTGCCTGTGTAAATGACTAAAGCTCAACGCCCCTGAGCCGCGATCTTTGGTTCTTTCATGGTGAAGCAAAGCGCCACCGCCAGCGCCATCAGGGCTATCAGCCCCAGCATTGACGTGGTCATGGAGCCGGTCTTGGGTGACTTCAGTAGCCCCATCCCGAGGATGAAGAGCACGCCTGAGATCTGCCCGGCCAGCAACAGCATCCCATTGGTGGTGCCTTCGGGTGCCGGGTACGCTACTTCTGCCCCGTACTGGAAACCGATGGGCGCTGCGCTCAGCAGGAAGAAGCCCATCACCGCCGACGAGACAAGCAGGAGAGGGTAGCTCTTCACGAACGTTAGCCCCACCATTCCAATGGTCGCTCCGATGAGCGCTGCGATGATGAACGGTATCCGCTTGCGGGTTCTGTCGGAGATGGGAGGAAGCAGCAGAGCGCCAAGTACGCCGAAAAGCACCATCATGCCGCCCGCCATCCCGGCCTGGGAGATGGTAAAGCCCCTGGGGCGAACCAGCTCCTCGATCCATGTGGTGATTCCGTTGAACGCCCCCAGCCCGACGAAGAATACGACCATCAACAGCAGAAAATCCCTGGTGCGCAGGGCGAGCTTCAGCCCGTCGAACATGAGCGCGCGTTCTTCCATTTCAGGTGGTCCCGGCGGCGTGGGCGGTTTCTCTTTCACCACGGCGAAGAAAGTCACCGCCGCTGCAAGCGCCAGCGCTCCGTATGTCAGCAGCATCTTCGAAATGCCGTAATGGATCGTCAGCATCGGCGTCACCACCATGCCGATGATGATCCCGAGGTACATCGCCAGCGTGCCGATTCCCACAGCCGTCGCTCGTTCCTCCATCGGGAACCATCTGGCAGCGACTTTCGTGACCGAGTTCAGGATGAACGGCTGTCCTACGGCAATCCCGATTTGTGCAGCGAGAACGAGCCCGAACCCGAACCCCGGTAGACCTCTCAGCAATCCGAAAATCGCCGTCAGGATAGCACCGATCCCGACAGCGATCTTGATACCGTAAGTGTCGATCACCCAGGACGCAGGGATGGACACGAGGATGTAGACCAGCATGAAACTCATGGAAAGAAGGCCGATGCTCATCACGGAGACACCGTAGTACTTGGCGGCGGTATTGGTGATCGGAGCAAACGTGATCCATGACATCTGATTGGTGGCGACTACGAACATGAAAGCAAGAAGTACTGCCCAGCGATACCCGTAGACCTTGAATTTCTCTTCATCCATTTCCATCCTCCACAGGTTGTTCGGGGCATCACGCTCGGCGAGCGGCCACGGGAGAAGTCTCCGTCGCTCGGGTTTCGTGTGCCGAGAGCCGAAATAGTTTCACGTACTCGCTCTATGACTAAGGTAACCCTTTGGGTTACCCTTTTCCCTGTGTCTTTTGACGGCGGCCTTTTGCTGAAGCTCCTTGATCGTTTCGGTAGTTACTTGCCCCCATCAGGTTTCTTCAGCCCGCTGCCTGTGAGCATGATCAAAACTTTCTCGGTAGCCGGGATGTCGAGTCGGGAGATGGCGGCGTAGGGCGCTGCACTGGTCGGCTCCACGAAAAGGCCTCCCAGCGCCAGCTTCCGCCTTGCTTCCTCGATCTCTTCTTCTGTCACGGCGATGGCCGTTCCGGAGCTTTCCCGGATCGCTTCCAGTATCGCTTTCCCTCGCACCGGGCGCGTGATCGCCATGCCGTCGGCGATGGTGTAATCCGGCTCCACCGCCGGGACGTCGTCCAGCGACTTCTCGAACGCCTGCACCACCGGCGAGACCTTCTTTGCCTGCACCGCTATCAGCCGCGGGATTCTGTCGATCACCTTTGCTTCCAGCAGGCGCTTGAACCCCTGATACATCCCCAGTAGCAGCGTTCCCTGTCCCACCGGCATCGCCACAGCATCTGGCATTTCCCCTCCAAGCTGCTCCCACACCTCGAAGGCCGCCGTCTGCTGCCCGACGATGTTCACAGGCACCCAGGCATGGCTTGCGTAGAAAACGCCCTTTTCTGCCATCGCCACCGCTGCCTTGGTCGCCTCTGGCCGCGGCCCGGGAACCAGCGTCAGCTCGGCGCCAAAGGCCCGGATCTGCTCGATTTTGCCTTTTGGAGCGTATGCCGGGGAGAAGATGTGCGCTGTCATCCCGGCCATCGCCCCGTACGCAGCCATGGACGCTCCGGCGTTGCCGGAGGAATCGTCGGCGAACTCCGAAACGCCGAACCGGTGCAGTTGGTTGATTACCAGTGCCACGCCTCTGTCCTTGAACGAAGCGGTCGGGGAGACGTATTCGAGCTTGAACAGGACGTTATCCCCCAGTTTGGGAACGTGGACGATGGGTGTCCAGCCTTCTCCCAGAGTCAGGGGACGCTCGGGCAGTACCTCTGGAAAGAATGGCCTGTATCTCCACAACCCCGGCATGTTCTTCTGGATGAGCTTAGGGTCGAACCGGGGAAGGTCTCTCCATTCCAGCGGCCCACCACATTTTGGACATTGGAAAAGGAGCTCTTCCGGCCCGAAAGTGCTCCCGCAATGGGTGCAGACCTGTTCGCTCATTTCCTCCTCCCGAAAGCCGATTTTACCTCGCCGGATGCGAGCAGCCGCGCTGTTTCCCGGCATTCCCTTCCGATCGCGCCTGGTATCACGACTCCGACCAGCAGGCATTCCATCCTGTAAATCCAGTAGCCGAGCTTGCTTCCATCCCTCACCAGCCAGAACAGGATCAGGTGGAGTGCCGCAAAGACCAGGAGGGCGTCGCTTATGAGCCCGAACCCCAGGTCTCCCTTGTATTCTGCGACATACATCACCACCAGGATGAGAACCGTTGCCACGACGAGGTTCAACAACGGGCGGGCGATGTTTTTCCTGGTGTCATGGTGTTCGTTCATTCATCTCCTCCCTGATTTCTTGCAGCATGGGTTCCAACGCCTTGAGCGACCTTTCTGCGTATGCTCTGTACCTCTGTTTCTTGTTCCGAACCGGGGGATTCAGCGGAGGAAGGATGCCGAAGTTTGCCTTCATGGGCTGAAATTCTTTCGGCTCGGCGTGGGTGATGTAGTAGAGCAGGGCGCCGATCATGGTCTCCCTCGGAAATACCAGTGGCTCCAGTCCCAGGAGCAGCCGGACAGCGTTGATCCCTGCCACCATGCCTCCCATTGCAGACCCGACATACCCTTCTGTGCCGGTTATCTGCCCGGCGAAGAACAGGTCGTCTCGCCCTTTGAACTGGAGGGTGGGGCGGAGAAGCCTGGGGGAATTGATGAAAGTGTTCCTGTGCATCTGCCCATACCTGACGAATTCGGCGTGCTCCAGCCCCGGGATTAGCCTGAACACCCGGTCTTGCTCCCCCCATTTCAGGTTCGTCTGAAACCCGACCATGTTGTAGAGCGTTCCGGCGAGGTTGTCTTGCCGTAGCTGCACCACGGCGAAAGGACGTTTGCCGGTCCGAGGATCACGCAATCCCACCGGCCGTAGGGGCCCGAAAGCGAGCGCGTCCCTCCCACGTTTTGCTATCACCTCCACCGGGAGACAGCTTTCGAAGAACCTTTCGTCTTCCTTCTCGAAATCTCGGAGGGGTATGGTTTCAGCTTTGACCAGCTCGTCCACGAATCGGTAGTATTCCTCCTGGTTCATCGGACAGTTGATGTAATCCCCCTGGCCGGAGTCCCTCCCGTATCGGGACTGCCGAAATGCAATGGTCATATCGATGGATTCGGCAGCGACGATCGGGGCCATGGCGTCGTAGAAATACAGGTATTCCTGGCCGGTCAGCCTGGCGATCTCACGCGCCAGCGCTTCCGATGTCAGCGGCCCGGTTGCGATTATCACCGGGCCTTCCGATGGGATGCTGGTCACCTCTTCCCGCCTGATTTCGATTCGGGGATGCGTTGAAAGCGCCTCTGTGACATACTCGGAGAAGGCTTCTCTGCCGACGGCAAGCGCGCCGCCCGCGGGCAGGGCAGTGGCATCTGCTGCTGCAATGATCAGGGAACCTACCCGCCGCATTTCCTCTTTCAGCAGCCCCATTGCCCGGTCGATCAGATTTGAGCCGAGCGAGTTGGAGCAAACCAGCTCAGCGAATTTGTCGGTGGTGTGAGCCGGGGTCGTCTTCCGGGGACGCATTTCGTACAGGACAACATTCACGCCCCGCTGCGCAATCTGCCACGCGGCCTCCGATCCCGCCAGACCGCCCCCGACGACTGTTACTTTTTTCTCAGACATATGCTTCTGCGTATTCCTCCGATGAATGGCTGGCTGCATTTTACCACTTGTCGGTGGTTCGTGCCATGCCCGCTCTGGGCAGGCGTTGTTATCCTTCACACACCTTTCGCCATTTTAAGGAGCGTCAGTAGGATTCGGCACGCCGAACCCCTACTGGGCTGTCAAGCATATTTCAGTTGGTGGCGGATAGGAAAGGCGATGTTTCGCCCTTTTCAAGGCAGATGACTTTACTATCTGCCACACACTTTTAGTCATTCTGAGGAGCCTCAGCGACGAAGAATCTTGAACGCTCTTTTGCTGAACGCCCCTGGCTTATCCAGAGCATTGCAAGATTCTTCGCCTCGGCATAGAGCTCAGCAGCGCTGAGCTCTACTGCCTCGGTTCAGAATGACGCGTAGTGTCCCTATGCACGAGAGACATTGCTCACAATCTCTCGCTTGACAAGCCACTACTACCCGGTCGCGAAAATGGGCAAAGGTGGGTGCTCGCGAGAAAGAACCACGAGCTTTGACGTCTCTGAACCCATGCCCAAAGCTCGGGAAGGCGAGGTTGACTCTCTTGTGGGCGCGAAGGTATAATGTGGTCAGTCTCGGGTTTGCTATTCGAAGTCCTGCGCTGTGGCAGCCAGCTTCTTGAGAGGAGTCGATGAAGTTTCACCGCACTAAAATGGATTCGAACCTGGTGTGGCTCGAGCCAGGGCTGAACATCAAGCGCTGGCTGCTGGTGTTGTTCCTCGGACTGGTCGCTCTTGCCATTGGCGCAGCTTATCTGTTGAAAGACCTGTACTCCGGCAGACCGTACCCGCCGGAAGTGTACTTCCTGACCCTTCAATTTCTCCCACGATGGACCAGGGCTCTTGTGTTTGGCGTGTTGGGGCTGGCGGTTTCTGCTGTAGCTTTGAGGAAGCTATACGTGAACGGGTTAAAGCCCATTCTCGACCTTCAGGAAGGCGAAAGCCTTCCGATCTTGCTGCTTTCCCGGAAGCGGCGAGAGCGAGGCCCGAAAGTCGTGGCAATCGGTGGTGGGCATGGGCTTTCGTCGCTTCTGCATGGGTTGAGACTTTACACGGAAAACATTACCGCCATCGTGACCGTGGCCGACGACGGGGGAAGTTCCGGAAGGCTCAGGCGAGACTTTGGTATCCTTCCCCCGGGTGATTTCCGAAATTGCATCGCGGCCCTTTCCGATGCCGAAGACCTGGTTCAGTTGCTCTTCCAATACCGGTTTGGCGGTGGGATCATGGGAGGGCATAGCTTCGGCAACCTTTTCATAACGGCCATAGCTTCGATAACGGGGAGTTTCGAGGAAGGGCTGAAGCAGACGGGCAAAATCCTGGCGGTGCATGGTGAAGTGTTGCCTTCTACGCTGACCTCTGTTACACTTTGTGCTGATGTGGTGTCCGATTCCGGCGAAATGCCCGAAGTATGTGGGGAATCCAGGATACCTGGAGCTGGAGGACGGATCGTCAGGGCGTACTTGCGCCCCAAGTCTCCGCCAGCGTATCCGGAGGCGATAAAGGCGATCCTGGAGGCCGATGCCGTGGTCGTGGGCCCCGGGAGCCTTTACACGAGTATTCTGCCAAATCTGCTGGTTCCGGATATCGCCAGAGCCATCAGGGTGGCTCCTGGAAAGAAAATCTACGTCTGCAACGTAGCCACGCAAAAGGGGGAAACCGAAGGCTTCTCCCTGGCCGATCACGTCGAAGTGATCAACGACCACCTCGGATTTCAGCCGTTCCATTGGGTGATTGCCAACGATAACTTCTCGCAGGAGCGACGGCTCGGGAGCGGGGTTTCATTCGTCAGGCCTGAGGATGGAAAACTCCAGGAGCTCGATGCAAAGGTCTGGTTCTCCGACCTTGTGGACGACGAAATGCCGTGGCGACACGATCCGCTCAAGCTTGCTGAGGCCATCGTTTCCTTGCTCGATGCAGACGAACGCGGGGAAAACACACCTCGAAAGGTGCTGTTGAACACATACGAACATCTCAAGGAGGTTACGATACAATGAAGACGAAAGTAGCGATCAACGGATTTGGACGCATTGGACGACAGGTGTTCAAAGCGATCATGGAGAGGCACGACGATGAACTGGAAGTCGTTGCCATCAACGACCTTTTCTCCGCCGAAATGAACGCTCACCTGTTGAAGTATGATTCGAACTACGGCAGGTTCCCCGGAACCGTCGAGGTCAAAGGGAACAACATCGTGGTGAACGGCCACGAACTCAGGGTCTTCGAGGAGCGGAATCCTGCCGACCTCCCCTGGGGCGAACTGGGGATCGACATCGTCGTGGAGTCCACAGGGGTGTTCAGGAAGCGAGAGAAAGCCGCGCTACATCTGGAGGCTGGTGCCAAGCGGGTGATCATCACTGCTCCTGCCACGGAACCTGACCTGACGGTCGTCCTTGGTGTAAACCAGGAGATGTACGACCCATCGAAGCATTTCATCGTTTCCAACGCATCCTGCACCACCAACTGTCTGGCGCCGGTCGCCAAGGTGATCAACGACAACTTCAAGATCGTCAAGGGGTTGATGACCACGGTGCACTCTTACACCAACGATCAGCGCATTCTGGACTTGCCCCACAAGGATTTCCGGCGGGCCAGGGCCGCTGCACTGAACATAATCCCGACCACCACCGGCGCGGCCAAAGCGCTCGCGTTGGTCATCCCCGATCTTGAAGGCAAATTCGATGGCATGGCGATGCGTGTTCCTACCGGCACGGTCTCCATCGTGGACTTCGTGGCGGAAGTGGAAAAGGATGTGACGGTAGAAGAGGTCAATGCTGCGCTGAAGGCCGCTTCTGAAGGCCCGATGAAGGGCATCCTCGGCTACTGTGAAGAGCCGCTGGTCTCCATGGACTTCAAAGGCGACGACCGTTCCTCTATCGTCGATGCCCTTAGCACCAAGGTGATGGGCGGGAACATGGTCAAAGTCCTTTCGTGGTACGACAACGAGTGGGGTTACTCCTGCCGCGTTGCAGACCTGGCTGCGTTCATGGCATCCA
>JALWAP010000052.1 GCA_027016315.1 Anaerolineae bacterium | reverse complement strand
AAGGGATTCCGGTTGACCGAAGAAACCCCTGTGGTGAGGGCACTGGCAGAAGCGGCAAAGCGCGCTGGGTTCGAGCCGATTTTCGCAATCGAGGGAGGTGGCAGCGACGCCAACATCTATAACGAAGTAGGTATGTCGGTTGCGGTGATCTCCACAGGGATGGCGGACGTCCACACGCCGAAAGAGCACATTGCTATAGTGGACATGGTCGGTGCAACCAGGATGCTATGGGAGTTTGTCCGAAGGTAGTGTCATGTTGAGCGGAGTGTCGTGATCGCTGTCGAGGGGGTTGTCGTACAGCGGTTTCTCCAAAGGGTCTGCCTCAACGTTGGGCCGGAAGGTCTACCGCTTTCAAGAAGAGATACGTAAGCGGTTGTCTTGCCCTCATTGGCTCTTTGTAATAAGATTCCCGGGAACCGACCCGAAAGGGTGTGTACCAAACACAACACGGGAATACCGGGCAAAGGCGCAGAGACCGCAAGAGACACCTCCCGGCCTGTTACGTTCCACAGCAAATCGCCTATGGACCGGACTGCCGTTTTCGTGTTGTGCGGTTCTGCCCCCGATGCCCCACCTGTGCTTCTGGAGGGAACTATGCTGGTCATGAAGTTCGGCGGCACGTCGGTTGGGTCGCCGGAGGCGATGAAGCAGGCGGCCTCCGTCGTCGGCAAGATGAAATCCCGATACGAGAAAGTCATCGTGGTAACGTCGGCCATGGCAGGAGTGACCAACAGGCTCATTGCCGCAGCCAAAGCGGCGGAGTCCGGCGACCTTTCGACTTACCAGGAAGCGCAAAAGGAACTGCTCGCCCTCCACATGTCGGTCGTGGAGAAACTGATCACCGACGAATACGAGCAAGCAACCCTGGCCCAGTGGTTCAAAGACAGGCTCGACGAGCTCGGCAGACTGTGCCAGAGCATCGCGGTGCTGGGAGAACTCACTCCCCGCGGGCTCGACGTGGTCTCCGGACTGGGGGAACGCATGTCCGCGCCGCTGCTCGCCGGAGTGCTGCGCTCCATGGACATCGACGCAAAACAGGTCGATGCCACCAGATTGATCGTCACGGACAACTCTTTCGGGAACGCGTCGCCGATCATGGATACGACCTGCGAGAAATGTCGCCAGGTGCTGGTCCCCATGCTCGAAAGCGGGACGGTGCCGGTGGTCACTGGGTTCATCGGGGCAACGAAAGAAGGCATCCCGACGACCCTTGGCCGGGGCGGCAGCGATTACTCCGCTTCCGTAATAGGCGCGTGCCTCGACGCCGACGAGATCCAGATCTGGACGGACGTGAACGGCGTCATGACCGCGAACCCAAGCGTAGTCCCGGGAGCGAGAACCCTTCCGCGCCTCTCCTTCACGGAAGCTGCAGAACTGGCGTATTTCGGGGCAAAGGTCTTGCACCCCAAGACCATGCTTCCTGCCGTCGAGAAAGAAATCCCCGTGCGAGTGCTCAATACCTTCGACCCGGATGGCCCAAACACGCTCATTTCCAAAGACGGGGCTACCGATGGCTCTGTGAAAGCGATCACGGCCATAAAAGACATGAGCCTGATAAACGTCGAAGGGAAAGGGATGATTGGCGTGCCCGGGATCGCCGCCAGGACGTTCGGAACCGTGGCGAAGCACGGAATCAGCGTCTTGATGATCTCACAGGCATCATCGGAACAGAGCATCTGCTTCGTGATCCCGAGCGAAAGCGGGCGGCTGGCCGTCAAAGCGCTGGAAGAGGAATTTGCCAGGGAGCTTGCTCGCCGGCAGATCGATCGGGTGGAGATCATGGAGAACGTCGTCGTGGTGGCCGTGGTAGGCGCCGGAATGAGGGGCACCCCGGGGATCGCTGCGAGGCTGTTCGGGGCACTGGGAGAACACGGGTTGAACGTCATAGCCATAGCTCAGGGCTCGTCAGAAGCGAATATCTCCCTGGTGGTCACGAAAGAGGATGCAGACGAGACCGTCCGTCGGATTCACGAGGCATTCGATCTGTCCGGGACGGAAAGCGGGGTAAGCGCAACTTCGGCCAACCGGATTTGACACCTTCCAGGGCACGATGATAAAATTCCGAAAAAATCGAGGGGTTAGCAGGATGAGAATGCTTTGGCTCGTCGCTTATAAGTGCAGGTGGGGCAACAGGAATCCGGGGCTTGTGCCTGGGTAAGCGCCGCTTGCACCGCAACGTCGGGTTGGTGAAAGGCTCTCCAGGCGGAGAGCCTTTTTGTTTGACCCTCGAGAATCGGGAAGAGGTTTCGCCATGGTAAAAGTTGGAATCGCCGGTGCTACCGGCTACACCGGGTACGAGCTCGTCAGGATACTCCACGCCCATCCCTCGGCGGAGATAGCCTGGCTAACATCCGAGAGCTTCGCAGGCAAGAAGTTCTCGGAAGTGTTCCCATCGCCCTACGAAGGCGAGTTGCTGCGGCTTTCCGACGCCCCTTTGCAGGAGGCGGACGTGGTGTTCCTCGCCCTGCCGCATGGCGCCTCCATGGAAGCGGTGAGGCGCGCCTACGATGCTGGCGCCCTGGTGATTGACCTGAGCGCAGACTTCAGGCTCCGTTCGGCGGAGGCCTACGAAAAATGGTACGGGGTCGAGCACACGCAAGCGGATCTCCTGGATCAGGCCGTCTACGGACTGCCGGAGCTTCACAGGGACGAGATCGAAGGTGCCAGGCTCATCGCGAACCCGGGATGCTATCCCACCGCTGCGATCCTGGCGCTCTACCCGCTGGTGCACTCCGCTCTGCTGGAGCCGCCGGTCTTCGTCGACGCGAAATCCGGGGTTTCCGGGGCAGGGCGCAAGCCATCCCTCAAAACCCTTTTCGTCGAGGTGAACGAAAATTTCTCCGCTTACAGCGTGGGATACAGGCACAGGCACGTGGCAGAAATGGAACAAGAGCTCGGGCTTTCTGGCCCGGAGGAGATTTTGTTCATCCCGCACCTCCTCCCGGTAAGCAGAGGCATCCTGGAGACGATGGTAGTCAGGGTTCGGAAACGCTATTCGGCCTCACAGCTCCGGGAGCTCTACCTCCGGTGCTACGACGAAGCGCCTTTCGTCTGGGTGCTCCCGGAAGGAGAAACTGCCTCGCTGGCGCACGTGGTAGGGACGAACCTCTGCGCGATTGGGATAACGCCGGTTTCCGAGGAAAATGCCGGTGTCGATGAGTTCATTGTGACGGTGGCGATCGACAATTTGCTGAAAGGCGCCTCTGGGCAGGCGGTGCAGAACATGAACATAGCGTTGGGGTTGCCGGAAGGGGCGGGGCTTGGGGTGACGGCGAGATGAAGGAAACCTGGGTGCTGAAGATCAGCGGAAACGAACTAAGCGATCGTCGATTCCTGGAAAGACTGGTAGACGCAGTGAAGTCGCTTCGGGAAAACGTGAACCTGGTGATCGTCCATGGCGGCGGAAAGGAGATAGCGGAACTCCACCACCGGCTCGACGTGGAGTACGAGTTCGTGGAAGGGTTGCGTGCCACGGGCGAAGAAGGGATCAAGCTGGTGGAGATGGTGCTTTCTGGGTTGGTCAACAAGCGGCTCGTGCGGTTGCTGGTTTCCAACGGCATCGACGCCATAGGCATGAGCGGGGTGGACAGAGGGCTGATGACCGTGGAGCCGAGGTTCGTGAAAGGGAAATCCCTGGGTTTCGTCGGCAGGATCACCGGCGTGCGGGCGGACGCAATCGAATCGGAGATCGAAAGAGGCGTGCTGCCGGTGATCTCGCCGGTTTCGCTGGGGAGTGACGGAAGTTCTTACAACGTCAACGCTGACGAAGCTGCCCAGGCGATCGCCGTTGCCACCAGCGCGGACGCGCTCATTTTCCTGACCAACGTTCCAGGTGTGCTGAAGGACGGCGAATTGGTGCCCAGCATCTATCCCGGTCAGGTGGAGCGGCTGATCGAAGCCGGAACCGTGTACGGCGGCATGATCCCGAAGGTCAGATCCGCGGCGGAAGCCGTCCGCTCCGGCGTGAAGCGGGTGATGATAACGGACATAGATGGACTGCTCGCAGGCCGCGGCACCGTGGTCGCCCTACCCTGAACCGATGGAGATGGAGAACACTGTCGCTCACGCTACCAAGAAAACACTCGTGGGGATGGCGTTATGTCAACGCAAAGCCGCAAAGACTTTCGAGACGCAAAGACTTTTCGAAAAGTCTTTGCGCCTCTGTGATCTTGGCGCCTTTGCGTTGGTGGGATAGAGAGGCAGACGAGAAAAATGTCAGGTGTCATTCTGAACGGAGGCGAGCGCAGCGAGCCGGAGTGAAGAATCTTGCGACTCTCCAGATGCGGCCAAATCGCCCGTAGGAGAGCCTCGAAGATTCTTCGTCGCTGACGCTACTAAGAAAACATTCGTGGGGAGGGTGTTATGTCAACGCAAAGACGCAAAGATTTTTTGAAATTCTTTGCA
>JALWAP010000051.1 GCA_027016315.1 Anaerolineae bacterium | reverse complement strand
ACCGACCATGTCCACTATAGCAATGTGCTCTTTCGGCGTGTGGACGTCCGCCATCCCTGTGGAGATCACCGCAACCGACATACCTGCTTCGTTATAGATGTTGGCGTCGCTGCCACCTCCCTCGATTGCGAAAATCGGCTCGAACCCAGCGCGCTTTGCCGCTTCTGCCAGTGCCCTCACCACAGGGGTTTCTTCGGTCAACCGGAATCCCTTGTACTTCGGCTCGATCTGGATTTCCACCGACGCTCCCGGGAACCTGGCGGCGGCATCCTCCAAAGCCTGCTGCATCCTCTCGATCTGGCGATTCAGCTTCTCTTCGTCGTGACTGCGAGACTCACCAAGCATCTCGACCCGATCCGGCACGATGTTGGTGGCCGTGCCACCTCGGATGACCCCGATATTGGCCGTGGTCTCCGGATCGATCCTTCCCAATGGCATTGAAAGGACGGCTGTAGCGGCAACTTGGATCGCATTTATCCCCTTCTCCGGCTCCGCTCCGGCGTGGGAAGCCCGCCCGTGCACCACCGCAGAAATGTTCTGCTGCGTGGGTGCGCCGACGATTATCGTCCCGATGGGGCCTCCGGCATCCAGGACCACCCCGGATTTCGCTTTGAATTTCCAGGTGTCGCGCAAGTGCTTGGCGCCAAGCAACCCGATCTCCTCCTGAACCGAGAAAACCACCTCCAGAGGAGCGTGTCCCGTCTCCGGGTGCTCCGCGAGGGTGCGCAGGACTTCCATGATCGCCGCAACGCCCGACTTGTCATCCCCTCCGAGGATAGTGGTGCCATCACTGTAGATCACACCGTCCCTGATCACCGGTTTTATTCCGGTATCCTTCCCAACGGTATCCATGTGCGCGCTCAGCAAGACGAAATCCTCTCCTGCCCCATTACCCTTGCCCGGTAGCCACGCAACCACGTTATGCATTTCGTCGTGAAGGGCGATCTCGAGCCCGAGGGACTTCAGATCGGCTTCGAGTTTTCCAGCGATCTCACCCTCATGGGCGCTCGGGCTATCAATCCGCACAAGGTCCAAGAAATACTCCACCAGTCGTTTTTCGTTTATCATCCACCTTCTCCCTTTTTTCTACGGTTACCCTCCACCATCACGACTTCCACTCTGTGCTTCCTCATAAGAGCACCCGGATCACTGAACCCTCTGCTGAAGCTCCTGAATTTCCTCGAGGATACCTTTCAGCGTCTCCGTTTGCTCTGCCAGTTTCTCCTCTTCCGATTCCACGAAACTGGTGTATGGCGCAAGGGCATCCCTTATCCGCCTGATCGACCTCTGCAGCTCGATTTCGAATTCGTCCTGCAGAGCCTGGCGTAGCTCTCGGCGCAGCTTCTCCGTGCTCTCGTGCAGCTTCTTTTGAGCCTTGCGCTTCCTGGCGGGGATGAGGTAAAGCCCAACCGCCGCCAGCGTGCTCGCGGCGAGGATTCCCGTGAAGTCTGCCATAGTCGTGGCAAGCACCTTCACCAGGATCGTGCCCAATCCAATGGCGCCGACTTCCACCAGCGCCGCTTGAGCCACTGCCGATTGGACCGAATCCGCCAGCTCTCGTGCCTCCGCTTCCCGGTCGTACGTCTCGACAGCCTTCTTCGCCGACTCTCCCACCGATTCCAGCAGCTCTTTCCGCCTACGCTCGAACTCTCTGTTCAGAAGCCCGACCTGAGGCTTGCTCCGTTTGGACATCCTCTCTTCCACCAGAGAGGCTATCTGACGCCACTGGCGGAAATCCTGGGACACCATCCAATCGATCAAATCGTTGATCTGCCTTTCCACCTGATGGGCCGTATCCGCCACGACTTTTCTCTCGAATTCCCCGCGGATCTTTTCGGCGTTCAACATGTCGAAAATGCGCGTCAGCCGGATCGTCTCTTCGAAGAACTGATTGCCCCTGTTCTCCATCTTGTTCAATACATTTTCCACGTGGCTCAGGTGGTACACGAACTGGGTTCTCATCTCCCGCTCGTAATTTTCGATCTGACGGTTTATTTCGTGCACCGTTTCCAGGTCCCCGGCGAGGAGCCGCTTCTGTTCGTCGAGTGCGGAAAGATATCTCCTAGCAATCCTCTCCGAAACCTGCAGGGGCGTTGTCAGCTTGAGTCGGACCCGCTCTTTTTCCGTCAGGCTCTTCTGCAAGAACTGCTCCACCTCCGGCATGCCGCTTTCTTCCCACTTGCTCAGGTCGTTTCCCCTGCGGGCTTCCTTGGCCAACCGGCTGGAGACCAGGAAGACCTCGGGCTCGGCGGCTATGGCCTCTTTCAAATGCTCCCTAACGAAATCGAGCACCTCTACCTTCGACTTTTCGTCCTTGAGGAGGTCTGCTTTGTTGACGACCGCCACCAACTTCTTACCCCAATCCCGAATCAATCCGATGAAAAGCCGTTCGCTTTCGGTGAATGGGCGATCGGCGGAGGTAACGAACAGCACGAAGTCGCTGTGCGGAACGAACTTTTCCGTTATCACCTGGTGCTCTCTGAGCACGGCGTTCGTTCCAGGAGTATCGACGATGTTGAGGTCCTTGAGCCATGGAGCAGGGTAAAACACGTACAGAATCCCATCGCGTTCCTCCCTGGTGGGGGAATCCCCGTACTTGATCACGTGTATCTTGTGAGTCGTGGGCGTGACCCCTTCTTCCAGCACTTCCGATCCGAGCAAAGCGTTGATGAAAGCGGACTTTCCCGCGTTGAATTCGCCGACAACCACTACCATGAAAAGCTCATCCAGCCGCCGGGCTTCCCGTGCAATGATCTCCTTGTCCTCTTCCGTTGCCTGGATGGCCGACAGAATACCATTGAGGCGGAACAAAACGTCCCGCTCTTCTTTGACGAGCTCTTCCTGACCGGCGGAGAGAAATTTCTTCAGCATTCGAGCACTTCCTGTCTCAAGAGAAATCATCGCTACGGCAAACGCGCCATAGCAACTATACGATAAAACAATGGATGCCAAAAGTCAACACGGCGAGCACCGAGAATCGTCCACACACGCTCGAACACCTCCCTCAAGAGACATCTTTCGATCTTACTCCAACCCTTCCTAATCGCAAAAGGCGCAAAGACATTGATGTCTTTGCGCCTTGCGGTTACAAAGCATATCTTAAAGATCGGATCCCAAAGTGCAGGTTTACTCTTTCAGCAACCCGGTCATCTCGTTGAACTGCTCGATCAGGCGGTTGATCTCCGGGAGCTGCTTCTGCATGGAAGTCCAGTAATCCCGGTCGTACCACTGAGCCTGGATCTCCTCGTAGGTCTTCCCCTGCTGCTCGACCCAGGTGTAGTACTTCAGGTTGTGGATACGCTTCCGATCCCAGTAAGTGAGCTCCTGCATGTGGTCGGTGGTCTGCCCCAGCAGGTACTGGTGATAATCGGAGGCAGCGTCCTGCTCCGTGTATTCGCCGTACTGCTCCCGCATCTCCTTGATGCGGCTGCCGTACAGCTCCATGGAATCGGTAGCAACGGTGATGAGCACGTCCTGGTCGCCCAACTCGTACCACTTGGCCATCTTGATGGTCATCAGCAGGTTCGCCACACCGGAGATGCCCAGCAGGTCGAGCTTGTTGACGAAGTCCTCCGGCACACCCTGCTTCACCAGGTACTCGCGACCAACCGGTTCGTTGAAGAGCCGGATCAGGTGCATCGTGGCTTCGTCGTCCAGGTCGATGACCAGGTCGGTGTTCTTGACGTTGTGGATCCAGGGCACGTGCTTGTCGCCGATCCCCTCGATGCGGTGAGCGCCGAAGCCGTTCAGCAGGAGGGTCGGGCACTGCCATGCCTCGCCCGCGGCCACCTTGGAGGTGGGGAATACCTGCTTCAGGTAATCGCCGCAGCCGATGGTGCCAGCAGAGCCTGTGGTGAGCGCAACGCCGCGGAACTCGTCCCCTTTTCGCAGTTCCTTCTCCAGCACTTCCTCCATCGCGTGGCCGGTGACATCGTAGTGCCACAGGTAGTTGCCGAATTCCTCGAACTGGTTGAAGATGAAGACCTCGTCGCCGCGCTCCCGCTTCAACTCCCAGCACTTGTCGAAGATTTCCTTGACGTTGGACTCAGTGCCTGGGGTGGCGATGACCTCACCGGCGATATTGGAAAGCCACTCGAACCGCTCGCGGCTCATCCCTTCCGGCAGGATGGCGATGGATTCGCATGCCAGCAGTGCGGCATCGTAAGCGCCGCCGCGGCAGTAGTTGCCGGTTGAAGGCCAGACCGCTTTGTGGTAGGTCGGGTCGAACTGCCCGGTCACCAGCCGCGGAACCAGCACGCCGAAGGTGGCGCCCACTTTGTGGGAACCGGTGGGGAACCACTTGCCGATGAGCTGGATGATCCTGGTGGGGACGCCGGTGAGCTGCGATGGGATTTCCATGTAGTTGACCCCATCGAAGCCGCCGCCGAACGGCACAGGCTCGTTCTTCCAGGTGATGCGGAACAAGTTGCGCGGATGCACGTCCCACAGCCCGATGCTCTTCAGCTCTTCCTTGATCCTGTCCGGGATCAGGTCGGGGTTCTTCATCTGCTCGAACGTCGGGATGATGATGTTGCGCTCCCGCGCCCGCTGCACAGTGCGTTTCAGTTGTTCTTCGTTGATCGTCAGGTCAATCATTTTTCCTCCAAACCTTTCTGAATGTGAAATGAATCAGTAAAACACCAATGGCGACACCCGCCGTGTTCAGTACGAAATCAATCGGTGACGAAACTCGGCTGGGCATGGAAAGTTGTAAAAGCTCGATCGCCAGGCTCACAGAAGCACCCAAAGCAATCGCCAGGAAGATTCGTTCGCCGAGCGCAACCCCCAGCCCGATTCCCAACGGGACGAAAACGACGATATTGCCCACGAACCCGATTACCAGAGCTGGCGATATGCCCAATCCCCATGCTCCTGCGGAGATGGGTTGCAATTCTTCCGCGACCTGGGGATTGGGACGCAATGCCATCCAGGCGAGCCAGGCAGTCGAAAGCGTAGCCAGCCCCCAGCCGAATGCCGCCAAACGTCGCCGCGTGGCTTCCAATCATGCCCCCATGGCCGCTTTGACCGCCTCCAGCGTTGGTTCGATCACCGGCGGCTGAGGCACGGTCTTCATGGCGCTGGCGATGTCTTTCAGGCCGGATCCGGTCAGGAGCACCACGACCCTCTCGTCCGGGTCGACCATCCCCTCGGTGACCGCTTTTTCCAGCCCCGCGTAAGCCGCAGCGGCGGCGGGCTCCACGAAGACGCCGGTGTTCCGCGCGACCGTCGGGATCGCGGCCAGGATTTCCTCGTCGGTGACCCGCAGGTAAGCCCCGCCGGTCTCCCGGACGGCCGCCAGCGCTTTGTTTCGGTCGCGGGGCAGCCCGGCGACGATGCTATCGGCCACGGAATGGGCTTCCACCGGCTTCATCTCCCAGCCTTGCAGTCCCTGCTCCCATGCCCGAACCAGCGGGTCGGAACCGGCGGCCTGCACGCCCATGATTTTCGGCATGTGGTCGATCCAGCCCAGCGCCATCAGGTCTTTCAGCCCTTTGTGGATGCCGCCGATGATGCAACCATCGCCAACGGGGACGAATATCCGGTCGGGCGCTTCCCAACCGAGCTGTTCGCAAATCTCCAGGGCGGCGGTTTTCTTTCCCTCGGTCATGTACGGGTTGTAGGCAGTGTTCCGGTTGTACCAACCGAACTCTTTGGCGACTTTCAGCGTGAGCTCGAAGGCGTCGTCGTAGGTGCCGTCCACCAGCATCACCCGTGCGCCGTAGATCAGGTGCTGGGCGATCTTGGCGGGCGGGGCGCTCTTCGGGACGAAGATGACCGCCGGAAGCCCAACGCTGGCCGCCAGCCCCGCCAGCGCGGCCGCCGCGTTCCCGGTGCTGGCCGTGGTGATGACCTCGGCGCCTTTCTCCTGCGCTTTCACTACCGCCACAGCCGACGCCCTGTCCTTGAACGAGGCGGTAGGCTCGCCGGTGTCATCCTTCACCCAGAGGTGCTTCAGGCCCAGCTTCTCCGCAAGCCTTGGGGCGGGGTACAGCGGCGTCCAGCCTACCCGCAACGGCGGCACCGGGGAATCCGGCTCCACCGGCAGGAGCGGCTTGTACCGCCAGATGGTGAAGTCTTTGCTCGCCGCCAGGTCATCCTTGCTGAACCGGCTGGCGATCAGGTCGTAGTCGTACAACACGTCCAGGGTGCCGTCGTCGCCGTGTTTGGGGCACACGTATTCGACTTCGTCCGGCGAATACTCGGCACCGCAAATGGTGCACTTGAGCGCTTTCACATGATCCATCTTCGCGTCTCCTCGGCGAGATTTCGGGTTGGATTATACACCAGCCCCCCGTATTTGTACAGTTGCGATGTCTGATGTCTGACAATATCGGCGGGGCACAGTGCATCGGGCTTGGCTATGGGCTGAAAAGCAACAACCCAGGAAATCCTTCCTGGGTTGTTGTCGGTTGGTCTGGTCACCTTCGAGATTGTTTTCTCTGACGGCGACGCGCCCGGCGAATGGCTTTCTGTCTCTTGATCCGCTTCAGTTCGCTCTTAGAGACAAACCATCGCTTTCTCCTTGCGTCCGGCAGAATCCTGGCCTTCTGCACCGCGGTCCTGAACCTCTTCAGGAGGTGCTCCTGCGATTCGCCGGGCTGTAGGACGACCCTTGTCAACCTAATCACCCCTTCCTGTTTTTGGATTAGTCCGTTATCTACAGACAACAAATTTTATCAGGAGGCGAGCAGGGTGTCAATACCTGGAAATGATAATCAACGGAAAGCCGAAACGTCGGCCGAATTTTCGTCGAACGTAAGCCCAATCGAAGGTTCCAGGGTTTTCCCGGAGGCGATTCGGACGAGGATGTCCGCAGCTTCTTTGGCCGCATCTGGATGACCGGCCTTTCTCGCGTTCTCCGCCATCCTGGTCAGTGCGGCGCGCCTGTCGGAAGTAAGCCGGGATACGAGAGCGGCTATCCTTTTCGGATTCGTTTCCATCACTCCGGCGCCGCTGCTCACCACGAAATCGACGTTTGCCTTTTCCTGCCCTGGCAAATAGCCGGTTACCAGTATCGGTAACCCGACTGCAAACGCTTCGCTGATAGTACTCGGGCCCGCTTTGCTCAGGAGCAGATCGGAGGCTTTCATCCACTTGTGCATTTCCCCCGTGAAGCCCAAAATCTTTGCGGGCATGTGCCAATCGAGCCCTTGCAGTGCATGCTTCAAGGAGTCGTTCCTTCCGGCGACGACCACCATCTGCGCTGGGGGATGGGCGTCGTTTATCGCTTCGGCGATTTTCTTCAGCGGGCCCATCCCTTCTGCCCCTCCAACGAGCAGCAGCGTTGGCAAATCTGGATCGAGCCCCAGCTCTTTGCGCACGCGGAGCTTGTCGTACGGCTCGCTGAAAGCAAGGTTGACAGGGAGGCCAGTGAGCCGCATCTTGTGGGATGGAACGCCCAGCATCGAGGCTCGCCGGAGCACCATCTCCGACGGCATCAGGTAGAAGTCGGCGTGCCTCGAAAACCAGAGGTAATGTGCGGTGCCCAGGTCGGTGACCATGATGCCAAATTTCGGGCGCCGACGGCGCTTCTTCAAGAACCTGCCGATGTTCCTGTTCAGGAGTGGATAGACAGAGATGATGAGGTCTGGGGAGTGGGTTTCCACCGCTTTCCGGATCCTGTGGTTCACCATGACGCTCCAACTTTCGGAAACTATGCCAGCCTGAATCTTGCCATCGGTGATGCTGTAGAGAAACTTCCACACGCTCCCATTCCCTCTGGTGAGGGTGGGGTAGAGTCCAGGGAATTTGTTCATTGGGAACGGGGTGTATTCTTCCATTATATCGACAACGGACACGGAGACCTCTGGATGATACCTGCCAAGCGCCTCTTGAAGGGAGAGCGCCACACTTCTGTGTCCACCGCCTGCATTCGCGTAAATAATCGATATCTTCATAACAATGCTCCTCACTGCGAACTTGCACTCAAGCCAACCACTTTCGAGAGCCCATCGATTGTACCGCACAAGGTACGTACAGCCAAAATATTTTGGTCGTTTTTACCGAACTTCGCGAGGCGCTCGTTGGACGCGGGATAATTATTCCGGCCCCCGTCCCGAGTCAAGGAGTAGGAGCTTCCGCATACTTATCGAACAAACAGGGGAGAAACCCGACGAAGTACACATAACAAATCTACGGGCTCCCAACCACTGTTATGGTCACCCGCCGGTCTTCAGACGAACCGTCCCGTTTGACTACGTGGAGGGTATAGGTGGTAGTGGAGCCGGGGCACACACGTTTGTCTCCGTGCCCAGTCACACCCGCGCCGTCCAGGTACACAGCGGATACGTTGTCCACCAGCCAGTGCAAATCAGTACACTGCCCGACCTGCAAAGAAGTCTTATCAGCAGCAAACTTGATCACGACCCTCCCTCTGGCCTCAGTTTCCCCTGTGACTCCGGGTCGTGGCGTGAGCGGGACATGGCTCGGGGTCCACGTGGGCGTAGGAGGCGGCAACGGTGCCTGTACCACCGGAACGTTATCCGCGTTGTGCGGTGTCACATAATAGGCTGAAACCCATCCGTATGCTCCCGTACCAGCCGGAAATTCGATCCTCCACCAACTACCATCTACGCTTTTACCGTTGATCAAAGCCCTCTCCCCTTGGGAAAGCCTCCCAACCACCGGGTAATCTGTCCCTGGGCCAGATCTGACGTTAAGGTTCACAAGGGTGACAAGATAAGGTCTGTTCCCTTTACCGGATCCCGCGGCAGATCCGCTTGGGGTCACTCGGGCGACTTTAGGGGTGATTACAGCAGAGACCGGAGAGGATGCCGCTCGCTTTGTGGGAGCCGAGGTAAGCATCCCAGGCACTTGAACAGAGCTCGAGGTGGGCTGCGCCACAACCGTGCCAACATCTACCGAAACTTGCAGTATGGCAGGATCACTTTCCTTGCCTGCAACGTCATATGCTTTCACCGTTATCACATGCATCCCTGGACTCGTGGGAGTCCATTTGAACACTACAGGCAAGGCCTTTACAGCTTTCCCACCGGGTGTATTCGCTGCTCCAGCAGGTTTCCCATCCACAGACATCACCACCCGCTTGATTCCTTTCTTACCCAACGCAGTGACTGTTATGCTCAAAGTCTGGCCAATCCTTACCCTTGCCCCGTGAGTTGGGGAGTCAACAACCACACGAGGCCTGCCAGCAGAGCCTCCAATAGAGGCGCATCCGCTGGCTACGACTGCTATGGCGAGTAATACGAGCATCACTTTCTTCATAATAGCCACTCCCCTACGAACTGCACACCGGCACACTTATAAGACTTCGGCCGGCGCTCTCGTCCGGATGACCGCTTCCTCGACAACTGTCCTGATTCCTCCTCATAGCCAAAGACAACCTACCAACATTGATTATCAATCATGTACTTGCGAAAGTCAAATACCTCTCACATATCAGGCCCCAGGCGAGTGAAACTATCCGTACCTTTTCACCAAAACGTCAAGCGTGAACGTGCCACATCTTTTTCGCCTGCTGCACGCACAGCGGATAGGTCACTCCAGCAGGCTAAGCCTTCGTCGCACAGAGGAAATAGTAAGCTCCTTCCTCCGGCCACGGCTCTTCGTAGTACTTTCGCAGCAGAGGATCGAGAGGCTTCGTGACAGCCGGATGGATCACCCATTTGCCGAAAAGCCGTTTCGTCAGCCACATCGGAACGGCAATGTAGTGGCACAGATCGAAGACGCGATGCGCCTCCGGAGAGAAGTAGTATTTCTGCTCGACCACCTTGAACCCGACTCCCTCCAGCTTCTCTTTCCACACCTCGGGAGAATAGGTGTGGTAATGTCTGGATATTTTGTTGAAGAAGTTGCCGTACGCCCTGGCAAGCGGTTCGAGCCCGAGCTTGCGGAACAGCGTGCTCCCCAACAGATACTCGGCGAAATGCTGGCTCGGGACCGTAGTTGCGAAAACGCCCCCCGGTGCCAGCACCCGGTAAATCTCCCGAAGCGTCGAGTCCAGGTCTGGGATATGTTCGATGACGCAGTTGCTCACCACAGTGTTGAAAGCCCCATCCGCAAACGGCATTTCGGTGGCGCTGGCGATGGAAAGGCTTCGGTAGACGCCCTTTCTCGTGGCAGCTTCCCGCAGGTCCCGCTCGAACACGTCGATGCCCACGTCCAGCGGCTCGTCGTAGGCAATGGAAGCGAAATGCCCATCGCCCACCCCAACGTCAAGCACTGGGTGCCTAAGAGGCACCTGGCTCATCAGTTTGGCTTCTACGGAACGCAATATCGCCCTGTGCGGGCCCATCGATTCGAGATGTAGCTTGAGGAAATCCTTGCCGCGAGCCATCTCAGGACCCCGTCAGCCTCCTGAACAGCTCCTCGTAACGGGAAATCGTCTCTTCGAACGAGAACATCCTCCTGATTTCCTCCTTTGGGCGCACGTAGGCGTCCCTGTTCTTGAGAACTTTGACGATCGCTTTAGCCAGGGACACCTCGTCTTTGATCGGAACGATCTCGCCCATGCCGGTCATCTTCACAGGCTGGCGAACGCCCGGCAGGTTCGTCGCCACCACCGGGCAACCGTTGAGCATGGCCTCCACCTGCACCAGCCCGAACGACTCCGTGGAGTTGATCGACGCCACCACCAGCACATCGCAAATCGAGAAGAAATTGGCCATCTCCTCCGGCGAAAGAACCCCCAGGAACGTGACGTAATCCCGATATTTCCGAATCAAAGGCTGCATCTCCTGGTAGACGCGCTCGCCTATGACGTTTTTGTACTCGCCTGCGAAGAGAATATGAGCGTTCGGCACTTCCGGTAAGATGTGTTCGATGGCTTTCATCAGGTAATCGGCGCCCTTTTCGGCGGCGAACCGGGCCGCGAAGCAGATCTTTCGCTTGCCGTCAACCCCGGCCATCTCGAGAATTTTCTCCTGCCCTGCTGGAGTCGGATCGGGGATGACCACCGGCGGCAAGATGACGGTGACTTTGTCCATGAATTTCGAAAGCAGAGGCGAATGGGTCGCAAAATCCTCCGTATAGGCCACGATGCCATCCGCCAGGCTCGCAGCGATGCGGTTGTCCCAGTAGACTATCCTGTCCACGATCGGGCCATACCAGGTTTTCGGCATTTTCAGGTCACAGTGATAGGTGAGGACGGCTGGTTTGCGAGCCGCTTTGGCGAGAACCGCCAGCAGAGCGCCCTCAGCCTGCGGCAGATGGATACTCACCAGATCGTGCTTCCTGATCTCGCTCCAGGCCACGGCCGGGAAAGTGGGCATGAAAACCCACTTGCTGAACCGAAAGACGACCGGCACGCGCCTTATCCGCACCCCGTCTTTCACCTCCTCCAGAGGAAGCGATTTGTCGTATCTGGAAGTGAGCACGGTAACCTCGTGCCCCCGCTCGGCCAGCGCTTTTGCAAGCCTTTCCACGTATATCGTCAGTCCGCTAATGTGCGGGCGATAGTACGTAAGCGCCAGAAGTAGCTTCATATCACCTCCATGCAGTTATCCAATCAGCCCAGGAATCCATCAGCGACTCCACCACCGTCGACCACGGCCGGAGGAGATCCACCCAAGCTCCGGCTTTGCTCAAAACGCCATCTCCCTCAGCTCCAGGCCTCTATCGGCAAGGCGGGATACGTACAACTCCGCCGGTATCACTTCCTCGAGCGGACGCGCCCCCGCTGGAACCTCCCCTTTCGCAAGCATTTCCACCACCATCGCCGCGGGGAACCCGGTGGTTCGCTCCATGCTCATGAAGCCCGTCTCCGGGTCGTAGAAATCGAGCATCTCCAACCTCAACTTCAACCCATCGTCGTTCCCGACTTCCACCCGCAGCACCACGATGTCCGGGTCTTCGTCGAAAGTGATCAGCGGAGCGATCAAGCGATGGAACACGTCCCTCGGAACGATTTCTTTGCCGTCCACTTCAACCGGATCGAGCCCGAGGAACCCTGCATCGGCGAAGAGCTTTATCTGATCCCTGTGCCCCGGATACCTCACCGTCTTCTCCCAGTACTCGTCGAGCCTGTCGGCCAGAGACCAGGGCACAGTGGAAGTGCCGCCTGTGGTGATGAATGCCTCGCATCGGCCCAGCGGTTCCGGAAGATCGACCATCTCGAGCTCTGAGAGCGCCGGAACGGTGGTGACCTTTCCTTCTCTGAGAATGACGGCGTCGCCAGCGTACTCGTTCGTCAGACCCTCGATGTTGAAAGAGAGCTTGTAGTTCAGCGGCGGCTTCGGGTCCTGCGGCAGCCCACCCACGTAGATGTGCACCCATTTCGGGTTCTCGACTTTCCCAATGCCGTAGACGGCAAGGATGTTGCCGAGCCCCGGCATCAGCCCGCAATCCGGCACGATGGAGACGCCTGCAGCGGCGGCTTTCTCGTGCAAAGCGAGCTCGGAGCGGACGACATCGGTGTTTCCGCCCAGGTCGGCCATGCTGGTGCCTTCGTCGATGCAGGCCTGCGCCACCCGAAGGTTGAGGTAATACGGCACAGCGCTCAGTATCGCATCCAGCGGGGCAAGCCAGCGTCGCAGGGCACCTTCATCGGTGACATCCACCCTGGCGGGAACGGCAACCTCCCGTTCCATCAAATCGTTCACTTTTTCCGCCGACCTTGCCGCGCGCCCGAAATCGGCATCCCCTATGGACACATACTCAGCGCCTCCGAATCTGGCAAGGTCATACGCCGCGGCGGTTCCCTGCCTGCCGCCGCCAAGAACTCCGTACTTGAACATAGCTCCCTCCCAAGAGGTTTCATGTAAAGCTGGACATAGCGTAGCACGGGAGGCGTGTTGCCGCAAGTAGAAGTCCGTGCCTTTGGACATGCATTTGGAGATACAGCGAGTGATGTGGGCAGCGTGCTGCCCCACACCAGGCTTGCACCCCTACTGAGAAAACACCCGTGGGAACGTTATATCAACGCAAAGGCGCGAAGACAAGCGAGACGCAAAAACTTTTGAATTTCTTTGCGCCTTATGCAGCTCTGCGTCCTGGCGTTCCTTTCAGTCTATCCCGACAGGTTTTCTTCCCGTTTGAGCAGCGCCAACCGCTATGAACAACCTCAGAATAAGGATGATACCCGGTTGTCATTCTGAACGGAGGCGAGCGTGAGCGAGCCGAAGTGAAGAATCTTGCAGCGATCCTGACAAGCCGAGGTCAACTCGAAACTATGGGGCGATCTGCAGATCGCCCATACTTACCTGGGGTCTTTGCATCATGGAGCGCCCTGCGGCGCACGCGAAAAAGCCCGCCTTTCGGCGGGCGCAGCAATCGAGATGAGAAGGATCAGTACCTTCTTTCCTTGAGCCTGGCGGCCTTGCCCCGGCGTCCTCGCAGGAAATACAGCCGGGCGCGCCTTACTTTCGCCCGCCTGGTGATTTCGATTTTCTCGATGCGAGGGGAATGCCAGAGGAACGTCCTTTCCACGCCGATCCCATGAGCGGCGATTCGCCTCACGGTGAACGTGGAATTGATGCCACCCTTGGTTACCCGGATGACGGTTCCGGGGAACACCTGCACTCGCTCGTTCTGCCCTTCCACAACCCGCACATGAACCCTGACGCTATCGCCCGGCTCTATTTGCGGCAGATCAGTCCTCGGCTCCGGCCTCTCGAAGAATTCCATTATATTCGTTGCCATGGTCAACCCTCTTTCTCTTTTGTTGTCGCGATTACGAAGTATATCCTAACGACTGCACCGCCGCAAATTCCCCGCCCACGATTCGTCACGATCGGCAGGAGAGGATCACGCAGCCGATTTCGGCAGAGTAATCACCATCGAAGTGCCGGTTTTCCCGTCGCTCTCAGCCCGAACCGTCCCTCCGTGGGCCTCCACGATTTTCCTGGTGAGCGTGAGCCCGACTCCAAGCCCGCTCCCCTCCGAGTAGAAAGGCTCGAAAACCTTTTCCAGCTTTTCCTCAGGGATCCCGGGGCCTTCATCGGAGACCCTGATCT
>JALWAP010000050.1 GCA_027016315.1 Anaerolineae bacterium | reverse complement strand
TCCTCTATCGTCGATGCCCTTAGCACCAAGGTGATGGGCGGGAACATGGTCAAAGTCCTTTCGTGGTACGACAACGAGTGGGGTTACTCCTGCCGCGTTGCAGACCTGGCTGCGTTCATGGCATCCAAGGGGGCCTGACCCCACATCTTGCGGCTGTGTGAAGACCAGGGCGGGCGTTAGCGCCCGCCTTGGCATGATAGGACGAAGTAGGGGCGGGGCTCGTCCTTGCCCGGAGTGGAGGTGACACCATGAACAAGAAAACAATCAGAGACATCGACGTTGCCGGGAAGCGGGTGCTTGTGCGCGTCGATTTCAATGTGCCGATAAAGGACGGCGAAGTGGCCGACGATACCCGCATCGTGGCGGCTTTGCCCACCATCAAGTACCTGATAGAGCACGGTGCAAAAGTCATCCTGATGAGCCATCTTGGGCGCCCGAAAGGGAAAGTGGTGCCAGAGCTGAGCTTGCGCCCGGTGGCGAAACGCCTTTCGGAGCTTCTGGGGCGCGAAGTGAAATTCGTGCCAGATTGCGTCGGTCCGGAGGTGGAAGCTGCGGTGGCAGCGATGAAGCCCGGCGATGTGATTTTGCTGGAGAACACCCGATTCCATCCGGAGGAGAAGAAGAACGACCCGGAGTTCGCCAGGAAGCTGGCGGCGCTGGGTGACGTCTTCGTCAACGATGCGTTCGGTAGCGCCCACCGCGCTCACGCGTCCACGGAAGGGGTGGCACATTACCTGCCTGCCGTGGCTGGATTCCTGATGGAGAAAGAGTTGAACGTGCTCGGGAAGCTGTTGGAAGCGCCCGAACATCCGTTCGTCGCCATACTGGGAGGCGCGAAGATATCGGACAAAATCGGCGTGATCCGAAACCTGCTGGACAAAGTGGACGGTCTCCTCATCGGCGGCGGAATGGCGAACACGTTCCTGAAAGCCGAAGGCTACGATGTGGGCGAGTCTTTGGTGGAGGAGGATAGCGTCCCGCTGGCGAAGGAGTTGCTGGAGAGTGCGTCCGGGCTCATCCATCTGCCGGTGGACGCGGTGGTGGCGGACAGATTTGCTCCGGATGCCGAAAGCAAGGTTGTGGGCGTGGATCAGGTCCCGAAAGGCTGGCGCATCCTGGACATCGGTCCGGCAACCGTGGCGCATTTCGCCAACCGACTCTCCGGAGCGAAGACCGTCTTCTGGAACGGCCCCATGGGCGTGTTCGAATTCCCGAAGTTCGCCGAGGGGACGTTTGCCATTGCCCGCGTTCTGGCCGACCTGAAGGACGCGGTCACCATCATCGGCGGCGGGGATTCCGTGGCAGCCGTGAAGGAATCCGGGCTTGCGGACAAAATGACGCACATATCCACAGGCGGCGGAGCGTCGCTGGAACTTCTGGAAGGGAAGACGCTGCCGGGGGTTGCGGCGCTGGAGGACAAATAACGGGCCGCGCTTCCGTCAAATCACAGACATTGCCAATCGAAAAGAGGGCAGGCTTCGAAGCCTGCCCTTACTGTTTGTGGCGCTATTCCCCGCTTTCTTCCGATCCCGCCAGTTGCGTCGATTTCCCGATACGCTCGCGGTAAGTTATCTTTGCAAGGATCACCCCTATTTCGTACAGGAGCAACAACGGCACCATCACGATGGTCATGTTGACCGGGTCGGGGGTCGGGGTGATCACGGCGGCGATGATGGCGATGAGCACGATGGCGTACCTGCGGCCGCTGCTGAGCTGTTTGGGCGAGATCACGCCTGCCCATGCGAGGAACGCTATGATCAACGGCGTTTCGAACACCACGCCCATCCAGAACATCACCGTGGTTACGAACGAAATGTATTTGTCGATGGAGTAGGTGGGCGTGATGGTGGATGCAAGGAATCCTTCCAGGTACTTGATCGCAAACGGCAGCATCACGAACGCCGCAAACAGCACCCCGATGAGGAAGAGCAGGCTCGCTGCAGGGACTACGATCTTGACTATCCGGCGTTCCTTGGGTGTCAGTCCGGGCATAACGAACATCAGCAGCTCGTAGATTATGACCGGCATGGCGAGCACGAGCCCGCTGATAAGGGCTACCTTGAAGTAAATGATGATCGTCTCCGTGGGATGGAGGGCGACGGGGTGTTTCCCAGCCATCGGCTTTATCAACAGCTTTATCAGCCTGCTGGTAAAAGCGATGCTGATGACCGTCGTAATGAGCAGCGCAATAGTAGCCCGCACCAGCCTCGTCCTCAGCTCGAGCAGATGCTCGACCAGGGTCATCCGGGCTTCGTTGTTTCGGCGTTTTCTCTGCCTGGGGCTCACTCTTCCACCTCAGGTTTTCCTTCGGAAGGCGATTCTACTTCGGAGCCTTCGGGGGATTCCTCCGTTGCGGAGCCGGTTTCTTCTTCCGTCTCTTCGCTCTTACCGTCGCCGTTTCCCTGGTCGTCTGCGTTTTCTTCCTTTGGCGACGGAGCGGGCTTGGCGCTTTGCGAGCGCTTTGGTTCGTTCGTAGCTGCCAGTTCTTTGTAGTATTCCTCCGTGAAGCCTTTGGAGATCGCCTGCAGTTCCCGCATGGCCTTCCCGAGTTGTGATGCAACCTCGGGCAGCTTTTCCGGCCCGAGCACGATCAGGGCGATCAACAGTATCAAAAGCAGTTCTGGCAGACCAATCCCGAATAGTTCCATTCTCAACCCCTTTGGGCAGAGCGCTCACCGGCATCTGCTACTTTCTTCTCGATTTTTCTCTCGATGGCTTCGTTCCTGACGACGCTCCCGAGCACGCCGTTCACGAACCGCGGGCTGTTGTCTCCGCCATATGTCTTCGCAAGCTCGACGGCTTCGTCGATCACGACTTTCACCGGAGTGTCTTCGTTCTCCAGCTCGTACAATGCCATCCGAAGTATGTTTCTATCCACCACCGGAAGCTGGTCTACGGGCCATTCCGGGGCGTACTTGGCAATGATCGAGTCGTATTTCGACCGGTTTTCGAGTGTGCCGTTGACGATCCTGTTCATGAATTCGGCTGCTTTGGACGGCAACGGGTTTGCCTGCAGCCGTTCTTGCATCACCAGAGCCGGGTTGTGACCGGTCAGATCGATTTCGAAAAGAGCAGTCAGAGCATTGTCCCTTGCTTGATGTCTTTTCGCCGCCATCACTTCTCCTTCTCAGGCTCTTTGATTTCGTCGATATACACGTTTATCGGCCCTGCTCTGAGCCCCAGAAGTTCCTCGATCTCCTGCCTGATGGCCTCTTGGACGGCCTCCCCGAGGGACCTGACGTTTACGTTGCGCTCGGCTTTCAGATGTATTTCCACGGATACTTCTTCGCCGATCAACCGGTACCTGTTTGGCTCGCCTTTTTGCGGGTAGAGCCGCGTCAGAGCCCGGGAGGTCTCCCCTTTCAGCACCTCTACCACTCCCGGAACGTCTTTTGCCTTCAAAGTGATCAGGTCGGACAAGACCTCCGGGTCGATCGTGATGCTGCCAAGGCTATCTTTTTCCCTAACTTCTTTCTCTTTTCCCATTTTCGATTCCTCGCGGTGGTTGCTATTGCATCACCGCTCCACCGTCCACGGAAAGCACCTGTCCGGTGATGAAGCCTGCTTCGTCGGAAGCCAGGAACGCAACTGCTGCTGCAATGTCTTCCGGCGTGCCAAACCTCCCGAGGGGGGTCGACTCAAGTATAGCCTGTTTTATCTCGTCGCTCAAAACTTCGGTCAGGGCAGTGGGAACGAACCCCGGTGCGACGGCGTTTACGGTGATGTTTCTGCTGCCGAGCTCCTTTGCCAGGCTCTTGGTGAATCCGATTATTCCGGCTTTCGATGCGGCGTAGTTGGTCTGCCCGGCCTGGCCGGAAAGCCCGATGACAGACGTGATGTTGATGATCCTCCCGTATCTCTGCTTTACCATCCATCGGACGGCTGCCTTGGAGCAGTTGAACGTGCTTTTCAGGTTGGTTTTGATGACCAGGTCCCAGTCCTCTTCCTTCATCAGTAAGAGGAGGGTATCGCGCGTGGTGCCGGCGTTGTTCACCAGGATGTCGATTCGGCCAAACTGCTTTTTGACGCCGTTGATCAACTGTTGCGCCTGCTGGAAGTCGCTGACATCGGCCTGCATTTCGTACGCTTCCCCGCCTGCCTCCCTTATCGTGCGAACGACTTCCTCTGCCTGTTCCTTGCTTGCCCGATGGTTTACGATTACTTTGGCTCCTTCTCGCGCAAGCCGTATCGCTATCCCGCGCCCAATCCCCCTTGATGCACCGGTTACGATTGCGATCTTCCCTTCGAACCTCATGATTCCTCCATGATTGCGAAGTTTCGTCCGTTATGGCTGGTCAGTTCCCCACCAACTCGGCCAGTTTCTCGATCCCTTTTGGATCGCCGACGCTGAGGGTTTTGACTTTTCTGTCGATCCTTCTGATCAGTCCGCTGAGAACGTTGCCCGCTCCGATTTCCACGAAAGTGTCCACTCCCTGGT
>JALWAP010000049.1 GCA_027016315.1 Anaerolineae bacterium | reverse complement strand
TACCATCGACGCTCTATATCTTCAGGTTTAGGTGTGTATGTACGCACTCCTACCACTCCTCCTTTCCTACCGAAGCAAAAGCAAGCTCCGGTGGATATTCGACATTTACCAGACAAAGCCCTTGTGGGGGCGCTGGCGGCCCGGCCAGAGCAGGGTCTGGCTCCTGAACCAACCCCCCCAGCTCTTCCGGCCTCCTCGACCCCAGGCCGACTTCGATCAAAGTCCCCACGATCCTGCGAACCATCTTCCGCAGGAAAGCATCCGCTTTTATCCTGAACACCAGGAACTCGCCAGCCCGAGCCCAACGGGCTTCCTGGACGGTTCGGACGCTGTTATCGCCCTGCGGCGGCTGCCCAAAGCTCCTGAAATCGTGCCTGCCGATTAGCCTCTCCGCCGCCGATTGCATGGCGCCGAGGTCGAGCGCTCCACTTACGTGGGCGCTGTACCTGCAGCGCAAAGGCGATCTCCACCGGGTGTTAAGGATCCTGTATTCGTATGTCCTGCTCACTGCGCTGAACCTGGGATGGAATCCCTTGGGCGCCGACTCCAGCGTCAAAACGACGATGTCCTTCGGCAACAGAGCGTTTATCGCCCGCTGGAGCTCCGGCACGCCCCTCCGCCAATCGAGCGGAAAGGCAATCACCTGCCCTTTAGCGTGCACCCCCGCATCGGTTCGCCCGGCTCCGGTCACCCTCACGCTCGTGCCTGAAAGCTTTTCGAGCGCTGCTTCGATAGCCCCCTGGATGGTAGGCACGGCCTCCTGTACCTGGAAGCCATAGTAATCGGTGCCGTCGTACTCGATGACCGCACGCCACAAAGGCTCAGCGTCAATCACTCTTCAGATACCAGCTCCAACATCACCATCTCGGCCGCATCGCCCTGGCGCCTGCCGAGCTTCACGATTCTCGTGTATCCGCCGGGGCGCTCCATGTACTTTGGAGCGATCTCGTCGAAAAGCTTCTTGACCGCCTTCTTGTTCCCCAGCTTGGCGTAGGCCAGCCTGCGGGCGTGGACGCCGTAAGCGTCGCCGCGCTCGAGACCATGCTTGGCCAAAGTTATCAGCTTCTCCGCCTTGCCTCGGACAGCCTTGGCCTTAGCCTCGGTAGTCCTGATCCTCTCATGTTCGAAAAGCTGAATCGTAAGGTTCCGGAACAGCGCCTTCCGATGTCCGGAATCCCTATTTAGCTTCTTCGTTGCTACGCGATGCCTCACCGTCACAACCTCCAAGTATTCACCGGATTAAGTCCAGGCCTACCAGGTCCCCCCGGGGCTCGAGCAGGAGACCGACAGGCCCAGGCTCATTCTTCTTCCTCTTCGGATACGACCCCCAGGTCGTCGAGCGCCTTCCGGGGTACGTACTTCAGGTAACCCTTGTCGCTCAACCTGTCCAACAGCTCGTCCAAAGACTTCTCGCCAAAGTTCTTGATATCGAGCATCGCTTTCCTGCCCTCGGCCAGCCTTTCCAGAACCTGACCGACGAGCTCGATCCCGCTGCGCTTGAGAGCGTTGTGTGCCCTGAGCGAAAGTCCCAGGTGCTCCAGCGTCTCGTTATAAACAGAGTCGGGTATCCTCGGAGCGGCGAAGAACGGCTCCTCCTCTTCCTCCGCGATTTCGATCTCGCCGCCGACGATCAGCGACAGATGTCTGATGAGGATCTCTGCCGCCTGCTTCAGCGCATCGAACGGCTCGATGGTGCCGTCGGTCCACACCTCCAGCGAAAGCAAATCGTAATTCGTCATCTGGCCGATGCGGGTCGGCTCGATATTGTAGGCGACCTTCCTGACCGGGCTGAAGATCGCATCGATTGGAATCTCCCCAATCGAGACCTTGCGATCACGCGCCGGGGAGAACCCGCGCCCCCAATCCGCCGTGAAATGAATATCCAGCTCCGCATCGGGGGAATCGATGGTGAGCAAAGGAAGCTCCGGGTTCACGATCTCGATCTCCGGCGGAGTCCTGAGGTCGCCAGCCGTCACCACGCCTTCCCCCCTGACTTCCAGGAAAAGGTCGAACGGGCCTTCCACATCCGGGCTGGATGCCTTCATGCGAATCTGCTTGGCGTTGAGCATCAACATGATTGCATCTTCCCGGGCATACGGGATCGTGGAGAACTCGTGCGGCACGCCCTCGATCGCCATGGACGTCACGGCGATCCCAGGCAGGGAAGAAAGCAAAACCCGCCTCAAGGCGTTGCCCAGAGTCACCCCATATCCGCCTTCCAGCGGGGATATGCGGAAACGCCCGTATTCCTGCGTGAGCACATCGACCTCTATTTTAGGCAAAACTAAATTCTTGGTCGTAACCACTTAACCAACCTCCAGCCTGCTGGCGCTAACCAGCACTAACCCTTTACCCTAATCCTTCCAGGCACGCGACATCCAGGACTCCACGTCCCGGAAGCAAACCTGGTTTCGTCATCCCGATCAGCGGCTGTAGAACTCGACGATAAGCTGCTCGTTGATCGGAACGTCTATCTGTTCCCTGAGCGGCTGAGCCAGCACCTTGCCGCTCAACGTTTCCTGATCAAAAGAAAGCCATTCCGGCGGAGCGGGCTTATCTGCGATCCGCTCGGCCAAGTCTTTGAAGAAACCCAGCTTCTTGCTGGACTGCTTTACCCCGATTTCGTCCCCTTCGGAAACGAGGTAGGACGGGATATCCACTTTCCGGCCGTTGACCGTGATGTGCCCATGTCGAACCAACTGCCTTGCCTGCGCTCTGGAATCTGCCAGCCCCAACCTGTAGACCACGTTGTCGAGCCTTCTTTCCAGCAAGATCAACAGCATGGCGCCGGTCATACCCTTCTTCCGCTGCGCTTCCTTGAAATAGCGGCGGAACTGCCTTTCCAAAACGCCGTAAATCCGGCGGGCTTTCTGCTTCTCCCGCAACTGCTTCCCGTAATCGGAAACCTTCCGCCTGCGGGTGAACCTTTTGCCGTGCTCACCAGGAGGGTAATTCCTCCGCTCCATCGGGCACTTCGCCGTAAAGCACTTTTCACCCTTCAGGTACAATTTTTCGCCTTCACGACGACACAGCTTGCAAACTGCATCAGTATAGCGAGCCATAACCTCTCCTCGTCATCCTAACAATTCTTCTGATCAGACTCGCCTCTTCTTAGGCGGCCTGCAACCGTTATGCGGTATGGGCGTAACATCCGTGATGGAACGAATCGGCACACCGGCTGCCTGCATCGCTCGGATTGCAGCCTCTCGCCCGGGGCCTGGTCCCTTCACGAAAACGTCTACCTCTCTCACCCCAAAGTTCTCCATTTCCTTGGCGATTCGGTTGGCCGTAAGCTGGGCCGCGTAAGGCGTGCTCTTCCGAGCGCCTTTGAACCCGACCGATCCAGCGCTCGCCCAGGCAAGAGTGTTCCCTTCCGGATCGGTAAGGGTTATGATGGTATTGTTGAAAGTTGCCTGGATATGCGCCTGCGCCCTCGGCACCAGTTTCTTCTCTCGTCGTCTGCCTCGAGAACTCCTTCTTCTCTGCTTGGCCATAATCCTACTTCAAACCTCCCTTGTCTCGACACTGCAATTGTACTTGAGATGCAACCACAAGCACGGAAAATGCCTACTTCCTTGCTCGCTTCCGCCCCGGCACGGTCTTGCGTGGACCGCGCTTGGTGCGGGCATTGGTTCGAGTCCTCTGCCCACGCACCGGCAGGTTACGTCGGTGACGGAGCCCCCTGTAGCTCCCGATTTCCATCAACCGCTTGATGTTCATGGTAATCTCGCGGCGGAGGTCACCTTCCACCCTGTAGTTGCGATCGATGTAATCGCGCAGGAGTGCAATCTCAGAATCGGTAAGGTCCTTGACGCGCTTGTCCGGGTTGATCCCGGTGGCACGCAGGATCTCGTGGCTCCGAGTCAAACCGATCCCATAGATGTACGTTAGGGCAATCTCGAGCCTCTTGTCACGAGGCAGATCAACACCTGCTATACGAGCCATAAACCGGTATCCTCCTTCTCCAGCTTACCCCTGCCTCTGCTTGTGCTTGGGGTTCTCACAGATCACGTACACCTTGCCGTGCCTGCGAACGATTTTGCATTTGTCACACATCTTCTTCACAGAAGGCCTAACTTTCATTTTCGTCCTCCACCTAATCGTACTTCGTCAGGATCTCAGTCCCGTTATCGGTGATTGCGATGGTATGTTCGAAATGCGCCGTCAGGCTCCCATCCCTGGTCACCACAGTCCAGCCATCGCTCAGCACGCGGGTTTTGTAGGAACCGGCGGAGACCATCGGCTCTATGGCCATGGTCATCCCCGGCCGCAGCCGCACCCCGGTGCCGGGAGTGCCGTAGTTCAACACCTGGGGCTCCTCGTGGAGCTCCCGACCGATTCCGTGACCGGTGTATTCACGGATCACAGAATAGCCGTGGCTTTCGACGTACTGCTGGACGGCAGCAGAGACGTCGCCAAGGTGATTCCCCGGCACGGCTTTGGAAATCGCAGCCTCCAGGCTGGCCCTGGTGACTTCGAGCAAGCGCCTGGCTTCCTCGGAAATCTC
>JALWAP010000048.1 GCA_027016315.1 Anaerolineae bacterium | reverse complement strand
TGCTGAATGCGGAATGTGCGTTTCATGGTTGGCCGACCTTTGTGACAGTTTACCCGTTGTGTTACACAAACACGGTCACATGATAGCATCCCAGGCGCGGTTGTGCAACTGGGTTCATCGAGATCGGCGTGTTTAACCGTGTTGGATGGCTCGGAGGAGAACGTTTGCTACCGCGCAAGCCCCCAAACTTCGGTATTATCCGAATCCTCACGGCTTGCGCTCCACCTTTTTCGCTTCAGTGTGGTACACTATGCGCTGTTGTGAACCGGCAAGGCACGAGAATCCAGATCGAGGTGGAGCGAAATTGAGCGTGAAGAGGAAAGCGGTTGCTTTGTATTCCGGCGGATTGGACAGCACCCTTGCGATCAAGTTGATCCAACAGCAGGGGATAGATGTGCTGGCCGTTTACTTCCGAACGGGATTGATGATTTCGGATGTCAAGAGGCTGAAAGGGAAAGCCTTTCGCAGTCCAGCGGAAAAGTACGCCGAGAAATACGGCTTCGATTTCAGGATGATCGACGTTTCTTACGAATACTTCGATGTCGTTACGAATCCCAGGTACGGCTATGGGAGCAACATAAACCCGTGCATCGACTGCCGCATCTTCATGTTTCGCAAGGCAGCGGAGATCATGCGGGCGGAGGGCTACGATTTCCTCGTTTCCGGGGAGGTGCTGAAACAGAGGCCGATGACTCAGCACCTTCAGAGCCTGCAATTGATCGAAAAGCGTGCCGGAGTGCAGGGGCTAATCGTGCGCCCGCTCTCGGCCAAAGAACTCCCGCCAACGATCCCCGAGATCGAAGGATGGATCGACAGGGAAAGGCTGGAGGGGATCGTCGGGCGCAACCGGCAGCGCCAGTTCGAACTGGCGAAGGAACTCGGGATCGACGAATACGAACCGCCCGGTGGTGGCGGTTGCTACCTCACCGACGAGAGCTTTGCTCGGAAGTACAAAGAGGTGGTCGCCGTGGAAGGCGAAATGACCAGGGATCACCTGTTCCTGCTGGTTGTCGGCAGGCATTTTCGGCTCCCGACCGGTACGAAGGTGGTGGTTTCCAGGAACGCCGGTGAAACCCATGCATTGGAAGCCATGAAGAGGAGATACTGGTTCTTCGACACGGTAGGGCAGGGGCCTGTCGCCCTGGCTCGACCGGTAGGACGCAAGGAGCTGACGGAGGAGGAAATCGGCACCATAGCCGATTTGCTCGCCCATTATGCCAAGGGGGAAGATGGCACGGTGCAGGTGATGTTTTCAGCTCCGGAAGGCGTGGAAAGTCCTGGCGGAACAGTGATCGGGAGAAAACTCGATAGGAAGACGCTGGAAGACTGGCTTGTGAGATGAGCTATGGGGCGGGATGATCATCCCGCCCCAGGAGTTTCTTCGGGTTGGTTCAAAGGTCGCCTGGAGCTTGGGGAACTGCTTTCACTATTTCACTTCGAACTTCAAGGTTTGAGCAGGCTTGTCGTCTATGTACAACTCTACCTTGTACTGCCCTTTGGGCCATATGCTGCCCGGCTTGTGCGTCAGGGAGAAGTAGAAATGTGAACTTCCCGAGGTCAGTGATCTTTCGCCGATCAGGTGGTTGGGTTCTACCTTGATGCCGACCACTTTCACGGCGTACCATTTGGCTGTCAGTTTGGTGTCGTCAGGAGCGTTGACCAGGTCTCCGACGCAGTAGAACGTATCGCTTTGGCTGAACACGGAGGTGGGAGTGTTCCCGTCTTTGTCTTTTGCAAGCACTACGTTTTTGAGTTTGGCCGTCGTCACGCTGAAGGAGCAGGCCGTCAGGAACACCATGACAGCTACCACGAAGAGCGAGACTATAACATGTTTGCGTTTCATCCAGTTTTCTCCTTTCTCTTTTGCGCTGCACGAAAAACACGGGCGACCTTTGCCCGAAATCACTCACGACGTCGATAGAGCTATCTTTTTGGGAGCAATGATTTTGCTTCGCTTGCGAAGAATGCTTCCGACGGCCTTCCTCCGACTGTTATTTTTACGATTTTCCCATCAGGGGCGATGAAAACGGTGGTGGGGAAGCCACGCACCCGGTAGAGGCTGTTCACCGTCCCTCCTCGGTCCAGCAACACGTGGAATCCGAGGTTTCTTTCCCTCACGAATGCCTGCACCGCACCAGGGGAGTCTTTGTAATTCACTGCGATCACTTCCAATCCCTGCGACCGATACTGCTGATACACTTTCTGGAGCATGGGAAGCTCTGCCTGGCAGATGTGACACCACGTCACCCAGAAAACGAGGATGACCCCTTTCCCGCGAAACTGGCTCAGCGTCACCTGCCTTCCGTCCAGCGATGGCAGCGTGAAGTCCGGGGCCACGAAGCCTTCGTGCGGAGCAGCGGAACGCTCCGTGCCTGCACTTGTGACGCGCCATTTGTAAGCCCACCACGCGCCGAGCACTATCACGGCGATCAGGATCGCCGATTTGAGCTTTTGAGTCCGTCGTGTCACTTCTCCTCCGGCAGGATGAGGTCGTGGATGAGGGGTGGCACCTCCGGTGGGTCGTCGCTGAATTCGTATGCGCCCAGGAGGAACAGTTTCGCTTCCTCGAACCTTTCACGGCTGTTGGCATGGATCGTCATCAGCGGCTCGCCTTTCTCAACCCAATCGCCCACTTTCTTGTGCAGCACGACCCCGACAGCGTGGTCAATCGGTTCTCCTTTCTTCTCCCTTGCGCCACCCAGGATTAGCTCGCTTCTGCCTACGGTCAGCGCATCAAGCATGGAAATGTATCCGGAGACCGGGGCAGTCAGCGGCTCCTGTATTCTGGCGGCAGGCAGCAAATCCGGATTTTCCACGGCTTCCACGTCACCGCCTTGGGCGGCGACGAACTGGACGAACTTGTTCCAGGCTTCTCCGTTGTCGAGCTGGCGCTCTATAAGCGACCGGGCTTCGTCCCTTCCGGCGGCTTTCCCGGCCAGCAGCAGCATCTCTCCCGCCAGAGCGACGACTATCTCCCTGAAGTCAGAAGGCCCGCCACCGTGGAGCGCATCGATCGCTTCCCTCACTTCCAGCGCGTTGCCCACGGCGTTGCCCAGGGGCTGGCTCATGTCGGTTATGAAAGCGGCCATCTTCCTGTCCAGTCCCGCGCCGATGTCGACCATCAGTCTGGCGAGCTCTTTGGCCTCCGGCACGGTCTTCATGAACGCACCGCTGCCCACTTTCACATCGAGCACGATTGCGTCGGCGCCGCCTGCGATTTTCTTGCTCATTATCGAGCTGGCGATCAGCGGAACCGACGGAACCGTGCCGGTGACGTCCCGCAAGGCATACAGTTTCCCGTCGGCCGGTGCGAGATCGTGCGTCTGCCCGGCGATGACAAGCCCTACGCTCTTGAGCAGCTCCTTGAACTGTTCGATGGTCAGGTTCACGTTCAGGCCAGGGATCGATTCGAGCTTATCCAGCGTGCCCCCTGTGTGTGCCAGCGCCCTTCCGGACATTTTCCCGACCGGGAGCCCCAGCGATGCGACCACCGGGCCGAGGGTCAGGGTCACTTTGTCTCCGACGCCGCCGCTGGAGTGCTTGTCCACGATGAAAGGAGCCACATCATGCAGGTCCAGCGTTTCTCCAGAGCGCGCCATCTCCAGCGTCAGGTGCTGCGTCTCGATCGGGGTCATCCCGCGGAAATACACTGCCATGGCCCATGCTGCGGCCTGATAGTCGGGGATGCTGCCTTCGGTAAACCCTTTGATGAAATGGTGCAGCTCTTCTTCGGAGTGTTCTCCTCCGTCTCTTTTCTTTTCGATGAACTCTACCATGTGAAAAGGCATGTCTCCCACCTCGCTTCGAATTGGTTGGACTGAGCGAATGTTACCATACGCCAGAAGAATAGTCCAGCACCTGGAATAATTTGCCTCGGAAGTCCCGTCAAACGTCGTCGCGCCGCTACGCTGGTCGCCCCGAGCGTAAATTGGTACTCCGTTTTGTGGTAGGGCGTAAGTGCGGTGGTATAATTTCGTTAGAGCCACTGGGCGGTGGCATTTTCCACTTAACGCGCCTCGATGGAGAGTCCCTGAAAGCTACGACTAACGAACAAGAACGCCCGTCAGGAGGAGAAAATGTTCAAAGTGTTGGTATCTGATCCCTTGCCCCGAGAAGCTCTGGCTGCCCTTGAGCCGGTGGCGGAGGTCGATCTCAAGCCCAAGCTCCCGCCAGAGGAACTGATTCGAATCATCCCTCAGTACGACGCTCTCGTCGTCCGTAGCGGCACGAAAGTCACCGAAGAGGTGCTCAGGGCCGGTAAGAAGCTCAAGGTCGTCGGACGGGCAGGCGTAGGTGTCGACAACATCGACATACCCGTTGCCACGTCGCTTGGGATTGTAGTGGCGAACGCTCCCACGGGGAACATCGTTGCCGCGGCGGAGCACACCATCGGCCTCATGTTCGCCCTGGCAAGAAACATTCCGCAGGCCTACGTCTCGGTACGGAACGGCGAGTGGAAGAGAAGTCGGTTCGTCGGGAAGGAGCTGAGGCGCAAGGTGCTGGGCACGGTGGGATTGGGGCGTGTGGCCACTGAGGTTGCGCGGCGTGCGCAGGGGCTCGAGATGGAAGTCGTGGCTTACGATCCGTACATCTCGTCGGAACATGCAGAGCGGCTTGGCGTGCAGCTCCTGTCGCTGGACGAGTTACTGGCTCGGGCGGACTTCGTCACCGTGCACGTGCCGCTGACGGAAAGCACCAGGGGATTGATCGGATTGGATGCGTTTCGGAAGATGAAGTCTTCGGCGTTCGTGTTGAACGTGGCCCGCGGCGGCGTGGTGGATGAGGATGCCCTCGTGCAGGCACTGGACGAAGGGTTGATAGCGGGAGCAGCCATCGACGTGTTCGCGCAGGAGCCTCCTTCGCCCGATAGCCCAATCCTCAAGCACCCGAAAATTATCGTGACGCCACACCTCGGCGGTTCGACCGTGGAGGCGCAGGAGCAGGTGGCGAAGGACGTGGCCGAGCAGGTGCTTACCGTGCTCCAGGGCGGCCTTGCGAAATACGCCGTCAACATGCCGATGGTTCCGCCGGAGGACATGGCCGTTCTGGGACCCTACATCTCTCTCGCGGAGAAGCTTGGCAGGCTGGCCGCCCAGGTTGGAGATCCAAGGGCGCGTCAGGTCGAAATTTCCGCCTATGGCGACATCGTCAAATACGACCTGGAGTATGTGGAGGCCGCCGCGCTGAAAGGGCTCCTGGACGGAGTCGTCGACGACAGAGTCAACCTTGTCAACGCCAAAACCATCGCCGCGCAAAGGCATATTTCGCTCCAGCGCCGGAAGAATCCGACCGCGGAGCGGTATGGCGTAATGCTCGAACTCGGGATCGTCTCCGATGGCAAGGCGATTGCGCTGCGCGGGACAGTGATGGAAGGAAAGCCGTACGTGGTGAACATCGACGGCTTTTGGGTTTCCTTCCCAGCGGAAGGGAGGGTACTCCTGGTGCGCCATCACGATCGGCCTGGAGTCATTGGGAAAGTCGGATCCCTGCTTGGCCAGCACGACATTAACATTTCCTTCATGTACGTGGGCAGGGTAAGGCCGAGAGGCGAAGCCGTCATGGTGATGGGGGTCGACGAGCACGTCCCGGGAGAGGTCCTGGACGAAATCCGTTCCATGCCCCAGACTTACTGGGTGAGGCAGGCGGTTTTGTAGATAGTCGGGGCGAGTAGGAACCAGGCGCCTGGCTCGCCCGCCGGGCTAACAGCTCGGCCTACAAGTCCGAATCGCGGGCTTCAATGTTTGACACGCTCTCTCTGCTGCAATTATAATCTCTGGAACAAATCGACGCATAATTGCAAGGCCATTCTGGCTGCTGTGCATGTATCATCGCGATTACACAGTTCGCGGATCTTAATCGATCTTATCAAGGGGGCGTTCATGTCTGAAAAAATCTCGAACAAAGCAGAGCTCTCCTTACCAGAACCGGGCGACATGCCCAAAGCATACGACCCAGCCAAATACGAGACTGCCATCTACGATTGGTGGGATGCGCACAAGTTCTTCAAGCCGGAACAGCAGATCGAGATGGGGCTGGCCGATCCGAAGAAGAAGCCGTTTGTGATCCCGATGCCTCCACCCAACGTCACCGGCGCGCTGCATCTGGGGCACGCCATGACAGCTTCCCTCGAGGACCTGATGATCCGGTACCACAGGATGCTCGGCGAGCCCACGTTGTGGGTTCCCGGCACCGACCACGCCGGGATCGCAACGCAGAACGTGGTGGAGCGGAAGCTGGCGGAGCAGGGCATCAGCCGACACGACCTGGGCAGGGAAAAGTTCCTGGAAGAGGTCTGGAAATGGAAAGAAGAGTACGGCAACAGGATCACCATCCAGCACCGCAGGCTTGGGGTTAGCTGCGATTGGGATCGGGAGCGTTTCACCCTCGACGAGGGGCTTTCCAAGGCTGTCAGGGCGGCGTTCAAACGGCTGTACGACAAAGGACTCATTTACAAAGGCTCTTACCTGGTCAACTGGTGCCCCAGGTGCGGTACCGCCATTTCCGACCTCGAAGTCGTCCACAGGGAGGAAGCCGGGACGCTCTACTACTTCAAGTACCCGCTGGAGGATGGCGGATACCTGCCTGTGGCTACTACCCGACCGGAGACGATCCTGGGCGATACAGCCGTGGCTGTCAATCCGAACGACGAGCGGTACAAGAAGTACATTGGCAAGCACGCCATCGTCCCGATCATCGGACGGAGGATTCCGGTGATCGCGGACGAGCATGTCGACATGGAATTTGGAACCGGGGCGCTGAAAGTAACCCCAGCCCACGATCCAGACGACTACGAAATCGGCAAGAAGCACAACCTGGAGTTCATCATCGTGATGAACCCGGACGGCACGATGAACGAAAACGCCGGACCGTACGAAGGTCTCACCAGGGAGGAGTGCCGCGTTCGGCTGTGGGAGGATATGAAGAAGGCCGGTTTGACGATCAAAGAGGAGCCTTACACTCACTCCGTCGGGCACTGCCAGCGGTGCGATACGGTCATCGAGCCGATGATCTCAGAGCAATGGTTCGTCAAGATCAAGCCTCTGGCAGAGCCAGCGTTGGCTGCGGTCAAGGAAGGTCGAATCCAGATCATCCCGCACCGGTTCGAGAAAGTCTATTTCAACTGGATGGAGAACATCCGGGATTGGTGCATTTCCAGACAGTTGTGGTGGGGGCACAGGATACCGGTTTGGTACTGCGACGACTGCGGCGGCATAACCGTTTCCGAGGAAGAGCCGAAAGTCTGCTCGCACTGCGGCAGTCCCAACATCCATCAGGAAGAGGACGTGCTCGACACCTGGTTCAGCTCCGGTCTGTGGCCTTTCAGCACGCTTGGATGGCCGGAGGAAACCGAAGATTACAAGAGATACTACCCGACCAGCGTTCTGGAGACCGGCTACGACATCCTGTTCTTCTGGGTCGCCAGGATGATCATGATGGGAATCGAGATGACCGGCAAGGAGCCGTTCCACACGGTCTATTTGCACGGTCTCATCAGGGACGAATACGGCCGCAAGATGAGCAAATCCCTGAAAAATGCCCTCGACCCGCTGGAACTGATCGAAGAATACGGGACAGACGCTCTGCGGTATACCCTGGTGACCGGCTCCACGCCCGGCAACGACATGAAACTGGCGAAGACCAAGCTCGCCGATGGCCGCAATTTCGCCAACAAGATCTGGAATGCCTCCAGGTTCGTGATTTCCAACCTGACCGGCAGGGGAGTTCGAGCGCCAGGAAAGGAGGAAGTCATCCAGCCCGACGATGTGCCGGACCTGGCTTCGAAGTGGATACTGAGCCGCTTGCATCACACCATATCGGAAGTGACGAGGCTCATCGATGCTTACCAGTTTGGGGAGGCTGGCAGGCTCGCCCACGATTTCTTCTGGGGCGAGTACTGCGACTGGTACCTGGAGATGAGCAAGGTTGCGCTTTACGGCGAGGACGAGGAAGCCGCGCAATCCACCAGGAGGGTGCTTGCATACGTGCTGGAGCGTTCGCTGCGCTTGCTGCATCCGTTCATGCCTTTCGTGACGGAAACGACCTGGCAGATATTGAAGAAAGCGCTCGACAGGCCTGACTGGAACCCGGCCCTTATCGTCACACCGTGGCCTCAGGCGGGGAACGTGGACGAGCGGGTGAACAAGGATGTGGGCGAGGTCGTGGAGCTGATCCGCAATATCCGCAACGTCCGGGCTGAATATCAGGTGGAGCCTTCGAAACGGATCACCGCTATCCTCAAGGGAAGTGACAGGGTTTCCGTTTTGGAGGAGATGTTCCCGGAAATCGCTTTCCTCGCCCGGTTGGATACGGAGAAAAGTCAGGTTTCCAACGAAGCTTCGCCGCCTGAGCAGGCTGTCACCGTGGTGTCCGGTGAGTTCGTGGCGTACCTCCCGCTTTCTGGAATGGTGGATGTGGAAGCGGAGCGGAAACGGCTCCAGGGTGAACTCGAAAAGGTGCGTCAGTTGATAGATCGTTCCGAGAAATTGCTTTCCAACAAAGGCTTTGTCGAAAAAGCGCCGGAAGCGGTCGTTCAGCGTGAACGTGACAAGCTGGAGGACCTGAAGCGACGTGAGAGAAATCTAATCGAGCACATAGATGCCCTTTCGTGAGTGATTGTGTGTGAAAGCGGCGGCGCCAACGTGTGCGCCGCCGGGAATCTTTTTGTCGTGAGGTTTGAAGTGTTATTCGATTTCTTTGACAGGTTCAACAGAGAGGAGTTTGGGCATATCGCGGATTGGGGCTGGCTTCCCTGGGAGTTCATGGTTGCCCAATTGAAGGCGATTTCGTGGCTGAGTTTCCTGATCGGTGGGATGTTTTTCGTTACCGGAGTGCTCATTTTGCTATATCCGAAGATACTCGCCCTTCTCGCGGCGTCGTTCTTCATCATGATGGGCATACTCGCCATAGGGTGGGGCTTGCGGTTATACTCCATAGTGCGGGCGTACAGGAAGATCAGGCCCTGGTAGCAACCCGGCAACCTTGCAGGAGGATTCGATGTCCCTTTCGTTTCAAGAAGTCATCATGCGCCTGGAATCGTATTGGTCCGGCGTTGGAGCGCTGATCTGGCAGCCTTATAGCGAGAAGGTCGGGGCCGGGACCATGAACCCGGCGACGATTTTGCGTGTGCTCGGGCCGGAGCCGTGGAATGTGGGATATGTGGAGCCGTCGTTCAGGCCGGACGACGGGCGATATGCCGAAAACCCCAACCGGATGCAGATGCACACGCAGTATCAGGTCATCCTCAAGCCTGATCCCGGGAATCCGCAGGAGTTGTATCTCCGGAGCCTGGAAGCGCTGGGAATCCGTCGCGAAGAACACGACATCAGGTTCGTCGAGGACAACTGGGAATCCCCGGCTTTGGGCGCGTGGGGACTGGGCTGGGAGGTCTGGCTGGACGGCCTGGAAATCACGCAGTTCACTTATTTTCAGCAGGCAGGAAGTCTTCAACTGAACCCTGTGGCGGTCGAGATCACTTACGGCCTGGAGCGGATCGTCATGTTCCTGCAGGGCGTCAACAGCGTTTGGGACATCGATTGGGACGGCCTGCACACCTACGGCGACATCTACAAGGACCAGGAAATCGACTATTGCAGGTACAATTTCGACTACGCCGATGTGGATAGGCTCAGGGAGATGTACAGGCTTTTCGAGGAGGAGGCGAAATCCGCCATCGGGCACGGGCTTCCGGTTCCAGCGCACGACTACATCCTCCGCTGCTCCCATACTTTCAACATCCTCGACGCCCGGGGGGCGGTCGGCGTCACCGAAAGGGCGACGTTCTTCCGCCGGATGAGGGCACTGGCCCGCGAGGTCGCCAAGCTGTACGTGAAACAACGGGAGGGAAAGGGATTCCCGTGGCTCGAAAAGGGAAGCACTGTCCGGCACGCCCAGCCTCTGGTCACCGAGAACCCGGGCGAGAAACCGACCGGGCCTGCCCCGCTGCTCCTGGAGATAGGGACGGAGGAGTTGCCTGCCAGGGATGTGGATTCGGCGGTGGAGCAGCTTGGTAGGTTGCTCCCGAAAATGCTGGACGATCTGAGGATCGCGCACGGGGAAATGAAGCTCGGCGGAACGCCCAGAAGGATCGTGGCGTACGTGGAGGATGTCGCACCGGTGCAGAAGGACGTGGAAGAGCTGGTCAAAGGGCCACCTGCGCAAGCGGCTTTTGCGCCCAATGGCACGCCCACGAAAGCCGCCGAGGGTTTTGCCAGGAGCATGGGGGTTTCGGTAGATGACCTGACGGTGAAAGAGACGGACAAAGGTCCTCGGGTGTTCGCCGTCAAACGCATCGCGGGACGTGAGAGCATCGAAGCCATCGCCGAAGCGCTTCCAGGGTTGATCGCCAGCATAAAGTTCGAGAAAAGCATGAGGTGGAACGACTCTGGGGTGGCTTTCTCCAGGCCGATCCGCTGGTTTGCAGCTCTTTTGGGCGAAGCGGTGATTCCGTTCTCCTACGCAGGCGTCGAAAGTGGCAGGAAGAGCCTCGGCACGAGGCCAGCCGGTTCGCCAGTGCTCACCATCCCATCGGCGCTGGAGTACTGGAAGATCATGGCGGAGCAGAAAATCGTGGTCGATAGGGGCGCTCGCCGTGAAAAAATCAAGAAGCAGATCGAGGAGCTGGCAAAGGAGGTCGGCGGTGCGGTGCCCGACGAACCGACCTTGCTCGACGAGGTGACGAACCTGGTAGAGCGGCCGACTGCCGTCCTCGGGAGCTTCGAAGAGGAGTACCTGGACATCCCGCAGGAAGTCCTGATGACCGTGATGAAGAAGCATCAGCGGTATTTCCCGGTGGTGGACGGTGATGGCAGACTTCTTCCGCATTTCATCGCCATCCGAAACGGCGACGACAGGTACGTCGACGTGGTGCGGCACGGGTACGAATCGGTTTTGCGTGCGCGCTATGCCGACGCCAGGTTCTTCTTCCAGGCTGATACCTCGAAGAAGCTGGAGGAGTTCCTGCCGCGGCTGGGCACTTTGACGTTCCAGGAAGACCTGGGTTCCATGCTCGACAAAGTGAAGCGGCTCGAGGAGCTTGCCCCGTGGGTTGCCGAAGAACTCGGATACGTGGACGTGCTGGACAAAGTTCGCCGCGCTGCGCACCTGTGCAAAGCCGATCTCGCCACCCAGATGGTAGTCGAGTTCACGAGCCTGCAAGGGGTGATGGGAAGGGAATACGCCCTGCGCTCCGGCGAGGACCCGGAAGTGGCGGAGGCCATATTCGAGCACTACCTCCCTCGGTTCGCCGGGGACAAGCTCCCAGAAACCAAGACTGGAATTGCGGTGGGCATCGCCGACAGGCTCGACAGCCTGACCGGCTTGTTCGCGGTTGGGCTGGCGCCCACGGGTTCCGCCGACCCGTACCATATGCGGAGGGATGCCTTGGGGCTCGTGCAGGTCCTGATAGGACGGGAGATTTCCTTCGAGATCGGAAAGGGCGTGGAAGAGGCGGCAAAGCACCTGCCCGTGCAGGCGTCGGAGGACGCATTACAGGAGACCGTGGCGTTCGTTCGTGGCAGGCTGAAGGTGTGGCTGCGGGACAAAGGATTCCGATACGACGTGGTGGACGCTGTGCTGGAGGAGCAGGGAGACAATCCGTACCTTGCCTACCGCACGGTCGAAGGCTTGCAGAAAGTGGTGGAATCTGAGGATTGGAGCGATGTGTTTACCGCTTACTCCAGGAGCAAGCGTATCGTTCGTGATTTGCAGGAAGAATACCCGCTGGTGCCGGAAAGGCTGAAAGAACCGGCGGAGAGAGCGTTGCTCAAAGCATATCTGAGTCAGCTTCCGAAAATAGAGCGATCGAAGACACCGGAAACACTGTTGGAGGTCTTGCGGGCGCTGAAAGACCCGATCAATCGCTTCTTCGAAGAAGTGCTGGTGATGGCGGACGACCCGGAGGTGAGGGCTGCCCGTCTCGGCCTGGTGCAGAGGATCGCCGCTTTGCCGGATGGGATAGCTGACTTGAGCAAGTTGCAAGGGTTCTGAGCCGGTGAATCACACCTGTCCATCGTTATTGCCGTCCCGGGCGAAAATCCAGCTTGCTGGATGGAAAGTCGTTCTCGACTGGAGAGGAGTAGAGTGAAAGGAGTCGTTGCTGCAAGTCATCCGTTGACGGCCAAAGCAGGGATCGAGATTCTGGAATCCGGGGGAAACGCCGTAGACGCGGCGGTGGCGGCGTCCTTTGCGTCTTTCGTTGCCGAATCGGTGCTGACGAGCATCGGGGGAAGCGGGATAGCCACGGTTTTCGATGCACGCACCAACCGCTCGGCGTTCTATGATTTCTTCAGTAACATGCCCTCCGGCAAGCCAGGGGATGGCATGGATTTCCGCAAGGTCACAATCGATTTTGGCACGGCGACCCAGGATTTCTACATAGGCCGCGCAAGCGTGGCGGTGCCGGGGGCCGTGGCCGGGCTTTGCCTCATGGCCGAAGAGATGGGTACGATGCCGCTTCCCGAATTGATGGCCCCTGCCATCCGAATGGCGAAAGAAGGCGTGGCGCTGACCGGGTTTATGGCGTACACCCTGGAGCTCCTCGAGCCGATTTTCACCTACACGCCAGAGCTTCGGGCGATATTTGCTCCTGGAGGGCGATTGCTCCGGGAAGGCGACATCGTGCGCATACGTGAGCTTGCCGGATTGCTGGAGGGCATAGCTCGCGATGGTGCAGGGGTGTTCTACACCGGGAGTGCAGCGGAGGCGCTGGTGGAAGATCAACAGGCAAACGGCGGCCTCATAACGTACCAGGACATGCGCTCGTACGAAGCCCGTTCTGCCGAGCCAATCGTCACCGAATATCACGGGCATACGGTGGTGCTCCCATCGGCTCCATCCAGCGGTGGGGTGCTGGTGGCATTTTCGCTGAAGCTTCTGGACAGGATGGACATCGGACGATACGATTTCCTGTCTCCCGAGCATCTTCACCTCCTGGCGCAGGTCATGCGTGTCACCAATGAGGCGAGGTCTGAGCTGCTGGGGAATGGCAATGGCGGCGTGCAGGAAATCCTCGGCCCGAAGAATGTAGACGAATACCTGGGCAGGCTTCCCCTGGATGATGAGCATGACGGTAGTCGCTTCCGTGATCGGATTCCGGGGAACACCACTCACATAAGCGTCATGGACGGCGAAGGCATGGTGGTCAGCCTGACCACGACGGCTGGGGAGGCGGCTGGGTACATGGTGAAAGGCACCGGTATAATCCCGAACAACATGCTGGGGGAAGTGGACCTGCACCCAGGCGGATTCCATCGGCTGCCTGCTGGCGCCAGGCTCGAAACCATGATGACACCGTTGGTGCTTCTGAAAGACGGAAAGCCAGTGCTTGCTGTCGGCAGTGGCGGAAGCAACAGAATCAGGTCTGCCATACTCCAGGTGTTGTTGAACGTCGTCGATTTTGGCCTGCCACTGGACAAAGCCGTCAACGCTCCCAGGATCCATTTCGAGCATGGCGTCATGCAGGCGGAAGGCGGAATACCTAACTCCACTATCGAAGCGTTGAGGAAGATGGGGTACTCGGTGAACGCGTGGGACGACGTCAACATGTTCTTCGGCGGTGCAAATGCCGTGGGTATCTCCCCAGATGGGGAGCCGGTTGCAGCCGGTGACAGGAGGCGGGGCGGAACTACAGCGGTGGCGCGATGAGTTCGGAAAGGATGGTGGAAGTTCGAGGCATCACTTTTGCCTACGGATCGGAGGCGCCGGTTTTCGAGAATTTTTCCTGGACGGTGGGGAGTGGCGAGCCCTGGGCTGTGATAGGGCCTTCCGGATGTGGAAAGAGCACTTTGATCTATCTGCTGGCAGGCCTGCAAAAACCTCAAACCGGCAGCATAATCGTCGGCGGCGAGCCAGTGACCCGACCCAGACCCAAGACAGGTGTGATTCTTCAGGACTACGGACTCCTCCCATGGGCTACGGTCAGAGAGAACGCGTCGTTGGGGTTGAAGATTCGGCGTTTTTACGGGCCTGATGGTACCCATGCTCCGGCAGATGTAAGGGTTTCGATGGAGGAAGTGGACCACTGGCTGAAGCGGCTTGGGATATTCGACGTGCGGGATCACTATCCTGCGGAAATCTCTGGAGGACAGCGCCAGCGCACAGCTATCGTCAGAACCCTTGTCATGCATCCCGACCTTCTGTTGATGGACGAACCGTTCTCTTCCCTCGATGCTCTTACCAGGGAGTCTCTTCAGGATCTCATGCTTGGCTTGCATCGGGAGACCGGCATTACCACAATCCTCGTGACCCACAGCATCGAAGAAGC
>JALWAP010000047.1 GCA_027016315.1 Anaerolineae bacterium | reverse complement strand
CGGGTAAGGATCGATCCGGAGACCTGGGAGCCACGGTTCAAAGTCATCGGGGACGAAAGGTGGAGCGATCAAGCCACCTTACCCGCAAGGGGAATCTGCGGTTCCGGCATCATCGAAGCAGTGGCAGAGCTTTTCGCCGCAGGTGTGATACAATCGAACGGCAGGTTTTCGAGGAGATGTGCGGGGCACAGGAGATGCCGAAAGAACGGCCGCACGTGGGATTACGTGCTCGCAAGGCCGGACGAGACAAGCACCGGGAGTGAGATCGTCGTAACTCAGGCGGACGTCAGGGCAATCCAGCTCGCGAAAGCAGCCCTTTACGCAGGCTCCAAACTGCTGATGGAACGCCTGGGTGTCGAGCAGGTGGACAAAGTGGTGCTTGCCGGGGCGTTCGGGACGGTGATAAGCAGAGAGCACGCGTTGATGTTGGGACTCTTCCCCGACGTTCCGCCGGAGCGGGTCTATAGCGTCGGCAACGCCGCCGGGGACGGCGCTCGCATCGCTTTGCTCAATCGCGAGCGCAGGGAAGAAGCGAAAAGGCTTGCCGGGTGGATCCAGTACGTGGAAATTGCGCTGGAACCCCGCTTCCAGGAAGAATTCGTCTCGGCGATGCACATACCGCACATGAGCGACAGGTTCCCTCACGTAGAGGAACTGTTGACCAAATACAGAGCGCATGGAGGCGTTTGACCGAACAGCCAGTCACAGTACGCCGTTATGAACCAAGGCAAGTGCGGTTCGTCAAACCACGCTGGCGCAACTCTCCAGCGGAATTGCCATTGATCAGGTAGGGACGGCATTGTTCGGATCTCCATGCAGGGAACGCGGAGGAATTCATGGAAGAGATCGATTTCAAGTCTCTAAGCGACGAAGAACTCTTGGAGCAGATGGGCGATGACCTCTACGACGGCCTATCCGACGAGGTCGTGAAGGCCACGGAGGAGGCCATTTCCAGGGGGATGTCCCCCCATCGGATACTGCAGGAAGGGCTGGTGGCCGGGATGGAAATCGTGGGCGAGGACTTCAGAGACGGCGTCCTCTTCGTCCCGGAGGTGATGATGGCAGCGAAGGCGATGAAAGCCGCCATGGAGTTGTTGCGGCCTCTTCTCACCCAGACCAACGCTCCAAAAGTGGGAACCATGGTCATCGGGACCGTAAAAGGGGACATCCACGACATCGGCAAGAACCTGGTGGCGATGATGATGGAAGGCGCCGGGTTCAACGTGGTAAACCTCGGTATCAACACGCCCGCGGAGAAGTTCCTGGCGGCGGTCGAAGAGCACAAAGCGGACATCCTGGGCATGTCGGCCATGCTCACCACCACGATGCCTTACATGCAGGTGGTGATCGAACAACTGAAAACCAGCGGCTTGCGGGACAAAGTGATCGTGATGGTCGGCGGAGCGCCGCTTAACGAAGATTTTGCGGTGGAGATCGGTGCCGACGCCTACGCGCGCGATGCCGGAGTCGCCGTGGAAAAAGCCAAGGCTTTGATTTTGGAGCGGAAAGCGGCCAATGCGTAAGGTGATCTTGATAACCAACGACGACGGCTACCGGTCGCCGGGCATCGTTGCGCTGCGGAGGGAGCTGAGCAGGATAGCGGATGCCGTGGTGGTGGCACCCGATCACAACTGGTCGGCGGCGGGGCACACCAAGACCATGCACAAGCCGCTCCGGGCGTGGGAAGGGAAATTGCCGGACGGCTCACCTGCGTACATCACCACCGGCGCTCCCTCCGACTGCGTCGCGCTGGCGCTTCTGGGCATCGTGCCCCAAAAGCCGGATCTGGTGGTCTCCGGGATAAACCTGGGGGAGAACCTCGGGGCCGACGTCACATACTCCGGCACGGTGGCCGGGGCGATGGAAGGTGCAGTCAACGGCATCCCGGCCATTTCGGTCTCCCTGGGCACGTCCGAGCCGGACGCGGATTTCGATGCCGCAGCCAGGATTGCAGCCGGGGTAGCCGCCAACGTTCTTGAATTCGGGTTGCCAGAAGGCACTTTCCTGAACGTGAACGTCCCTTACCTCCCGCTGGAGGAAATCAAAGGGGTTCAGGTGACCAGGCTCGGGCGAAGAATCTATCGGGACAAGCTCGTGAGGCGGGACGATCCACGGGGACAACCCTACTACTGGATCGGTGGCGACCGTCCGAGCGGCGTGCCGGAGGATGGCACCGATATCGGAGCATTGGAGAACGGTTACGTTTCGATCACCCCGCTGCGGATGGACATGACCGATTACGGGTTCATGGAGAAACTCAAGGACTGGCCTCTGAGCCTGAAGGAGATGCTGCCATGATTTTCTCCCCGAAGCACTTCTCCAGGAAACCTTATCTGACCACGCTGTTCGGGACGGGATTGATCGCAATCCTGGCTTTGATCGAGGCCGTGCGGCTGCCGTGGGGAGTGTGGGCTTTGGTCTCGGCAGGCGTAGGGGTCGCATCGCTTGCGGCCTTCGTCTACGTCGCACTCGGCTACTGCAGGCTTGTGAGCCTGCGCTATCGCGTGACCAGGGATGGCATCGTAGTGGAGGATTGCCTCGGTGCCACGACGATCCCGATCCGCATCGTCAGGAAGATCGACAAGGGATGGAAAGCTTCCGGCAGGACCGGAGGCCACTGGCTCGGCAGGACGGTTCCCGAATCCGGCTCGAGGCGGAAAGCGCAGATGCACGCCACCCGCCCACCGGAGGAGCAAATGCTCATCGTGACGTCCGGGCGGTTCGATTACGGGGTTTCGCCGGAGGACGAAAAGGCTTTCGTAGCGGCGTTCGAGAAAGTCAGGGAGATGGGAGCCATCCGCTCGAAGGAGGAAGGGTTCACCCCGTTGCCGTGGCGACGGGCGCTGCCGTTCGACGACGTCTACTTCTGGGCGTTCGGAGTGACTGGCGGGATATGGCTGGCGCTCCTCGCCCTGGTCGACGTGATCGGGATGGCGATTTCCGGGCGTGCGCTGCTCGCCGCGTTCGCCTTCTGGCTGCTCGACATGGTGCTTGGCGTGCTTGCATTCCGCAAGGACCGAACCGCAGCCCGAATTCTGTGGCTGGGCGGGCTGCTGGCGGCCTTCGTAGCGGGGCTTTGATGATCGTCAGGATTGCGATAGGCGCCGCGCTTGCCGCCTCGGTTGCTGGCGCGGGGTACGCCAAAGGCTCGCTATCCGGCGGTGGCTTTGCGGCAGCCGTGGCGTTGGGGACTGCGGTGTTCGTGGCGGGCGGCTGGGGGTGGAGTCTGACGCTCATTGCGTTCTTCGTTTCGTCCAGCCTTCTTTCGTCGCTGGAGCTTGGCAGGAAGGAATCGCTGGCCGAGAAATTTGCCAAAGGGCGAACGAGGGATTGGGCGCAGGTGCTCGCCAACGGAGGCGTGCCGTTGCTGCTGGCCGCCGCCGTCCTGGTTTTCCCGAAAACCGCCAGGCTTGCCTCGCTGGGAGTGGTTGGCGCGCTGGCAGCGGTTACCGCCGACACGTGGGCAACGGAAATAGGCGTGCTGGGACGCTCGGAGCCGCGCCTGATCACGACGATGGCACAGGTGCCGAGGGGAACGTCTGGCGGGATCTCTGCGTTGGGGCTTGCCGCTTCCCTGGCAGGCGGGATTTTCATCGGCGTGACGGCACTCCTGCTGAACCGATGGATTCCCGGACGACCGGGGGCAGTGATCGCGGCGGGGGGCGCTCTGGGCGGCATTTTCGGGTCGCTGGTGGACAGTTTGCTGGGGGCGTCTTTGCAGGGCGTCTATTTCTGTGATAAATGTGGGGTGGAAACGGAGCAGAAAGTCCATCGCTGTGGCGAGCGCACAAGGCTCGTCAGGGGGCTTGGCTGGATGGACAACGACCTGGTGAATTTCGTCGGCGCTGCCGCAGGCGCAGCCGTTTCGATCCTGCTGGCGGTGCTTATGCGTTGACCGTCACGGCGGCCAAATCATGCGAATCTCGACAAGGGGGCATGGATGTTTCTTTCCATAGTCATTCCGGCGTACAACGAGGAGAAACGGTTGCCCGGTACGCTGCAAAAGATAGACGAATTCCTTTCTAAGCAGGATTACTCCGCCGAGGTGCTGGTGGTGGAGAACGGCAGCACGGATAGGACGGCGGAAATCGTCCGGGATTTCAGCAAAGAACACCCGCAATTCAAGCTGATCTCCATCAAAGAGCGTGGGAAAGGGATCGCCGTCAAGACCGGGATGCTGGCCGCCCAGGGCGAATACAGGTTCATCTGCGATGCCGACCTGTCCATGCCGATAGAGGAAGTCAACAAGTTTCTCCCTCCGACGCTGGAAGGCTACGACGTGGCCATCGCCAGCAGGGAAGCGCCGGGTGCCCATCGGTTCAACGAACCGTGGTATCGCCACCTGATGGGGCGCGTCTTCAATTTCATCGTGAGGGTGCTGGCGGTCCCCGGTTTCGCCGATACCCAGTGCGGGTTCAAATGCTTCACGGCGGAAGCCGCGGAACTGGTCTTCCCAAAGCAGACCATGTCCGGGTGGGGATTCGATGTTGAGGTGCTGTTCATCGCGCTTCACCACGGCCTCAAGGTCGTTGAGGTGCCGGTAAACT
>JALWAP010000046.1 GCA_027016315.1 Anaerolineae bacterium | reverse complement strand
TATACGATCTCGTATCCGTCCACAGGCCAGATGCAATACTGGTGCTCCTGTTGTGGCAGGAAGCACCGTGGATGCCCGAGGTTTTGAAGGAAATCGGCAGGTTGGGGACGCCGTTCCTGGTGCTCAAAGCCGCAGGGGTGGAAGCGCCAGTGGAAGGGAATGTGCTGACGCTACAATGCCTTCCATCAAAGACCGGAGACGATCCGCTTTCCGTCTCCCTTGCGGCAGGCAAAGTGTTCCTCCCGGACAGCGTGGCAGAGCGTGAGCTCGGCTGCCCCGATCTCGGCGAAGTTGCAACGCAGATCAAAGAATTTTTCCAGAGCGGAAACCTTCCGGATTCGCCCAATGTCACGCTGAAATCCCTCAAAGAGTACCTGCAAGAGGAAGGCGTGGAAGTCAAAGTGATACCGGGAAGTTGGCCTCCGCCTCTGGCTGCTGCGGCAGCAAAGCTCTCGGGCGCGGTCTACTGGGCTCCACAGGTCTGGGAACGGTACTTCACGCAGGTCGTCGAGCCATGAAAAAGAACCGGTTGTTTCACATAACTTTGCTGGTCGCCGGTTTGATGGTGCTTGCCGGGGTTTTGATCCTGGCTGCTTATCACTTCACCGGAAAGGGCCGCCACAGCCAAAAAGCAAAAGCGACGCTGCCGTCGAAAATTGCCCGGAAAATAATGTTGCGTCCGTTGCTCGGGGAGGCTCCGGAGAAAAGCGCCAAGCTGGCGATAGAGCGCGGAGAGCTGGACGCCGCCAGAAGCATCGTGGAGAACAGCCCGTTCATGTCCCGTAAGACCCAGCTCGGGCTCAGGCTGTCGATTGCCGAGAAGTACGCAGCCACCAAGGACACCAAGAAATCCGTCCGACTATACGAAGAGGCTGCCGCGATAGCGTTCCTCAGCCCATCACTAAGCGATCAGTATCGCGCACAGGCATTGCTGGAAACAGGCAGCGGGCTTGCCGCCATCGGGCGCAAGGATGAAGCCAGGGTTTGCCTCAAAGGAGTGGAGACGCTTCTCTACGAAAGCCCCCATTTCCAGCCTGCACAGCGCCTGCAGTTGTTCAAGCGTGCCGGGAAGTTGTACTCTGCGCTTGGGATGAGCGCGCCTCAAAAACAGCTCCCCGAAAAGTTCGAACCGGTTCAGCCGTTGCCCCTTTCCCTTCAGGTGAAAGTGCCCCCCGACATCCCGGACGAATTCCTGGCGGTGGAAAGGGAGCGGCGCGAAGCGCTGCAAACGGCCTTGAAGTCCCCAACGGACGAGAACTGGGGCAAGGTGATCCACGCTTTTCTGAAAGAAGACCAGATCAAGGAGCATGTGTTCGCCACCAGGATTCCAAACGAGCCACAGCTTGCGGCAAAGCTTTCGTGGCTGCGGGAAAGGGCTATCTGGCGGTGGACGAAATACGCCATCGCCCGGAAGGCCTTCGGCATCTCGCTCGTCCCCCAGTGGGAAAAATCCATCGCCGATGTCAGGTTCAAGCTGGTGAAGGCATACGAGGAAATGTATGCAGGCTACGGCGACATGGCGGTGGCGTTGCCCACCTCCGAGGAAGCAGAGGCCGGGTGGACCATCGTCCTGCGCAACGAGATGCTGGACGCATGGCTCGGGTATTATCCAGACGCTCCCATGAGCGCCATAAACGACCAGATGACGGAACACGACAGGCGGCTCTCCGGGAAATGGAAAGAGGAGCTATGCCCTACAGTGAATCTCGATTCCAAAGAGCCGCTGCCTTTTGGTTTCACGATCTGCGGTGAAAAGTAAATGCCGGGCATGTTGTATCTGGTCGCCACGCCGATAGGGAATCTGGAGGACATAACCCTGCGAGCGCTGAAGGTGCTGGCAGAGGTGAGCATGGTGGCCGCAGAGGACACGAGAACCGCCAGAAAGCTCCTTTCGCACTACGGCATCCAGGCGAAGATCGTCAGCTATTTCGAGCACAGCAGGGCGTCCAGGCTGGAATCCATCCTTTCGGCGCTGGAATCTGGAGACGTGGCTTTGATTTCAGAAGCGGGGATGCCCGCCGTCTCCGATCCAGGATACGACCTCGTGCGAGCCGCGTGGGAGCGAGGGTTCAGGGTTTCGCCAATTCCAGGCGCTTCAGCACCGATTGCGGCCATTGCGGCCTCCGGCTTACCCACGGATCGATTCTGCTATCTTGGGTTTCTGCCCAGGAAGCCCAGGGAGAGAAAAAAGCTGCTGAGACAAGTGGCCACCGAGCGCGCCACGCTGATACTTTTCGAATCCCCTCACCGTCTGATGGACACCCTGTCCGACTTGGCGGAAGTGCTGGGCAAACGCAGGCTCGTGATCGCCAGGGAGATGACCAAACTCCACGAGGAGTTCTGGCGCGGAGATACCCTTACCGCAGTCGAGCAATGGAAGGAAAGGGAGATCAAGGGGGAGTTCACGCTGGTGATGGAAGGGGCGCAGGAAGAAATAGCCCCCGATGTCGCGGACGCCATGCGGCTCGTATCCGCGCTGGTAGATGAGGGGATACCTCGCCCGGAGGCATTGCGCGCCGCAGCGCGGATCACCGGCGTGCCAAAACGAACGCTCTACCGTCTTTCCATAGAGTAACGTCTCTCACCATCCCGCCCGCAGATTCCCACACGACCGATCCTTCGGGCCGGTGCTGGCGAGAGGATCGGGGGCAGGGACAAATCCCTACCCCCGGAATCTGCTTCAGTCCTTGAGCTCTCGTTTGAGGATCTTCCCGGTTGCGGTCATGGGAAGCTCGGAACGGAATTCCACAATCCTCGGGTACTTGTAATCGGCAAGCCCTTTCTTGGCGAATTCGATGAACTCTTCCACGGTCATCGTCTCGCCCGGCTTCAGAACGACGTAGGCTTTGATCTCCTCGCCGTATTTTTCGTCCGGAACGCCCTTGACGGCCACCAGGGAAATCTTCGGATGAGTGATCAGGTATTCCTCGATTTCCCTCGGGTAGACGTTGAACCCGCCCCTGATGATCATCTCCTTGAGCCTGTCGACGATGTAAAAGTAGCCGTCTTCGTCCATCCGCCCCAGGTCGCCGGTGTGGAACCAGCCGTTGCGCATGGCTTTGGCGGTGGCTTCGGGCTTCTTGTAGTAGCCCTTCATCACCTGATGCCCGCGGATCACCACTTCTCCCACTTCTCCGACCGGTTTTTCTTCGTCGGTCTCGGGATCGACGATCTTCATTTCGGTGCCCCAAACCGGCACGCCGATCGATCCGGGCTTCCGCTGCTTGTCCCTGACGTTGAAAGAGGCTGCAGGGGAGGTCTCGGAAAGGCCGTAGCCCTCCAGGATCGGCACGTCGAATTTCTTCTCGAACCCGCGCAGAACTTCCAGAGGCAACGCTGCGCCGCCGGAGATGCAGACCTTCAGGTTCCTGGCAATTTTCTCCAGATCGAACTTGTCCGCCTCCGGGTAGCTCATCATCGCCCAGTACATGGTGGGCACGCCCGCGAAAACCGTTACGTTGTCCCTCTCCATGATCCCCAACGCATCCTCCGGCTTGAACCTGGGCAGCATGGTGACCGCCGCTCCGGCAAAGAACGCGGCGTTCATCACTACCGTCTGCCCGAACGAATGGAACAGAGGCAACGTGGCCAAGTAAATGTCGCTCGGGTTCCCATCCGCGAGTCTGGACGAAGTGATGGCATTGAGCACCATGTTGGAATGGGTCAGCTCGGCTCCTTTGGGACTTCCGGTGGTTCCGGAGGTGTAGAGGATCACCGCCGTATCGTGCGGATTGCCGTGATGGGTGTCGAAAGTGGCAGGCTTCCCGTACATCAGTTGCCCCATGGTCATTACACCCTCGCCTTCCACAGGGCTCGGAGCTTTGGGATCGGCCGTCGCCACGATCATGGTGTGGCAGGAATCCACTTGCTGGAAGCCGTCGTAAGCGTGCTGTGCGAATCCCTCGAAGACGACCAGCGCCACGGAATCGGAATCTTTGATGTGGTACGCCACTTCCCGCCCTTTGAAGAGCACATTGAATGGCACGACCGTTGCTCCGGTCTTCAGTATCCCATAGTAGGCGATGGGGAAATAGGGGATGTTCGGCATCATCAAGGCCACTTTGTCCCCTGGCTTCACGCCGAGGGATGCCAGCCCATTGGCGAACTGATTCGCCATCACGTTGAGCTGACCATACGAAAGCCTGGTGTCGTTGAAAATCACGGCGGTACGGTCGGGGTACTCTCGAGCCTGGAACTCCAGCAGATAGGAAAGGTTAAGCATAGAGTCTCCCTCCTTTGGTAGTTGAAAATCGTCCTAAAAATGAAATCACGCAGAGCGGTAGCGACAAAAGATCGAGGTTTCTGCGTGACATAGCCTCCTTTCCAAGCCTAAACAAATTATATCACACATCGCTCGGGGCCACCAGACGCCCGACTGGTATTTGGACGTGAATTCGGAGATCGACATTGCGAACACCAATGCCGAGGCAAAGAATCTTGGGCGTTCTCGGACTGTCCAGAGCTGCAAGGCGACTCCCTCGGTGACAAAACGCCGAATCTCGGCTCACACCTGAACACCAGTTCGTCAGTTTGCAGGTGTGCGTCCATCTGGGATATAATTTCGTGCA
>JALWAP010000045.1 GCA_027016315.1 Anaerolineae bacterium | reverse complement strand
TCCTGGACGATTGCGATCTGCTCTGTCTGAGCGGTGGAGTTCCGACCTCGCTCCCGATAGTGGCGGAGGCGAGGAAACGTGGCATCCCTCTGAGCAACGACACGCTGCTTTTCCTGGAACGCAGTCCTGCTCCCGTGGTGGGCATAACCGGCTCCAGCGGCAAAACGACCACCACCACCCTGGTCGGGGAAATGCTCAAGGCCAGTGGGTACAAAACCTGGGTCGGTGGGAACATCGGGTTGCCCCTGATCGACCACCTGGACGAAATCGGGAGCACGGACAAAGTGGTGTTGGAACTCTCCAGCTTCCAGTTGGAGCTGTACGACAGAAGCCCGCAGGTGGCATCGGTGCTCAACGTGACGCCGAACCACCTGGACAGACACCCGTCCATGTCCCATTACACGGCGGCCAAAGCCAACATCTTGAAATGGCAGACCGAATCGGATTACGCAGTGCTCGGAGCGGACGACGACGTCACAGGGAAATGGCTGACGGCAAAATGGGTGAGGATACCAGCCGGGGAAGGGCAAGCAGAGGTGGATTTTCCCATACGCTCCCGGGCATACGGTTTCAGCCTGAACGAAATGGAAGGCGAAGGCGCCTTCAGGAACAGGAAAGGCGAACTCGTCATCTCCCTGGAAGGCAAGTCGGAAGTGATATGTCACCGCTCCGACCTGAAGCTCCGGGGCGAGCACAACGTGGCCAACGTGCTGGCAGCCGCGCTCACCGCAAAACTCGCCGGAGCCACCATTGACGGGATACGGAAGGCCGCGACCACATTCAAAGGCGTGCCGCACAGGTTGGAAGAGGTCAGGCGGTGGAAAGGCGCTCTGTGGATCAACGATTCCATCGCCACGACGCCGGAAAGAGCAATAGCGGCATTGAAATCGTTCGACGAACCGATAATCCTGCTTTCCGGCGGGAGGGACAAACACCTGCCCTGGGGAGAATACTCCAGGCTCGTTCACGAAAAAGTGAAACATCTGATACTTTTCGGCGAGGCAGCCGAGTTGATAGCCAGAAACGTGGCAGCCGCCAGGGACGGAGATAGCTCGCTTCGGTCTGTCACCATGTGCGGCTCGCTGGAGGAAGCAGTGCAGACAGCAGCGGAGAAAGCAGAGCCGGGCGACGTGGTGCTGCTTTCGCCGGGAGGCACCAGCTTCGACGCATACAGGGATTTCGCCGAGCGGGGTGAGCATTTCAGAAAGCTCGTACAAGAGCTGTGAGCACGGAGAAACGAGCATGACACAGAAAACGAGGAGAAAAGTACCCGACATGTCGCTGGTGTACGTGGTGGCTGTATTGCTTGCCATCGGGCTGCCAACCATGTTCACCGCCGGGATAGCGCAACAGCAGCCGACATTGTATCTGGAGCGCCAGGGGATCTGGGCTTCCATAGGAGTGGTCGCGTTGATCGTGATGGCATCGCTGGATTACAAAGTCTGGAAAAAAGCGGCGCTGCCCTTGATGGTTGCCATCCTCGCACTCCTGCTGGCAGTGCTTTTCGTCGGGACAAAGAAATACGGCGCCACCCGAACGCTTTTGGGCGGATCGGTTCAGCCGTCGGAAGCGGCCAAGCTCATCGTCGTCATTTACGCGGCAGCCTGGATGGAAGCGAAGGGGGAAAAACTCCGGGACACGAAGGAAGGCCTTGTGCCGTTCGCTATCATCATCGGCTTGGTATCCGGGCTGGTCGCGGTGGAGCCGGACATCAGCACGGCGTTGGTGATCGCCGTAACGGCGTTCGGCATGTTCTTCATCGCCAGGGCTACGCTACTCCAGATGGCAGCACTGCTCGGGATCGGCGGAGCCACGTTCGCCTTGCTGGTGATGAGGTTCCATCACTCGGCGCAGCGCATACACGATTTCGTGAATTACTTCATGCATCCGATGGAGAACTCGCCCTTCCAGGTCAGGCAAAACTTGCTGGCGATCATCCAGCCCAGGTTGGGGATACTCGATTTCAAGCGTATAAAGGTGCCACCGCTGGGCTGGAGCGATGGGATTTTCGCGCTGCTCGGGCAGGAATTCGGCATATTCGGGACGCTGCTCGTGCTCGGGCTGTTCGCGTTCCTGGCATATCGGGGTTACAAGATCGCCCTGCAGAGCACAGACACTTTCGGAAGCCTGGCGGCAACGGGAGTGACCACATGGCTCACCTTCCAGGCCGCCATGAACATAGCGATGGTGACGGCGGCAGCGCCCACCATGGGAGTACCGCTGCCGTTCCTGAGCCTTGGCGGCTCGGCACTGGTCACAAGTCTTGCAGGCGTTGGGTTACTGCTCAGTATATCGAAGGAAACGGTGATCTATGACAGAAAGAAGAAAGCGGCTGATTCTGGCAGGAGGAGGCAGCGGGGGGCACGTCTATCCACTGTTAGCAGTGAGAGACGCCTTCCGAGGAATCCAGTTACCAGACGTAAAACTGCCAGGTGAGGTAAGGAAAGCCGATTTCCTCTACATCGGCACTGCAGACGGCGCGGAGTCGAAGCTCGTGCCGGGTCACGGCGTGCCGTTCAAGACCATCGACGCTGGAGCGTTGAGGGAGCAGGGCGTGCTGAAGGCAACGAAGAGCCTTTTCAAACTGGCAAAAGGGACGATCTCGGCGATCTCGATCTTCAGGAAGTGGTCGCCCGATGCTGTCCTAGTCAGTGGAGGATACGTTGCCGCTCCGGTGCTCCTGGCAGCCAGGATCATGGGAACTCCTTCCATGATCTACCTGCCTGACATCACGCCTGGAGCGACGATCAAATACCTGAGCAAGCTGGTGAAAAAAGTGGCGATCACCGCGCCCGAGACCCTGGATTTCTTCCCGCAAAAGGGGGTTGTGACTGGATATCCGGTCAGGATGGAATTCTACCGACTCGATCGGGAAATTGCGAGAGCAGCGTTGGATCTGCCGGAAGATAGGCCGACCATTGTTGTCCTCGGGGGAAGTCAGGGAGCGAGGAGCATCAACAAAGCCGTCGTCGAGATTCTGCCGGAACTGCTGGAACACGCCAACGTGATCCACGCAACCGGAGAACGTGATTTTCAATGGGTCAAGGAAGAAATGAAGAAACTGCCGGAGGAAAAACGAGCCAGGTACATGCCTGCAGCATACCTGGACAACATGCCGCAGGTGATGGTGGCGGCCGACCTCGCCATTTGCAGGGCCGGGGCTTCCACGCTGGGAGAGCTTCCGGCAGCCGGGCTCCCGGCGATACTCGTGCCCTACCCTTACGCAGGCGCACATCAGAAAGCCAACGCCCAGTACCTGGCCAGCCGGTCAGCAGCAGTGATAGTGAACGACAGTGACCTGGATTCGATGTTGCTTCCCATGGTGCTCTCCCTGCTCAACAATCGGGATCGGCTCGAGAACATGAGGATATCCATGAAGAAACTGGCAAGGCAAGGAGCCGCTATCAGCATCGCCAGGGAGCTTTGGTCACTGACCGAGGAGGAGTGACAAAATGGGTTCGATTGCAGGAAACGCGCCATCCCTGACCGGACAACAGGCTTTCGCCCTGCTCTTCTTCGTGGTGCTGTTCGGGATCATGGGGTTCAAGTGGGGCACCAAGAAGACCCTGCTATACCTTTCGGCGATGTTCGTGGGAGAGCTGATGGTTTCCAATGCGGCGATAGCCGGAAAAGCAATCGCATACCTGAATGGCATTTACATGGGAATCATGCTTGCGCTGAAAGGCGGGCTGGCTCCCCTCGGTAGGGGCGACGTGGAAGCTGCCAGAAGAACACTCGCCGGCGTAAAGCCGTTGTTCTCCATGAATTCGACGACGATCTTCGTCCTCTGGACGACGCTGGTGGTGCTGGCGCTGGCGCTCGGCTCGCTCAAATTTTTCAGCGGCAAACCGTCGCTGGCAGGCGCTCTACTGGGAGGAATTCTGGGCTATATCATCGGGCTGGTAGTGTTACCGCTGCCACAAAACATGCCCCTGTATCCCTGGGACATCAAGCTGAAGGGGGTCGAGCAGGCAACAAAGGGACTCGGAATCCCTTCTTCGAGCATCAGGACGATGATCTTGCTGTTCATCCTGGTGACGATAGTATCGGCGGGGCTTTCCCTTTCGCCGAACAGCAAGAAATGAGAGGTCAATCGGATAAATGGGACCGATAGAAATTCTCTGGGCGACAGTTCTTACATTTTTCGTGTTCATAGCGTTGGTGCGAGGGTACCACAAAGAACTCGGCGTCACCATCGTTCTGCTGGCCACGCTGTGGGTGCTCAAGCAAGCCGAGGTCATCGTGGTGAAGAAACCAACCACCGGGCTTTACGGGAGCATGTACCTTGCCCTCAGCAAGAACAACCCATTGCATGCGAACCTGATACCGGAAAGCAACGCTTTGAAGATGTACCTGTTCCTGGGAGTGCTCGTGTTGATAGTGCTCGCCTCCTACCGGGGAAGGACGATCTCCCTTGGCGGGACGCCGACGAAAGGACACGCCAGGAGTTTGCTCGACATTGCGGTAGGAGCGGTGAATGGATACCTGTTTGCCGGCACAGCCTGGTATTACATGGCGCTTTTCGGATATCCATTTCCCAAATGGATGCACGTAGACATGAGTCGCACCACGCAC
>JALWAP010000044.1 GCA_027016315.1 Anaerolineae bacterium | reverse complement strand
CCTTCGGCGTGCTGGCGAACATGTCGGTCAGATGCTGGGCGATATCGTAGGAGTCCACGTCCTCCAGCGGATACTCCTCAACCGTCACCCGACCATTTTTGCCATCCACCACCACGATCACGTCCCTATCAGCCTTCCCCTGAATTTCAATGGCATCCCACCCCGCGGACTTCAGGAGCGGGCCGAACATGCCACCGCCGTTGCTGTCGAACGCCAGGTTCGTGGCAGGCGAGAGGGTGACCACGGTGCTCTTGCCGGTTCCCGGGTAGGAAAGGATACCGCAAAGCGGGCCGTTGGCGATGATGAACTCGTTCTCCGAGTCGTTCCATTTGGTATCCGGCCTGGTAGCCTGCCACAAAAGCCATAGGGCGAACCCGCGCCCGCCAGTGAACGTGTCCTTCATCTCCTGGGTAACCGGCTTCTCTTTGAAAGTCCCATCAGAGAGGTTGATGTAGAGGATTCTATTGGCATAACCTTTGTCGATAGGCCGCAATTCGTAACGGTATTCGTACAGAACACGGCGCTCTCTGGTACTGCTCATTGTTCCCTCCTGTTTGAAAATCGCCTTCGATTCGATATCGACCCTGCGCGCGGCAGGTGATTCGCACAGCTAAAAGAAAACAGCAATGTACCTCAGGCAAAGAAAGTATACCTTAAAGATGAATGGGGAGTCAATGTGCGCAGCATAGGCGGCAATCAACCCAACCCTTCTTAGCACCCGCACCCCCCCAAGGGAATTCGGCAACGGCCGATAGAACGCTCTGGCAACGGCTCATATCGTCTCCTTCAGAATGTACGCCGAAAACATGGGCATTTCGTACAGTTTGTTCCTGGCGGCCGCCATCCGCGGACTCTATACTGTAAATGGTAGTTCTCTCCTGAGAGGAGCAATCGGGGACATTTCCATTTTCAAGACCCTAAACCGGAGGCAAACATGAGAGTTCTCGCATTGGGTGGTGCCGGAGCCGTGTGCAAGGAAGCCACGCGGGACCTGGCGCAGTTCAGCAAGTTCGATGAAATCGTCGTGGCGGATTACAACGTCGAAGCAGCTCAGGAACTGGTGGACAGCATCGGCGACCCGCGGCTGAAAGCGATCTTCCTGGATGCCAACGACGAAAAATCCCTTCACGAGCTTTTCCCGCAGTTCGACGTGGTGATGAACGGACTGCCGTTCAAATACGACTACATCGTCAACAAAGTTTGCGTGGAGGAAGGAGTCAACGGGCTCGACCTCTCCAGCGACGACCCGCAGTTCCAGCTACATCAGCAGGCGCTGGAGAAGGACATGATCTTCATTCCAGGTGTAGGAGCCACGCCAGGCACGACCAACGCCATGGTTGCCTGGGGCGTTTCCCATCTGGACGAAGTGGAGCGGGTGCAGATTTACTTTGCCGCGTTCCGCAGCTTCGCGCCTGCGCCAGGACTCCTGACCACGACCCTCTGGGAGTTCGATCCTGAAGAGCCTGCCCGGGAGGAGGTTTACTACGAGGATGGCGCCATGCGCCCGGCTCCTCCCTTCAGCGGTGAGAAGATCGTCCGGTTCCATGACCTTATCGGAGAGCAACCGGTTTACTATGTACCCCACGACGAAGCACAAACCATCCCGCACTCCTACCCGCAGATCAAACATGCCTCGGTGCGGGGTTGTTTTCCGCCAAAGGTCATGGCAACCGGGCGTATCTTCAAAGAGATGGGACTGCTGAGCCACAAGCCGAGCGATGCACTCGGCGGGCGGTCGCCTTTCGAGGTGAGCCGCGACCTCCTGTGGGCGTCGCCGGAGACCCGGAAGAACGACAACTGGGCATACGGCCTGGTGGTGGAAGTCGAGGGGCTGGAAAAAGGACGGAAAGTGCGCTATACTTATCGTAACAGCCATCCGCCTCAGGAGGAATGGGGCGGTTCGAGCGCGTATTTCAAGAACGTGGGCATTCCGCTTTCCATCGGAGCGCAGTTGATAGCGGAAGGGGCTGTGGAAGCGAGGGGCGTCGTCCCGCCGGAGCTGGCGATCCCCTTCGAGCGGTTCATCGCCGAACTGGGACGCCGGGGAATCGTGATCAGCGAGGAGAGGGAAGAGCTGTAACGGTCGAGGTCCAGCGGAGACTTCCCGATTTCGCATAGGTAAGGAGAAGGCAAGAGCGGGTGATGGCCTCCGGAGGTGGTAGAGTCCTTCTTCCGTCATTCTGAGCCAAGGCGAGCGCAGCGAGCCGAGACGAAGAATCTTGCAGCGGCCTTTACGGGCCAAGGGTTTGGAAAGAGGGCGTCAAAGATTCTTCGTCGCTTCGCTCCTCAGAATGACGGGGTGCGGGGCCTTTCCCTTCCGTCATTCTGAGCCAAGGCGAGCGCAGCGAGCCGAGGCGAAGAATCTTACAGCGGCCTTTACGGGCCAAGGGCCTCGGAAGAAGGCGTCAAAGATTCTTCGTCGCTCCGCTCCTCAGAATGACGGGGTGCGGGGCCTTTCCCATCCGTCATTCTGAGCCAAGGCGAGCGTAGCGAGCCGAGGCGAAGAATCTTGCAGCTACCTTTACAGGCCAAGGGTTTGGAAAGAGGGCATCAAAGATTCTTCGTCGCTTCGCTCCTCAGAATGACAGAGCGATCCTGAGGCAAGGGACACAGTACAGTCATAGAACGCTTACTCGGCCGCGGGGGCCGGAGGAACGGCCGGCGGCTTTAAAAATCAGACGAGGTCATGTTACCAGCAGACGATGTCGTTGAAAACGTAGGGAAATGGTTCCGGAAGATCGCCCCCGCCCAGGAAAAGAAAACGGCGCAGGGCGAAAAACCGTCTTTCGACAAACCTCTCCTGTGTCCGGAATGCGGCGCGGACGTGACGCACTCACGGGTCTACGCCGAATTCCGCGTTTGCGAATACTGCGGGCATCACTTCCTCCAGCCCGCACGCGAGCGGATCATGGTGCTCACCGATCCGGGCTCCTTCCGTGAGTGGGACGCCGAACTGGAGCCCACAGACCCGCTCCATTTCACCGGTTCCGAGAAGTATCGTTCGCAACTCAAACGTGTGCAGAAGAAAACCGGCCTGCGGGACGCCGTCGTCACCGGCGAGGCGCAGATAGGGGGATACCCGCTGGCGCTGGCGGTCTTCGATTTCCATTTCCTGGGCGGTAGCATGGGCTCCGTGGTGGGCGAGAAAATCGCCCGGCTCTTCGAGCGTGCCGCGGAGAAACGGCTGCCGGCCTTCGTCATAACCAGCACCGGCGGAGCGCGCATCCAGGAAGGGATGCTGGCGCTGCTCCAGATGGCGAAAACCGCCGCCGCTGCCGGGCGCTTCCAGCAGCAGAAGCTCCCGTTTGTCGTGCTGTTTGCCCATCCGACCACCGGGGGCGTGTTCGCCAGCTTCGCAAACCTGGCGGACGTGGCGCTGGCGGAGCCGAAAGCGCTCATCGGGTTCGCAGGCCCGCGTGTCGTGGAAGGGATGACCGGCAAGCCGCTCCCGCCCGATTCACACCGTGCCGAGTTCCAGTTGCAGCACGGGATGGTGGACGCCGTGGTGGATCGGAGGGAGTTGCGGGAGATCGTGCGACGGCTGCTCGCCCACGCTTACCATCGGGAACCGACGCACAGCCCGCCGCAGGCGAAGCAGGTTCGGCGCAGGCGACGAAAACGCTCCACATGGGAGGTGGTGCAGGTGTGCCGCAACCCCCGGCGGCCTGGGGCCGGGTTCTACATCGAGCACCTGTTCGATGATTTCGTCCCGCTCCGGGGAGACCGCGCCGGAGGCGACGATCCGGCAGTTCTCGGAGGGATGGCGAGCATCGGTGGCCGGTCGGTGGTGGTCATCGGGCAGGATCGAACGCTGGACAAGTACATCGACCCGGCAGGATACCGGAAATCGTGCCGGTTGATGCGGCTGGCGGAGCGGTGGTCGCTTCCCATCGTCACTTTCGTGGACACCAAAGGCGCCAATCCCACCTACGAGGCCGAGAAAGGCGGCATCGCCCACACCCTGGCCGTGTGCCTGAAAACGATGTCGGAAGTCACGGTGCCGACGGTGGCCGTGGTCATCGGCGAGGGGGGAAGCGGCGGAGCGCTGGCGCTGGCCGTGGCCGATCGGGTTCTGATGCAGGAATTCGCCATCTACTCGGTGATTTCGCCGGAGGGTGCGGCGAGCATCGTCTTCCGGAACCCGAAAATGGCGAAAGAGATCGCCGGAGACCTGCGGATCACAGCCCATGAGTTGCTCCGGCTTGGCGTCATCGACCAGGTGATCCCGGAACCGGACGGCGGGGCGCACACCAATCCCATCGAAGCCGCGGAACTGGTGGGTGAAGCGATCATCCGATCGCTGGACGACATAACTGCCACATCAACGGAAGAATTGGTTCAGAAACGGTACGAAAGGTACAGAGCCATAGGAAAATACAAGTGAGAAGCCGCCGGCAGAGCCAGAGGCCGTCGGCCCATGAGACAAGGAGGGAACATGCCGAACGGTTACAACGGAAAAATCCTGCACGTAGACCTGACAGAAGGCAAGCTGACTGTGGAGGAGCCGGACGAGAAATTCTACCGGAGATACCTGGGCGGGAGCGCGCTGGCGCTTTACTACATCCTGAATGGGATGC
>JALWAP010000043.1 GCA_027016315.1 Anaerolineae bacterium | reverse complement strand
TCGATTCGATGCTCCCTGATCGCTTGCTCCACCGCTTCAGCATCGCAGATGTCCCCTTTCACGAAGGCATAGCGGCCTCGAAACTTCTCTTCCACGTCCTTCAGATTGTCCAGGTTGCCAGCGTAGGTGAGTTTGTCGAAAACCAGGATGGAATAGTCGGGGTACTTTTCCAGCATGTATCGGACGAAATTCGAGCCGATGAACCCTGCGCCGCCTGTCACCATGAGGTTTTTCATAGTCAGCCTCCGTTCACCACCAGCCCGACCTTGCTGTTGTCCCCGAGGGTGAGTTTGTAAGCCCTCGGCTTGAGCGGCGACCGGGTGATCTCCACGTTTCGCCCAATGACGCTCCCTTCGATCCGCACCGGCACGTCGATGATCTTGCTGTTTTCCATCACGATGCTGTGTTCGATCTCACTGTTCTCGATCAGGACGTGGTGGTAGATGGAGGTGAACGGCCCCACGTAGGAGTTGACGATCCTGGTATCCTCGCCGATGATGGCCGGGCCGCGCACGACGCTGTTGATGATCTCCGCGCCCCGCTCCACCGTCACGCGGCTATCAACCTGGGAATCCCTGTCCACATAGCCGAGGATCTCTGGCGTGAGCTCTTCCAGGACGAGGCTGTTGGCTTCCAGCAGGTCGCCGGGGGCGCCGGTGTCGATCCACCACCCTGTGTGGATATACGGTTTGACCCGGAAACCGTGGTCGATGAGCCATTGGATTGCGTCGGTGATCTCCAGTTCGCCGCGCCAGGAAGGCTTGATGCTGTTCACCGCCTCAAACACGTTTTTGTCGAACATGTAGATGCCAACCAGCGCCAGGTTGCTGGGCGGCTCTTTGGGCTTTTCGATGAGCCGCACAATGTTGCCGTCGGCGTCCAGCTCGGCCACGCCGTACTGCTCCGGATGGTCCACGTGCGTGAGGACGATCTGCGAGTTCCAGTCGCTGTTTTCGAACTCCCGTATCAGCCCAGAAATCCCTCCCTGGATCACGTTGTCGCCCAGGAACATGACGAACCTGTCCTCGCCGAGGAAGTCCTGGCTGATCTTGACCGCGTGCGCCAGCCCCAGCGGAGCTTCCTGTTTGATGTAGGTGATTTTCACCCCCCACCTGGATCCGCTGCCAACCGCTTTTTCGACCTCCGCTGCCGTATCGCCCACCACGATGCCTATGTCCTCGATTCCTGCTTCCTTGATGGCTTCGATGACCCGGAACAGCACCGGCTTGTTTGCCACAGGCACCAGTTGCTTGGCGCTGGTGTAAGTTATCGGATAGAGTCTCGTTCCTTTACCGCCGCTGAGAATCAGCCCTTTCATCTTACCTCCAAGCAGTCGTTTCGTTATGGAGTTGGTAGGAGCGAACTGCAAATTCCTCCTACCGGCCCTTGAATCAAACGCCTGGAAAGCAGGGGCGAACTGCAGTCCGCCCCTGCTTGGCGACAGGCATTGACCTCACAGCAGCATCGTTCCAGGACTGCATGCTTCAATGCGATGGTCAATAGTAACCTTGCAGCCCTACGGAACCCTGAGCATCGAGCAGGAACGCTCCGAGGATATTCGCCTCGGCTTTCTCCAGAAACGATTTCGCCTGCTGCGCATGTTCTCGCTTGGTTTTCCCTGCCCTGATGGCGATCAACACGCCGTCCACTTTCGCCGCCAGCAGCGATGCATCCGCCACTGCTATGACCGGCGGTGCGTCGAAAAAGACCATTTCGGCGTTCTTTTTCAGGAATTCGATCACTTCGTCCATTCGCGGGGAATCGATGAGGTCTGCCGGATTGGTATCGGTGATTGGCCCGCTGGTGAGGACGTACAGGTTCTCCACTCCAGATTCCTGCCAGATCGGCTCGAGACCGGACTTGCCCTGAAGCAGCGTGCTGAGCCCCTTCGTGTTCTCCAGCCCGAAAATCTCGTGCTGGAATGGCTTGCGCATGTCGGCATCGACCAGGATGACTTTCTTGCCGCTCTGCGCCGTCACAGCGGCAAGATTGGCGACCGCTATCGATTTCTCACGATCCGGCTCCGGAGATGCGACTTCTATGGTCTTGATCCTGCCTTTGCTGGCGAATTCGATGTTCGTCCGGAGGGTTCGGTACGCCTCCGCCACCAGCGAGCGTGGTTTGGTTATCGCTACCAGTTCGATTTTAGGCATTTCGGTCACCTCTCAAGCGTGGGCGGTCTTGTGGGGCGGAATAGCCCCAAGCACCGGCAGTTCGAGCGTCTGTTCGACCGAGTCCGGCTTCCGCAGGATGTCGGCCTCCGACCACTCCAGCACGAACACGATCAGCGCCCCTATCAACAGCCCAAGTATCCCGCCAGCCATGGCGTTGACTTTTGGCTTCGGGCGGATTTTGCTGGCGTACCTCACGTTGTCCCTGATGGTCACGTAAATTCTGTCCCTTTTGTCCAAGTCCTGGTTCCGCTGTTTGCGCTCCAGTTCGAATTCCTCCGCCGTCGCCTGCGCCAGCTCCATTGCGATCTTTGGATCGGTGTCTTCTGCGTCGATCCTGATGGTGTACGTGGACGCGTCCGGCTTGACGTGCAATTTGCTCCTGAACGTGTCCGGCGACATGTCGAGCTGTTCTCTGGCGATGACCTTCTGCGCCATTTTGTCGGTGGTGATGTTTGCAGCGTAAAGGCGCATCAGGTCTTTCAGGGTGTTGCTTAATCCCCAATCCGGCCTTGCTGGTTCCACGTTCAATTCCACCGTCGCCCGGTACATCGGCTTCTCGAGCCTACTCAAGAAAAACGCACTGACGGCGGTCAACACCGCCACAACTATCAATATCCATCCGCGCCTTTTGAGGATATCGATGTAATCTCTCAGTTCCATTTGGGAATTTACCTGCCTTCGTATTGGATTGCGGCGGAATTTTACCACGAAAGAGAGACACGTAGCAAAGAAGTTCGGTCTGCCTCGTCTTTCCGTATCGGAATTTATCTGAAAAGTGATGCTGAGCGGGGCGTGACGCTCGGGGTTCTACCAAGAAAACACTCGTGGGGTGTCATGTCAACGCAAAGGCGTAAAGACTTTTCGAAATTCTTTACGCCTTACGCAGCTCTTGCGTCCTGGCGTTGTGCTTTATGCGCACCATACACGTGCCAAGCCGCCACGTCATTCTGAGGAGCGCCAGCGACGAAGAATCTTCAAGGCTCTCCTGCAGAGGATTTCGCTGCACCCGGAGGGCTGCGAGATTCTTCACTCCAGCTCGCTGCGCTCGCCTCCGTTCAGAATGACGGCGAGCATCACGTCACTCCGAGCGTCACCAGCGAGAAAGAACCTCCTCCGCATTCGTACCCTCTTCACCAACGCGGAGACGCCGAGGGCGCAAAAGCGCAGAGTTTTTCAATAAGCTTTGCGCCTTTTGCTTCTTGGCGTTCTTTTTTCGGTCTCTTCCGACAAGTTTTCTTCCTGTTTGAGCCGCGCCAACCGCTGTGGATTTACTACGTAAGAAAACACTCGTGGGGTGGCGTTATGTCAATGCAAAGCCGCGAAGACAAGCGAGACGCAAAGATTTCTCGAAATCCTTTGCGCCTTACGTAGCTTTGCATCCTGGCGTTACTTTTGATCTCTCCCGACAGGTTTCCTTTCTGCTTGAACAGCGCCAACCGCTGTGGACTTACTCAAAATGACATAGGGGCTTTATGTCTTTTCTTTCGGTGTCGCTTGCACAAGAAGGCAAATTCCGTGATGCCCAACCCCATGTCTGAGCCTCAGACGCTTTTGGTTTGACCCGCTGGGTGAAAGCAGGTATGATTCTTCTGTAAATTCGCACGACGAGTTGCCGTGGGGGTGCGGCAGCGCCGCTGCGGAAGCGATAGTCGGGAGAGAATATGCCAGGAATCGAAAAAGTTCCCATCGTGCTCGATTACGAAGACATGACCCGGGTCAGGGTGATCCGGGAAGCCGGGCACGTGAAAATCGAGGCGATAGATGTGTACCCATACCCAGACCTGAAGCGGCTGTGGGTCAGGATTGCGCTGACCCCGTTCGACGAGAAGCCGTCCCTCGACCTGGAGATATTCGACCCAAAAGGCGACCTGGTGTCAGAGATGCTTGTGGTCGAGGCCATGGATTACAGCTTCAGCGTGACCATGCACCTGAGGAAAGAGCCAGAACCTGGGGAAAAGTACTTCCTCAGAGCCACCCTCGTCAGGGATCAGAAGGAAGTCGACCGCCTCGAAAAGACTTTCGATCTGGTATTCGTGGATCTGTAGAGGTGTAAATGTATCTCCATCCCTGGAAGCCGAGGAGAAAAAGGAATAGCGGGTGGAAGATCATCCTGATCCTCGTGATCGCTTTTGGGGTATACCTGATCGCCACCAGGGAAGGGGACCTGATTTCCCAGTACAACCCGCTGGCGCAGCACCAGCCGACGCCCACGCCAACCAAGGCTCCTTCCATTTATTTTGCCGAAGCCCAGGCGATGTACGAAGATGGGAACATAGAAGGAGCGATAGAGGCGTTCGAAAAAGTGGTGCAGATGGAGAAAGACAACGAGGACGCCTACATCTGGCTCGCCAAATTGCTCGCTATCCGGGGGCGCACGAAGGAAGCCGTGAAGATGGCACAGGCTGCGC
>JALWAP010000042.1 GCA_027016315.1 Anaerolineae bacterium | reverse complement strand
GGTCGGAAGTACGACGACCCGGTGGTGCAGGAAGCAATCAAGCGCGTGCCTTACAAGGTCACGAAAGCACCGAATGGCGACGTCCGGGTCTGGATGGGCGGCAAGGAGTACGCTCCGCCTGAGATTTCGGCGATGATCCTGCGCAAGCTGAAGCAGGATGCCGAAGCGTTCCTGGGCGAGGAGGTCAAGGAAGCGGTCATTACCGTTCCGGCCTACTTCAACGATGCCCAGAGGCAGGCGACGAAGGACGCCGGCAGGATCGCCGGGCTGGACGTAAAGAGGATCATCAACGAGCCGACGGCGTCTTCGCTGGCGTACGGGCTCGACAAGAAGAAGGAGGAGACGATCGCCGTGTACGACCTGGGCGGCGGCACGTTCGATATCTCCATCCTGGACGTCGGCGACGGCGTGTTCGAGGTGAAATCCACCAACGGTGATACGTTCCTCGGCGGCGACGATTTCGACCAGAGGATCATCGATTGGATCGCCGAGGAGTTCAAGAAGGAGAACGGGATCGATCTGCGGAACGACAGGATGGCTCTGCAGAGGCTCAAGGAGGCTGCCGAGAAAGCCAAGATCGAGCTTTCCACCACCATGCAGACCGAAATCAACCTGCCGTTCATCACAGCCGACGCCAGCGGGCCCAAGCATCTGGTGATGACGCTGACCCGTGCCAAGCTGGAGCAACTGGTGGCCGATTTGATCGAAAGGACGAAGGGCCCGGTGATGCAGGCTCTGGAGGACGCTAAGCTCAAGCCGAGCGACATCAACGAGGTGATCCTGGTCGGCGGTCAGACCAGAATGCCAGCCGTTCAGCGGATGGTGAAGGATCTGTTCGGCAAGGAGCCGCACAAAGGCGTCAATCCGGACGAGGTGGTGGCGGTTGGTGCCGCCATCCAGGGTGGTGTGCTGGCCGGTGAGGTGAAGGACGTCCTGTTGCTGGACGTCACCCCGCTGACGCTCGGTATCGAGACCCTCGGCGGTGTGATGACGCCTTTGATCCCGAGGAACACCACCATCCCAACCAAGAAGAGCCAGATATTCTCGACTGCGGCTGACAATCAGACGCAGGTGGAGATCCATGTGCTGCAGGGTGAGCGCCCGATGGCTGCCGACAACAAGACCCTCGGCAAGTTCATCCTGGACGGCATCCCGCCTGCACCTCGTGGCGTGCCGCAGATCGAGGTGACCTTCGACATCGACGCCGACGGCATCCTGCACGTTTCGGCCAAGGACAAGGCGACCGGCAAAGAGCAGAAGATCACGATCCAGGCTTCCAGCGGTCTGTCGGAAGAGGAAATCCAGCGGATGATCGAGGAAGCCAAGCGGCACGAGGAGGAGGATCGCCGTCGGAAGGAAGAGGTCGAGGTGCGCAACAACGCCGATTCCGCCGTGTACCAGGCGGAGAAGCTCCTGAAGGAGCTCGGCGACAAGGTGCCCGGCAACCTGAAGAGCGAGGTGGAGAGCAAGGCCAACGAGCTCAAAGAGGCCATGAAAGGCACCGATGTTGCGAGGATACGCACCCTGACCGAAGAGCTGTTGCAGGCGTTGCAGAAGATAGGAGCCACGGCTTACCAGCAGGGTGGTGGGCCTGGCGGCGCAGCAGGCACTGGGCCTGGAGCCGGGGGCACTGCGGGTGGCCCAGGCGGATCCGGCGGCGGCGAGGACGTGGTGGAAGGCGAATTTACCGAAGAGTGATCTCTGTCCCGCTACCGAGGACTACGAAGGCGCAGGGGAATTTCCCTTGCGCCTTTTTCGTTTGGGCACCGATAGGATGGCGCCGCTACTCTGGACAAGCCAATGATGCTTGGCAAAAGAGCGCTCAAGATTTTTCGTCGTTGACGCTCCTACCAGGAACTACCAAGAAAACACTCGTGGGAGCGGTTATGTCAACGCAAAGGCGCGAAGACGAGCGAGGCGCAAAGGCTTCTTGAAATTCTTTGCGCCTTACGCATTTTAGCGTCTTAGCGTTCCTTTCAGTCTCTCCCGACAGGTTTTCTTTCCGTTTGGGCAGCGCCACGCACTGTGGATTTACTCAAAGTGACGAAAAGTAGGAAACGCCTGTGGGTAAGCGAAGGCACTGCCTTCGCTTGCCCACCATCGAGTGAAATATGCTTGACGAGCCATTGAGTTGCGGAATGATGCAAGGTCGGGCGTTTGTGAACAAACCAAGGCGCATCCGAACTCATGTCGAGAGGCCAGTTTTCCGGCGTAGGAAGGATGTGTGATATAATTTCTTCAGGAAAATCACCGACTTGTTCTGTCGACGATTGACGATCCCGTGTGCACTTGGGAGGTTCTCGAAAATGCTTCAGGTCAAGATCGATAGCGTCAGGGTCAGCCTGATGTCGCAGCATCGGCTGATCGTGCTCAAGGAGATATTCGGCGACCGATACCTGCCGATATGGATAGGTCCGTTCGAGGCAGATGCTATAACCCTTGCGTTGCAGGGAGTTCAGGTTGCGCGTCCGTTGACCCACGATCTGCTCCAGAACGTACTCCAGGCTTTGGGCGCCAGAGTCGAGTACGTGGTCGTAACGGAATTGACCGATGATACGTTCTATGCGAACATCGTCCTGGACGTGGACGATGAAGAGGTTATCATCGATTCCCGTCCAAGCGACGCGATTGCGCTGGCCGTCAGGGTGGACGCACCGATTTTCGTGGAAGAGGATGTGATGGACGAGGCAGGAATCCTCCCCGATCCGGACATAACGGAGACGGGAGGAGAGGAGCCGGAGTCGGCGGAGTTCCTGGAATCGGCGCTGGGAGAAGGCACCGAAGAAGACCTCGGGGTGTTCAAGGATTTCCTTTCCACCCTCAATTTTGGCGACCTGCCTTCAGAGGAGGATGAGTAAATGCCGATGCAGACCCAGGATACTCCACCCCAGCGGGCGGTTCCCGCCAATCTCGAAGCGGAGGAGGCCGTACTCGGTTCTCTCATCATCTCCCCGAATGCCATCAACGACGTGGTGTTGCTGCTTTCGCCGGACGACTTCTACAGCGACCGAAATCGGTGGATCTACGAAGCGATACTCAAGCTGCACAGCCGACACCAGCCTCCAGATTTCGTTACCCTTAGTTCCGAACTGGAGCAAAACGGCAGACTGGAGGAGGTGGGAGGCCCGGCGTATCTGACCTCGCTCATAAATTCGGTGCCAACGGCTATCCACGCCGAGTACTACGCCAACCTGGTGGTGCAGGCGTCCATTCGGCGCAGGCTCCTCAGGGCTGCCAGCCAGATTGCGTCGCTGGCTTACGAGGACGCGGACGATGCAAAGGAGCTGGTGGACAGGGCCGAGCAACTCATCTTCGCCATTGCCGAACGCGGCATCCGCCGAGACGTTCGGAAGATCGGCGAGGTGCTGGACAAGGTCCTGGAGAGAATCCAGGAGCTGCGGTTGGCGGAAGATGAGGTCTACGGCGTGCCGACCGGCTTTCGCGATCTCGATGCGCTTCTCGGTGGACTGCAGCGCTCCGACCTTGTGATCCTTGCAGGGCGCCCGTCCATGGGGAAAACGTCCCTCGCACTCTCTATCGCCCGGAACGCGGCCTCCAGGGGAAAGAAGGTTGGGGTGTTCAGCCTGGAGATGTCCGCCGAGCAACTGGTGCACAGGCTGCTGGCCGCGGAATCCAAGATCGATTCAAGAAAGATCATCCGCGGGCGCGTCAGCGATGCCGAATTCGAAAAGCTAGTGGTCACGGCGGGGGAGCTCGGCGACGTTTACATGTACATAGACGATACGCCATCCCTTTCGGTGATGGGGCTGAGGTCCAAGGCACGGCGGATCTACTCGGAATACGGCCTCGATTTGATCGTGATCGACTACTTGCAGCTCATGCAAGGCGATTTCAGGGCGGAGAACCGCGTACAGGAGATTTCGTACATCTCCCGGGCGCTTAAGTCGCTCGCCAGGGAGATGAACATCCCGGTCCTGGCGCTTTCCCAGTTGTCCCGGGCCGTGGAGCAAAGGCAGGACAAGCATCCTTTGCTGTCGGATCTGAGGGAATCCGGTAGCATTGAGCAAGATGCGGACGTGGTGATCTTCATCTACCGGGAAGTGAAATACAAAGAGGATACCGAGAAGAAGACAATCGCCGAACTATCGATCGCAAAACACAGGAACGGGCCTACCGGCAAGGTGGAGCTGTACTTCGACGAAAGATACACCTTCTTCAAGGATCTGGCTTTGCAGAAAGTCCCTCTGGACAGAGAAAGGGAGGAATCCTATGGGTTCGGTGAAGACCTGGTCGTATGAGTTCGCGGGGTTCGACGGGAAAGACTCCCTGGTCAGAATCCCGGAGAAGTTCTTCACCGAGCTGCTTCCGCGCCTGCAGGACATGGCCGAGATCAAAGTCGTCCTTGAGATATTCAGGCTTGTATCGCTGAGCGATCGTGTTTCTGAATCCAAGCCCCGTTACGTTACGGAAGCGGAGTTGAGGGATGACAAAAAGTTTCTGGCCGGGCTCGGTAAGAGTTCCAGGGATGGCGAGCGCAAGCTATCCGCCGCCCTGGAGAAAGCCGTCGAGCACGGAATTTTGTTGGCCGTTCCGGTGGAAATCGACGGAAAAGCGGACACCTGGT
>JALWAP010000041.1:189-4678 GCA_027016315.1 Anaerolineae bacterium | reverse complement strand
CTTCCTTTCGTACACTCTCATCGCCGCGGCTTTTCAGCACACGGCCGATCCACTGGGCGATCTGGCGCATCTCCGGCTCTTTCATGCCGCGCGTGGTAATCGCCGGAGTCCCAACCCGGATGCCACTAGTGGTCCTGGAAGGTAGCGGATCGAACGGGATAAGGTTCTTGTTTACCGTGATGCCCGCTGATTCCAGCCATTCCTCCGCCTGCGCCCCGGTAACGCCCGCCGGAGTCAGGTCGACCAGCGCCAGGTGATTGTCGCTTCCACCGGATACGAGCCTCAGACCTTCGTCCTTGAGCCCCGCAGCCAGAGCCTGCATGTTCTTGACGATCTGCTCCTGATACGCCTTGAACTCCGGGGTGAGCGCTTCCTTGAGCGCAACCGCTTTTGCCGCTATGACGTGCATGAGCGGGCCGCCTTGCATCCCGGGGAACACGGCTTTGTCCACCGCTTTTGCGAGTTCGGCTTTGCAGAGGATCATGCCACCACGCGGCCCACGCAGGGTCTTGTGGGTCGTGGTCGTCACGATATCGGCGTACGGCACAGGGCTTGGATGGACGCCTGCCGCCACGAGCCCGGCTATGTGCGCCATGTCCACCATCAGGTAGGCGCCAACTTCGTCGGCGATTTCCCTGAGCCGCTTGAAATCGATGATCCTGGGGTATGCGCTTGCACCTGCCAGGATCAATTTAGGTTTGTGCTCGCGCGCCATCTCGGCGATCTCATCGTAATCGAGCTGCTCGGTCTTCTTGCTGACGCCGTAATGCTTGAAATCGTAAAGCTTCCCCGAGAAGTTGAAACTCGCCCCGTGCGTGAGGTGTCCTCCGTGGGAAAGCTTCATCGCCAGCACCCGGTCGCCGGGGCTGAGAACCGCCATGTAGGCCGCCATGTTTGCCTGAGCGCCAGAATGGGGCTGCACGTTGACGTGATCAGCGCCGAATAGCTCCTTCGCCCGCTCGATCGCGAGCCTTTCAGCCACGTCGACGAACTCGCATCCGCCGTAGTATCGTTTGCCCGGATACCCTTCGGCGTATTTGTTGGTCATCACGCCGCCCTGCGCCGCCATGACCGCCGGGCTGGCGTAGTTTTCCGATGCGATCAGCTCGATCCCGAGAATCTCACGCTCCCTCTCGTGCTCGATCGCATCGTAGATCTCCGGATCCACGCTTTTCAGAAGTTCCCTTGGATCCTCAGCAGAGACCCAGGGTTTGATCCTGATGCCCATAGAACACCTCCTGTTTTTCTGATTCAGCGTTGGCTACAACGCTCCTTCCATTTCCAGCATTTTCTTCTTCATCTCGAGCCCGCCTCCGAAACCGCCAAGCCCTCCGTCCGATCCCACGACCCTATGGCATGGGACGATGGGAGGCCACGGGTTCCGGGACATCGCCATCCCCACCGCCCGGGCAGCACGAGGCCGACCGATTGCAGCGGCCACTTCTCCGTACGTGACCGTCCTGCCCCTCGGCACCTTTCGGACGAACCGCCACACGTCCCGGAAGAAAGGCGTGCCCACGCGCCAATCCAGTTCGATGCCGGAAAAATCCACCTCTTCTCCTTCGTAGAACCTCCTGAGGAGATCGGCGACGGCTTCCAGAAGCTCGTCGCCTTCCACCGGATCGAATTCAGCGCCTATTTCCTCCATGAGCCGATATGCCGCCATCTCGCAATTGGGCTTCGGCAGTGTAACGCCCACGAGGCCTTCCGCCGACCGGGCCAGCGCAACGCAGCCCATCGGCGTGACCACCGTTGTTCCTTTCAATCGTCGTGGGACTTCAACCATTGCAGAAATTCCTCCAGGTGCCGGAAGACGAAATCCGGCGGGGTCGTCAGGCGCTTCAATCCCTCTTCGCCGGAAGCTCCAGAGGTGAGGAAGACCGTCAATAGGCCGACTTTCTGCGCTCCCACGATGTCGGTTTCGATCCGGTCGCCGATCATGGCGGTCTCTCCCGGACTGGTGCCGAGCCGCTTCAGTGCCTCGAGGAAAGTCGTCGGGGAAGGTTTTCCGATGATGATCGGCTCCACGCCCGTGGCGGCCTTGAGCGCGGCGATTATCGCGCCGTTCCCGGGGTAGATGCCGTGTTCCGTCGGAAGGCTGACATCCGGGTTCGTCCCGATGAACACCGCACCGTTGGAGATTGCCAGGGTCGCCTCCCGTAGCCTTGCGTAGGTGATTTTCGGATCGAAGCCCACCACGACCACCTTTGCCCCCTTGTGGCTCTTCAGGAGCCGAAAGCCTTTTGCCCGCAGTGCTTCCCGTATGCCGTCTATCCCGATGGCGTACACGGGGGTTCCGGCAGGCCAGTTTTCGGACATGTACTCGGCGGTGGCCATCGCGGAGGTGTAGAACCGATCCGCACTCACGTCGATGCCGAGCTTCTCGAGCTTCCGCCGGTATCCCTCCGGGGTGAGGCTTGCGTTGTTGGTCAAGAACAGAAAAGGAATCTCTTTCCTCTTCAGGTAGTCGACGAACTCAGCGGCTCCGGGCTGGAGCTTGTTTCCCAGGTAAATCACGCCGTCCATGTCGATGAGGTAGGCAGCGGGGACGGGTTTGTCATTCATCGGCTTCGTCTTCCTCCAGCGCTTCCTCCGTATCGACCACCGCTTGAGCTACCGCCCAGGCAAGCACTCCCCAGGTCACGCCAGAAATTATCACGGCGATCGCAACCGACTCGACGTTGGACGGCACGGTGCCTTTCACGATCCCTGCCACGATCAGGATTTCTGCCACCAGAGCCGCTCCAAGCCCTATTTTGACGGGTAGAGACATTTTCTTCTCCTGTTCCAATGAATTTCTACACCGGAATTATACCACGAAAGAGGAAAGGGAAAACAATGGGGAATCTGAGCTTTGGACAGTCGATGCGCCCTGCTCGCCGCAAAATCTTCCGAGTATCTCCATAGCGCGCGGTGCTGCTCAGGCGGGAAGGAAACCTGTCGGGAGAGACTGAAAGGAACGCCAAGACACAAAAGCTGCGTAAGGCGCAAAGAATTTCGAAAAGTCTTTGCGTCTTGCTCGTCTTCGCGGCTTTGCGTTGACATAACACCTCACAAGTGTTTTCTTAATGGAGCCTTCGTCGCCAGGGAAACGGTGAGTGCAGCGAGCCAGCCTGCGTGATTCAGATGTCCGAGGACGCTTCCAGCAGCTCCCTGGCCCCGTGAAGACCGCTCTCCCCCGGTGTGCCGAGCATGGCCGCCAGCTCCGCCAGCCTGCTTTCCCCCTCCAGGTGCGAGACGGTGGTGACGGTCCTCCCATCCACTACCTGCTTTTCCACTTTCAGGTGCCTTTCGCCGTAGGATGCGACCTGCGGCAGATGCGTTATGCAAAGCACCTGATGGGACTTTGCAAGCTGCCGCAGCTTGCGCCCGACCACGCTTCCCACGCGCCCCCCGATGCCCACGTCTATTTCGTCGAAGATCAAAACGGGAGTTGGGTCGGCCTTGGAGAGAACTACTTTGAGCGCCAGCATGAGCCTGGCGGTCTCCCCGCCGGAAGCGACCCTGGCTATCGGCCGCAGGCTCTCCCCCGGGTTGGCGGAAACGAGGAACTCCACCCGGTCGATCCCCGTCGAATCGAAAGCCAGTCGCCTGCCGCCGACGAAAACCCCATCCGGTGCTTCTTTTTGCTCCACCGAAACGGCGAACTTTGCGCCTCGCATGTTGAGGTCTTGAAGCTCTCGCTCCACCGCGCTGGATAGTTCCGCGGCCGCTTTCCTGCGGGCTTCGGAAAGCTCCGCCCCGAGCCTGCCCAATTCGTGCAACAATCGGTCTTCTTCTGCCTCCAGCTCCTGGGCGAACTCCTCAGAGTGGGAAAGCTTTTCGATTTCCTCTTTCGCGCTCTCGGCGTAAGCCAGGATTTCCTCAATGGTGTCGCCGTATTTTCTCTGGAGGTTCTCCAGCAAAGCCAGGCGCTCCTCGACCTCGTCCAGCCTCCTGGGATTGAATTCGAGCGACTCTCTGTATTCCTGCAACGAGCCGATCAGATCGCTGAGCTGCTCCACGATGGAATCGAGCCTGGTTTGCATATCCTCCAGTGAAGGGTCGATTGAAGCGGCTTTTGCCAGATACCCGAATGCCTGTCCGATCAGATCCGACGCACCCGGCATCTGATCCTCGCCCACTTCCAACAATCTGTACGCCGCGTCCATCGTCTCCATGAGTTGTGCGGCGTGGGCCAGCCTCGTCCTCTCGCCGAGCAGTTCTTCCATTTCGCCGGGAACCGGCCGCGCCGACTCTATCTCGTTCACCTGGTAGTTCAGCAAATCGAGCCTCTGCACCCGGTCTCGCTCTGCGGTTCTCAACACCTCGAGTTCGGAGCGAACCTGCCTCAGCCTCCGTACGCCGTCCGCAAACCGCTGCCGTAGTTCCTCGAGCCCGGCAAACCGATCGAGCAAGAGGTAGTGCTGGCTCCTTTTCAGCAGAGAAAGGTGCTCGCCCTGCCCGTGGATGTCCACCAGCGCATCGCCGATCTCTCGGAGCACAGCGA
>JALWAP010000041.1:0-179 GCA_027016315.1 Anaerolineae bacterium | reverse complement strand
CTCCCTTTCGAGGAGGGGAGAAATGCGATCGGAGGCTGCTTCCGGCAGCAGAAACGTTCCTTCCACCAAAAGCGAGGACGCTCCAGAGCGGAGCCACTCCTGGTGTGACCTTTCCCCCAGGATGGCGCTGACAGCGTCTATGATTATAGATTTGCCCGCGCCGGTCTCCCCGGTGAGGA
>JALWAP010000040.1:1035-4680 GCA_027016315.1 Anaerolineae bacterium | reverse complement strand
GATAGAAAATGGATTTCTCGTTGCCAAAAGAGTACCAGTTGCTGAGAAAGACGATACGGGAATTCGTGGACAAAGAGGTCAGGCCCAGGGCGGCGGAGATGGAGGCGAAGGGCGAGATGGACATGGAACTCGTCCGGAAGCTCGGCGAGGCCGGCCTGCTGGGAGTCCCGTTCCCGCAGAAATACGGCGGCGGCGGCGCGGGCGAGATGGGCTACGTCATCCTGATGGAGGAGCTGAGCAAGGCGTGTACGTCCACCAGCACCACCGTCGGCGCGCATATCGGCATCGGGGCGATGGCGATTTACCTGGAAGGGACGCCAGAGCAGAAGGAAAAGTACCTGACGCCCCTGGCGAAAGGCGAGAAGATCGCCGCATTCGCCCTGACGGAGCCGGGCGCAGGCTCCGACGCCGCCGGAATCAAGATGCGGGCGGTGCGCAAAGGGGACAAATACATCCTGAACGGCACCAAGACCTTCATCACCAACGGGCCCATCGCCGACGTCATCAGCGTCCTGGCGGTCACCGATCCGGCCCTGGGCGCCCGCGGCGGTGTGACGGCGTTCATCGTGGAGAAAGACATGCCGGGGTTCTCCGTCGGCAAGCACGAGGACAAGATGGGCATCCGCGCCAGCTACACATCGGAGCTGATCTTTGAGGACGTGGAAGTGCCCGTGGAAAACGTTCTGGGCCAGGTGGGGCTAGGGTTCATCATCTTCATGAAAACCCTCGACCTGGGACGGCTGACCATCGGCGCGGCATCCCTGGGCGGTGCTCAGGAAGTGCTGAAGATGTCGCTGGACTACGCCAGCATGCGGGAGCAGTTCGGGATGCCCATCGCGCACAAGCAGCAGGTGGCGTTCGAGATCGCCGAGATGGAGGCCGAGATCGAGGCGCTGCGGTCGCTGGTGTACCGGTCGGCGTGGCTGGTGGACACCGGCCAGCCTTTCACCAAGGAGGCCAGCGCGTGCAAGCTCCTGGGCTCCCGTATCGCGTCCAAGTGTATCAACCGGGCGCTGCAGATTCACGGAGGCCTGGGCTACAGCCGCCACTACCCCATCGAGCGGATGCTGCGGGATGCCAGGATTGCCGAGATCTTCGAGGGAACGAACGAGATTCAGCTCCACGTCATCGCGACGAGGCTCTTCCGCGAGCGTGGGGTCAGGATACGACCATAGTGCGGGAATTTTCAACGCAACGACGCAAAGATACATGAGACGCAAAGAAAAACTCAAACAGATTTTTAAATCCCTTGCGCCTTTGCTTCTTTGCGGCTTGGCGTTGAACAGGCGCACTTTGCAAGGAGGAAGGTATGCGGATAGCAGTTTGTATAAAACAGGTTTACGGGCCTGAGGGGGTGCGGGTGAGCCGCAGCCGGGAGATGCTGGACACACGCGCTGCCGAACTGAACATCAATCCTTACGACAAGCACGCTCTGGAGGCGGCGCTGAGGCTTCGGGAGCAGTTCGGCGGGACGGTGATAGCACTGAGCGTGGGCGGCAAGGAAGTGGACGACGCCCTGCGGGAAGCGCTGGCGATAGGCGCGGACGAAGCGTATCTCCTCAGCGACGATGCCCTGGAGGTGACCGACGCCAACGGCGTGGCGAAAGCTCTGGCCGCGGCGGTGAACAAGCTGGGCGAGATAGACCTGGTGCTCACAGGCCAGAAAGCCGTAGACACCGGCGCTGGCGATCTCCCAGGTAGGCTGGCGGAGGCGCTGGGCTGGCCGGTGCTGCTGGACGTGGAGGCACTCTCGATCCAGAACGGCACGCTGGAGGTCGTCCGGGACGTGGACGGCGACGGCGTCGTGTTCCACAGCGGCATGCCTGCGGTGGTGGCGATCTCTCCCGTGGCGAACGAGCCTCGCTACGCTCACGTGGCCCGCGTGATGAACGCGTATCGGGAGTGGACGGTCACCACTTGGACTTGCGACGACCTGGGGCTGGACCCGGATTCGCTGCCGTCGAAGATTTCGCCCCGCGGGATGGTTCTGCCGCCGAAGAGAGAGTTGGGAAACATGCTCTCCGGCACGCCGGAGGAGGTCGCCGCGGATCTGGTGGCCGAGCTTCGCCAGCGCAGGCTTGTGTGAGCAGTCCAGGATGAAGAACCGATGGAGCCGATCGTATTTCCAGCGCGTGAGATCGCCGGAAGGAAACGCTAAGACGCGAAGAAACGAAAGGCGCCAGGAATTGAAGCCCTTGCGTCTTTGCACCTTTGCGGCCTGGCGTTGGATGAAAGGCTCCATTTTCGAGGTGTTCTTAGCAGGAGGTTGAGAAGATGGATCTATCCTATCTCGAATCGTTGATGGGTGGAGAGGAGGCCGGGCCGGAGTACGAGCACATCTGGCTGGTGCTGAAAGCGGGCAAGGAAGGCGGGCTCGGTCTGGCAGGCAAAGCCCGAACCATGGCCGACGGCCTCGGCGCATACGTGAAAGTGCTGGTGGTCGGGGGCGAGGACGAGGAGTTCGCCCGGAAGCTGATTCAGGCAGGCGCCGACGAGGTGTATCTCTCGGCACACGTGCCGGACGCCGACGGGCTGGCGGAGTTCTTCGAGGAACGGAAGCCGGAGATGCTGATTTTCGTCGATTCCTCCTGGAGCATGGAGGTGGCGCCCCGGCTGGCGTTCCGGTGGGATACGGCGCTGGTGCCCCACGGCGAGGATTTGGGGATCGACGAGGCGGAGCGGGCGCTGCTGGTGACTGCTCCGGTGTACGACCGGCTGGCGAGCCAGGTGTACGGTTGCTCCGGCCACCCGCAGATGGCGACTGTCTCGCCCAAGGCGTTCGACGAGCCGTTCCTGGACGAATCCCACGAGGGAACGGTGGAGCACGTGGAACTGCCGGTCAGTGCGTCGCCGGTGCGAGAGGTCGGGCCTGCGAGCCAGCGCCCGGAGCGGAAGCTGACGGTGGAGACGGCGAAAGTGGTGGTCTCCGGCGGGCGCGGCGTAACGGACGACGAGGGCTGGGAGCTTCTGTCAAAGCTGGCCGAGGCCCTGGGCGGCGTGGTCGCTGGGAGCCGTGGTGCCCTGGACGACGGTCGGATCACCAAAAAGCAACTCGTGGACATCACGGGACACCACATCGCGCCGGATCTCTACATCGCAGCGGGCGTCTCCGGCACGATGTACCACTACGCCGGGATGAAGGACGCGAAAATGGTGGTCGCCATCAACCACAATCCGAAAGCGCCGATTTTCAAGCACGCGGATTTCGGCATCGTGGGCGATGCGAAAGAGGTGGTGAAAGCGATCCTGGAAGCGCTGGCGTGACGGAGGAAAACGCAAAGAAACAGAAATCTCACTGCTAAGGGCGCGAAAGTTCAGAATCAGCGAATAGGCGAATCAAGCGAATCAGCGATGAGATTCCCTGGAACAGTTCGTTTCGCTGATTCGGAAAGCGTTCGGAAACTACGCACGGTGCGTCCTGGACAGTCGCTGGGCAGGGACAAGCCATTGGGCGGGGAGCAAACCCGGCCCCGACAACGTCATTCTGAGTAAGTCCACAGCGCGTGGCGCTGCTCAAACGGAAAGAAACGCTGTCGAGCGTGGCCGAGAGAAAACGCAAAGACGCAAGGATGCGTAAGGCGCTAAGAAATCTAAGAAGCCTTTGCGTCTTTGCCCTCCTTGCGGCTTGGCGTTGAATTGACGGCC
>JALWAP010000040.1:0-1025 GCA_027016315.1 Anaerolineae bacterium | reverse complement strand
CATGCCTGAACCACGTGGCGGAAATTTGCCTGACGAGGAAAATCTGGTATAATCGCTCTTGCCGTGGGCGGTTAGCTCAGCTGGCTAGAGCGCCACGTTGACATCGTGGAGGTCACAAGTTCAAGTCTTGTACCGCCCACCACAGAAAGCGACGCACCGACTCTGGTGCGTCGCAGCCATATCGCAAAAGCGTAGACCGGGACGAGTAAGCGGAGGTAGCGCAAAAGAGAGCGGAGGTCGTGGGCTGGAAGCCTCCGTTGCGTGAGACCGCCGAAAACCCCCCGGGAGCAGGCGGGGGAAAGCCAGGGCAAGTATCCCGCCTCGGGTGGCTCCGTTAAAGGCCGCAACGAGGCCGGCTCTGGTCGGCGAAGTTGGGTGGAACAGCGTGGAAACCCCTCGCCCCAACACGGGCGAGGGGTTTTTGTGTTGAATCTGAACCCACGGATTTCACGGATTACGCAGATTTAAGGGGCAGTAGAGGCGTATGGGAAGGCTTGTCCTCACCCGGTGGTAGGGACAAAGCCCACCCTTACCCGGCGAAAGCCGTAGGGCGAGCCGTCGAGCTTGCCTGGTCGAGCTAAACAGCTCGACCCACATCGGCGGCTGTAGGGCGAGCCGTCTGGCTCGCCTGGTCGGGCCAAACAGCTCGACCTACATCGGCGGCTGTAGAGCGAGCTGCCTGCCTTGCCTGGTCGAGCTAAACAGCTCGACCTACATCGGCGGCTGTAGAGCGAGCTGCCTGCCTTGCCTGGTCGAGCTAAACAGCTCGACCTACATCGGCGGCTGTAGGACAAGCCGCCTGGCTTGCCTGGTCGAGCTAGACAGCTCAACCTACTCAACGGCTGTAGGACGAGCCGTCTGGCTCGCCTGGTCGAGCTAGACAGCTCAACCTACTCGGCGGCTGTAGGACGAGCCGTCTGGCTCGCCTGGTCGAGCTAGACAGCTCAACCTACTCGGCGGCTGTAGGGCGAGCTGCCTGCCTTGCCTGGTCGAGCTAAACAGCTCGACCTACATCGGCGGCTGTA
>JALWAP010000039.1 GCA_027016315.1 Anaerolineae bacterium | reverse complement strand
ATTCCAATGCGAGACGTGGTGATAGTCAGCCCGCTCAGGACACCGGTCGGCACGTTTGGCGGTTCTCTGAGCAGCATCAAGCCCGAAGACCTGGCGGCGCACGTGTTTCGTGCCGTCCTCGACCACACCGGCATAGACCCGGCCATCCTGGATGACGTGATCCTGGGGTGCGTGGCGCAGCCTTACGATGCGGCGAACATCGCCAGGGTCGCGGCGCTGAAAGCAGGCATACCGTTCCATGTGCCGGGGTACACCATCCAGCGGAACTGCGCCAGTGGCATTCAGGTGATAACATCGGCGTACCAGGCGATCCAGGCGGGCGACGGCGAGATATTCCTTGTGGGTGGCACCGAGAGCATGAGCAACGTGCCGTACACGCTGAAGAAAGCCCGCTGGGGATTGCGCCTGCGCCATTCGGAGCTATCCGACGGCCTCTGGGACGCCCTCACCGATCCGGTGGCCGGGCTCATCATGGGCCTGACCGCGGAGAACCTGGTGGAGAGGTACGGCATCACCAGGGAGCAGATGGATCGCTACGCCGTGGAGTCCCATCGGCGGGCTGCGGCGGCGCAGGCAGCCGGTAAGTTCAAGGATGAGATCGTGCCGGTGGAGGTCACGAAACGGGTGCGGGGCAGGAAAGTGAAAGAATTCGTGGATTCGGACGAGGGAATCAAGCCTGATTTGACACTGGAAAAAGCTGCCCAGTACCCGCCGGTTTTCAAGAAAGACGGCACGGTGACGGCAGCCAACTCCTGCCCCATCAACGACGGTGCCGCGGCGATGCTGGTGATGACTGCCGAGAAAGCCGCCGAGCTTGGGCTGAAGCCGATGGCTCGCGTCGTGGGTTACGCTTACTACGGCGTCGATCCGGCTTACATGGGGATTGGGCCGGCGTATTCCGTGCCGGTGGCGCTGAAGAAGACCGGCCTGAAGCTGGACGATATCGGCGTCATCGAGCTGAACGAGGCGTTTGCGGCCCAGGTCATCGCCGACGACATCGAGTTGAGGCGGCAGGGATATGAACTCGATTTCGAGCGGGTGAACCCGAACGGCGGCGCCATTGCGCTGGGGCATCCCGTGGGCGCCACCGGCTCCAAGCTGACCGCCACGCTCCTGCACGAAATGCAGCGCAGCAGCATCCGGTACGGCATGGTGACCATGTGCGTCGGCGGCGGCCAGGGCGGAACGATGATTTTCGAGAGGTTGTAGGTCGAGCTGTCTAGCTCGACCAGGACGAGACGTCAGACTCGCCTTACAAAACCGTAGGTCGAGCTGTCTAGCTCGACCGGGCGAGCCAGACGGCTCGCCCTACAGGGCAAATAGTGGCAGAGGAGAGAAATGGGAAGACCAGTGGAAAAATCATCGCTGGGCTACAGGTCTTCTTACAGGCGCCATTTGCCGCACTACCAGCCGGAAGAAGCGATTCTTTTCGTCACCTTCAGGCTGGCAAACTCCCTGCCACGCGAGAAAATCTATAGTCTGACAGAAGAGAGGGAATACTGGAAAAAGGTGCTGGAAGATCCCAGTATCAGCCCAAGTCGACGACAAGAAGCCTTAGAGGTGCTCCAACGCATGTTCGAGAAATGGGATGATGCACTGGACGCTGCAAAATATGGGCCTCAGTGGCTCCGCAACCCGGAAATAGCAAACCTGGTCGCAGACAGCATCCATTACCGAGATGGACGGCTCTACGATATCTACACATTTTGTGTCATGCCGAATCATGTGCACTTGGTTTTCAGACCATTGAAAAGAAATGATGGAAAGCCGTACTCCTTGCCCTTCATCCTCAAGGGATTGAAAGGCTACACTGGCAGGAAAGCCAACGATATCCTGGAAAGGAAGGGGGCGTTCTGGCAAAGGGAGAGCTACGACAGAGTCGTCAGAGACGAGGAAGCCCTTCTTCGCACGATAGAATATGTGCTGAACAACCCGGTGAAAGCAGGACTCGTCCGCAGGTGGGAGGATTGGCCATGGAGCTATCTCCGGGCAGCGATTTTGTAGGTCGAGCTGTCTGGCTCGACCGGGGCGAGTCCGACGACTCGCCCTACAAAAGGCACGGTTTGCAGGTCGGCTACCAGCTCGACCATGCGAGCCAGGCGACTCGCTTTGCAGGATTGTAGGTCGAGCTGTCTAGCTCGACCGGGCGAGCCAGACGACTCGCCCTACAAAACTGTAGGTCGAGCTGTCTAGCCCGACTGGGCGAGCCAAGCAGCTCGCCCCACAAAACTGTAGGTCGAGCTGTCTAGCTCGACCGGGGCGAGTCCAACGAGTCGCCCTACAAAGCCGTGGGTCGAGATGTTTAGCTCAATTGAGGCGAGGCAGACGGCTCGCCCCACAAAGAATTCGACAAAGGAGGTCTGAGAAATGGGAGAGTATCAGAATGTGAAGGTTTCGGTCGAGGATAGGGTCGGCGTTCTGACCATCAACCACCCGCCGGTGAACGCGCTGAACACGCAGACGGTCAAGGACATCGACGCCGCGTTCGACGAACTGACCGCCAACCCGGACGTCAAGGTGATCATCATCACCGGCGCAGGACAGCTCGCTTTCGTGGCCGGAGCGGACATCAACGAACTGGCACAGCTCAAGAGCAAAGAAGAGGCCAAGAAAGTCATCATGGAGGGACACCGCGTCTTCTCCAAGATCGAGGCGAGCACCAAGCCGGTCATCGCCGCCATCAACGCCGTGGCGCTGGGCGGCGGCATGGAGCTTTCCATGGCCTGCCATATTCGCATCGCATCCGACAGGGCCCGGTTCGGGCAGCCGGAGATCAACCTGGGCATCATCCCCGGCTGGGGCGGCACGCAGCGGCTCCCCAGGCTGGTGGGCAAGGGCCGGGCGCTGGAGATTCTCCTGACCGGCGACATGATCAACGCCCAGGAAGCCTACCGCATCGGACTGGTCAACAAAGTCGTTCCCGCTTCCCAGGTGCTCAAGCAGGCGATGAACCTGGCGAAGAAGCTTGCCAGCAAGAGCGCGCTCCCCACCGCGGCGATCCTGAAAGTCGTGCGGGAGGGGCTGGAGATGCCGCTGGCCGAGGCACTGGAAGCGGAGGCGGAGCAATTCTCCATCCTCACGGAGAGCCACGACGCCGCCGAGGGCATCAAGGCATTCCTGGAGAAGAGGCAACCGAAGTTCGAGGACAGATGAGCCGTCCTGCGTGGAACGCCGTCGCTTCACGGAGACGGTAGTTTCGGGAAAGACGAAGGGGTCAGGGGATAGGGGACAGGGAAAGCACGCTCAACGGCTTTCAAAGAAGGCCGCCATTGCACCCTAAGCCCTGATCCCCAATCCCTGCAGTCAACGGAGGGAATCGTATGGATTTCAGATTGACCGAAGACCAGGAGATGTTCCGCCAGATGTTCGCCCAGTTTGCGGAGAAAGAGGTGGAACCGCTGGCAGAGGAAATCGACAAAAAGGAGGAGATTCCGCCGGAGCTCATCCAGAAAGCAGCGGAGCAGGGGTTCTTCGGCGCGCTGGTGCCGGAGGAGCCGTACTACGGCGCCGGGCTGGACACCCTCAGCTACCTGCTCATGCTGGAGGAGCTGGGCAAGCATTGCGCATCCACAGCCCTGACGGTTCACGTCCACAACACCCTGGCGACCAGACCGATTTTGCAGTTCGGCACCGACGATCAGAAGGAAAAGTACCTGCCGGACATGATCATGGGGGAGAAGATCGGGGCGTTCGCCCTGACCGAGCCCGACGCGGGCTCCGACGCCGCGTCCCTGAGCACCGTGGCGGCGGAGGATGGCGATTCGTATCTCCTCAACGGCACCAAGACCTGGGTTTCCAACGGCGGCATCGCCGGAGTGTACATCGTCTTCGCCAAGACCGACCCGGAGGCGGGGGCCAAAGGAATCACGGCGTTCATCGTGGATCGCGACACGCCCGGCCTGAAAGTCGGCGGGAGAGAACTGACGCTGGGGCTGCATGGCGCCAGCATCACCACGATCTACCTGGACAACGCCCGCGTGCCGAAGGAGAACGTGCTGGGCGGGCCCGGCAATGGGTTCAAGATCGCGCTGAGCACCCTCGACTTCGCCCGGATGGCCGTTTCCGCCATTGGGCTGGGAATCGCGGAGCACGCGTTCTCCGAAGGCTCCCGGTACGCGTCCGAGCGCAAGCAGTTCGGCGTGGAGATCGCCACGAAGCAGGTCATCCAGAAATACGTCGCCGACTCGTGGATGAAGATCGAGGGGCTGCGGCACAGCCTCTACCACACGGCGTGGCTGGCCGACCAGGGCGAGCGGTACACCGCCGAGGCTGCAGCCCTCAAGGTGATGGCGAGCGAGGTCGCTTTCGACGTGGCGAACACCATGGTTCAGGTGCACGGCGGGTACGGATTCATCAAGGAATACCCCGTGGAGCGGATTTACCGGGACGCGCGGGCGCTTTCCATCGTCGAGGGCACTAACGAGATTCTGAGGGTGATTATCGCCGGGAAGATTTTCGCCGAATACGGGCTGAAGATCAGACCATGACGAATGAGCGAATGGAGCGAATCAGCGAACTACACGGCCCGTTACCGCTGATTCGTTGATTCGCAGATTCGCTGATTCGTGAACGGAGGATAGAAAATGGATTTCTCGTTGCCAAAAGAGTACCAGTTGCTGAGAAAGACGATACGGGAATTCGTGGACAAAGAGGTCAGGCCCAGGGCGGCGGAGATGGAGGCGAAGGGCGAGATGGACATGGA